>JAGQIK010000507.1 GCA_020431405.1 Myxococcales bacterium
CCTCGAGACGCGCCGCGTAGCGTTCGACGAGCTTTTCGGCGTCGCGCCGCAGCCGCGTGATCGCGCGGCCGTTGTCGGTGGCGTGCATTAGCGACGCGCGCAGCAGCTTGATGTCGCGCGCGGCGACGATCAGCTTGCCGCCGCTCTCGGCGAGGCGCTGTCTGAGGTCGAGCGCGCCGACCTTCGTGCGCAGGCTCGACAGCGCGCCGAGCAGCTTGCGCACCGCGGGACCCTCGCGCTTGGCCAGCGCGAAGACCTTGGTCACCACGGCGTAGGTGCGGTTGAAGAACGCGTCGAGGTCGGGCGGGTCCATGCCGCGCAGCACTTGACCCTCGCGCACCGGCGCGGCCGGATCGTGAGCGGCCGCCGGCGGTGCGATGTCGACATAGCGCTCGCCGATGACGCTCGTCGCGGTGATGTAGATGCGCGCGTTTTGCCAGACGCGGCGGGCGTAGCGCGGCTGCAGCAGCAGCTCGACGCGCGCGAGCTGGTTGTCGTTGGGTTGCACCACGCCGAGCACGATGCCGGCACGGCGCCCGAAGAAGCGCACCTCGGCGCCGGGCTTGAGGTTGGCGACGCGCGTGTAGCGCACGGTCAGGCGCGTGCCGCCGGTGATCGGGCGCTCGCCGAGCAACAGCAGCGTGACGAGCATGCCGATGGCCAGCGCCAGCAGCAGCGCGCCCACGATTATCTGCATGCGCTTGGTCGCCTGCACGTCGGATCCGCTACGCCGCGCTCGCTACTGGCGCCACAGGAACTTCCACGGGTTGCGCTTGAGGTCGCGCACCATCTCCTTGAGGTCGTCGTAGAGCTCGTCCTTGGCGAGCAGCGCGCCGGCGGTGCCGCGCCCCTTGGCCAGGCGCGCGACGATCACGCGCGCGTCGCCGGCGATGCCGTAGATGCGCTCGCCGATGCGCACCAGCTGATCGATGAAGGTGCGCACCTTGCGCTGCTCGTCGGGGCCGATGGCCTTGCCCACGCGCTCGACGACGCCGAGCGCGCGACCGGCCTGCGCCAGCAGCGGATCGAGCCGGCGCGCGAGCGAGCCGGTGGCACGCTGCACGTTGCCGAGGGTGCGCCGGATCGAGCCGCCGTCGCCGATGGCGCCGCGCACGCCGCCCAGCACGGCGATGCCTTCGGCGCTGAGCTTCTCGAGGTTGCCGAGCAGCGCGCCGATCTTCTTCTGGTTGTCGGTGAGCACCTTGTCGAGCGTGCCGGCGGCGCCCGCGGCGGCGCGCAGCAGGTTGCTGATCGCGTTCTTGTCCTCGCGCAGGATGCGCGTCACGCCCTCGAGAAACTCGTAGAGGCGCGAGACGATGAGGTCGGCGCGCGGCGGCGAGATGCCGCGCATCACGGCGCCGTCGGTGATCGTCGGCTTGCTCGCCGTGCCGGGCACGATCTCGAGATACTGCTCGCCGAGCACGCCCTGGGTGTTGATGAAAAACTCGGCGTCGCTGTGCACGGCGGCGGCGGCGCGTTTTTCGATGAACACGCCGAGGCGCACGTAGGTGCGGCGCCCCTTGCTGTCCTTCTTGCCGCCGAGAAACTCGACCTTCTCGACGCGGCCGACCTTGATGCCCGCGACCTTGACCGGCGCGCCCTCGTGCAGGTTGCCGATGAAGTCGAAGTCGACGTGGAGCTTCTGCCCCTTGGCCAGCGAGAAGTTGCCGAGGCCGATGACGAGGCCGGCCAGCAGCGCGATGGCGCCGATGATCAACAGGCCGACCTTGAGCTCGATCGCGCGCTCTTTTGCCATCTAAAACCCCGGTGTCTCCATCGGTCCGTCGGAGCGGCCGCTGATGAATTGCTGGACGATGGGGTCGTCCGCTGCGCGCAGCTGCTCCGGCGTGCCGATGATATGTGCCTGACCCTGATAGATAAAGGCGATGCGGTCGGCGATGGTGAAGATGCTGGTCAGATCGTGCGAGACCACCACGGACGTCACGTCGAGCGTCTGCAGGCGCTTGATCATCTCGTCCACGCGGCGCGCCGAGACGGGGTCGAGGCCGGTGGTCGGCTCGTCGAAGAGCACGTACTGTGGCTCGAGCGTGAGGGTGCGCGCGATGGCGACGCGCTTGCGCATGCCGCTGCTCAGCTCGGCCGGCCAGCGGTCAGCGTAGCGCTCCATCTGCACCACCGCGAGCCGCTCCTTGGCGGCCTCGCGCGCGGCGGACATGCGCATGCGCTGGTGCTTGCGCAGCGGCAGGGCGACGTTGTCGAGCACGGTCAACGAGTCGAAGAGCGTCGAGTGCTGAAAGACCATGCCGAGGCGTTTGCGCAGCGGGTAGTACTCGCGCTCGGCGAGGCCGTGCACGGGCTTGCCGTCGACGAGGATCTCGCCGCTGTCGGGCTGCAAAAGGCCCACCAGGTGCTTGATGGTCACCGACTTGCCGACGCCCGAGGTGCCGATGATGAAGAACACCTCGCCGCGCTCGATGGTCATCGTCAGCCCACGCAGCACGTGCTGAGCGCCGAACGACTTGTGCAGGTCGCGAAACTCGATCGTCATGTCATGCCGCGCTCGGAGGAAACAGCATGAAGCCGGCCACGGTGAGCAGCAGATCGAGCGCCAGCACGGCCAGCGAGGCGTTGATCACCGCGCGCGTGGTGGCGGCGCCGACGCCCTCGCTGCCGCCGAAGGTGGTCAGCCCGCAGTAGCCCGAGACGACGGGGATGGCGGCGCCGAAGCAGAAGCACTTGACCACGCCGATGCCGACGTCGGCGGCGGTGACGGCCGAGAAGTCGACGAAGATGGACGGATTGACGCCGAAGGCGACGTACGCCATCGCGGTGCCGGAGCCGAGCGCGACGCCGAAGGCGAAGACCGCGAGCACGGGCGTCATCAGCAGGCAGGCCAGAAAGCGCGGCAGGATCAGATAGCTCACCGGGTCGACGCCCGACATACGCAGCGCGTCGACCTGCTCGGTGACGACCATCGAGCCGATCTCGGCGGCGATGCCGGCGCCAACGCGCGTGGCGAGCATCATCGCCGTCAGCGAAGGCGCCGACTCGTGGACCATCAGCTTGATCAGCTCGAGGCCGACCTTCGAGAGGTCGCCGGTGACGCGGTTGAGTTGCAGGCAGACCTGAAAGACCGAGACCAGCGCGATGAAGCCGAGCGTCACGGCGACGAAGAACAACGAGCGGTTGCCGATGTTGAACATTTGCTCGGCGACGGCGCCGCGTTCGCTCTGGCGGTTGATCGCGCGCAGCAGCGTGCCGGCGAAGAGGCTGGCGATGCCGCGCGCCACGCGCGCGCCGCCGAGCGCGGCCGCGCCGACGAGCAGCGGTGGGCGCAAGAGCAGCGCCACGCGCTGGGGGTCGGGCGCTGACGCTGGCGGCGCAGGCGGTGAATCGGCCGAACGTATGTCGCGTGTCCGGCTCATTTCATCAGCAGCGTCAGCAAGCAGTCGGTGACCATGATGCCGATGGCCGAGGCGACGACGGAGGCGTTGACGGCGCGGCCTACGCCGACGGCGCCGCCGCGCACGCTGATGCCGAAGTAGCAGCTGGTCAGCGAGATCACGAGGCCGAAGAAGACCGACTTGACCAGCCCGTGCACGAGGTCCCAGGTGCCGAGGTTGGAAAAGAGGCTATGCCAGAACACCGACGTGTCGACGCCGACGACAACCTGTCCGAGCAGCGCGCCGCCGAGGATCGCGACGAAGTCGCCGAAGACCGTCAGCGCGAAGAGCATCACCATCATCGCCGTCACGCGCGGCACGATCAGGTAGCGGATGGGATCGATCGCCAGCGCGCGCAGGCCGTCGATCTGCTCGGTGATCGTCATCGTGCCGAGCTCGGCGGTGTTGTTGGAGCCCACGCGCCCGGAGAACATCAGCGCGATCAGGATCGGTCCGATCTCGCGGAACGTGCTGTAGCCGGTGGCCCAGCCGAGCAGGCCCTCGGCGCCGAAGCGGCGCACGAAGATGCCCGACTGCACCACCAGGATCGCCCCCGAGAAGAACGCCGTGGCGAGGATGATGGGCAGCGACTTGACGCCCATGCGGTAGAGGTTGCGCCACAGCTCGCGCGCGTCCATCGAGGGCCACGGCAACAGCGCGCGCAGCACCTGCAGCATCAGCACGCCGATGCCGCCGACCTCGCGTGTGACGCCGATGACGACGTCTCCCACGCGCGCGATCACAGCGGCCCCTCGAGCGAGCCGGTCACGAACTGGCGCACGACCGCGTCGTCGCTCTCGGCGATGGCGGCGGCGTCGCCGTCGTAGCGCAGCACGCCGCCCTCGAGCAGCGCGACGCGCGGCGCGAAGGAGAGCAGGGCGTCGACGTCCGACGAGACGACGATGGTGGTGGGCTTGCTCGCTTCGTGGT
This sequence comes from Myxococcales bacterium, assembly GCA_020431405.1. GTDB lineage: Bacteria > Myxococcota_A > Polyangia > JAGQIK01. Next base: position 4,335 of record JAGQIK010000507.1, read on the forward strand.
CCTCGCGCAGCAGGTCGTAGATCTTGCTGGTGGTGACGGGGTCGAGGCCGGCGGTGGGCTCGTCGTAGATCACGACCTCCGGGTCGGCGACGCTGGCGCGCGCGAGGCCGACGCGCTTTTGCATGCCGCCCGAAAGCTCGCTCGGCATCTTGTGCTCGCTGCCGGCGAGGCCTACGGCGCGCAAGCGCTTCTCGGCGCGCGCTTCGGCCTCGTCGTCGGCCACACCGCGGCGGCGCAGCGGGAAGGCGACGTTGTCGAGCACCGTCATGAAGTCGAAGAGGGCGTTGTTCTGAAAGAGCATGCCGATGCGCTCGCGGGTCTGCGCGAGGGCCGTCTCGTCGTCGCCGGTGATGTCGCGTCCGGCGATCTCGACGCGCCCGGCGTCGGGGCGCATCAAGCCGGCGGCGATCTTGAGCAGCACGCTCTTGCCGCCGGCGCCGGGGCCGATCAGCCCCCAGATCGCGCCGCTTTCAATGTCGAGGTCGACGTCGACGAGCAGCGGGTCGCGAAAGGCCTTACTGACGCGCGAAAAGCGGATCAACGTGCAGCTCGTGGCTCAGGCAAACGAGAGAAGCGGCTAGAGGCTACCACAGCCCAGTCGTGTCGCCGCGGCGCGGGCGCGCCGCACGCAGTTGCCGTCGGGGTAACGTTTGACGAGCTCGGTCAGCGCGGCGCATGCGTGCTTCTTGCGGCCGGCCTGCTCCTCGAGCTTGGCCAGCCACAGCAGCGCGTCGTCGCGCAGCAGCGAGCTGGGAAAGTCGTGCGCCAGGAGCTCGAAGGCGGCGCGCGCGCGGCCGAGGTCTTTGAGCCGCTCGAAGTAGATGCGCCCGATGCGCAGCTGCGCGTTGTCCATGTATTGGTTGTAGTAGCTGCCCACCATCCAGGCCTCCTTGCGGCCGCGCAGCAGCCAGCGATAGCGCCGCAGCGCCTGTGGCAGGTCGCCCGACTGTTCGAGCAGCTTGCCGGCGAACCACAGCGCGTCGTCGCGCAGGCCGCTCTTCGGGTAGAGCGCGACGAGGGCGTCGTAGCGCTTGATTGCGTCGTGCCGCTGGCCGTGTCGGCGATAGAGCTCGGCCGCGCGCCACAGCACGTGCGAGCCGATGAAGCGGCCGCGCACCTTGGGCTCGAGCTCGACGAGCAGCGCCAGCACGGCGCGATCGGCGCCCTTGGTGCTGCCGCCTGCCGCGACGCGTGCGTTGTCCTCGACCTGGCGGACGAGGTCGGCGAGACAGTCGATGGCGGCGGCCTCTTCGGCCCAGCGCAGCAGGCAGTGACGCCAGGCGGCCGCCGCGGCGTCGCGCTTGCCCGCGCGCGCGAGCAGGCGACCGACGCGCTGCGCGGCGCGCGCGGCGGTGTGCGGCTCGCGTTTGTCGTCGGCGAGGGCTTGATAGAGCGGCAGCGCTTCGCTGTAGCGGCCGAGCTGCTCGAGGGTCTCGGCGATGCGGCGCTTGGAGAGCACGCAGTCGCGCGCCTCGCGGCAGCGTGCGAGCGCGCGGCGGTAGGCGGCGAGCGCCGCGCGATGGTCGCCGCGGCGCGCG
>JAGQIK010000508.1 GCA_020431405.1 Myxococcales bacterium
CGCCGCAGCGCTGAAGCACAGATTGCACGCTGCTCTGTCCCGCCCCCACTGCCCGGCCGATGACACGCATCGACTCACCAGCCTTCCAGCGCCGCCAAATCTCATCCCGCTCATCGATCGTAAACCCATGCAAACCGCCCTCCTGTACAAGAAGTACGGTGTTGCGCCGACCAATTGAAACCGCCTAGAACACTGCTCACCGCGCTAGCAGTGCGTGTGCGGTGTGCGGGCGTCGGCGTGGCGTGTTTCGCGCGGGCGTCTACTTGCCCCTGGTGATGATCGGGCCTTTGACCACCACCTCGTACTCCGCGTCGACCGCGGCGGTGATCTTGTAGGTCGTGTACACGCCGGTGCAGTCGAGGTCGGCGCGTGCTTCGGCGGTGTAGGTGGCTTTCGTGTTGAGGCCGCGGCTGGTGAATCTGAACTGGAAGTCGTGTGAACCGGCGATGCGAAACTGCAGGGCTCGCCAAACGCTTGCATCCCATACCTTCTCGCCCGCGCACTTCTTGCCGGGTTGCTGGCAGCATGGTTGCGGGGGTGTCCAGCCGCTGTCCTGAGTCGTGCTCGCGGTGCTTCCCTTGAGATAGGGCTTCGTCGTGGGGAAGGCCTTCGGCAGCAGGTTGCCCACGTTGTCATAGTGGTCGGCCTGGAAGAAGGATCTGGCGCCCGCCTTGATCTTGTCGAGTCCCTCCGTGGCCTCCTCGAGCTTTGCCTTGCTGGCTTGTTTCGCCGTGATGGAAGCTGCGATCTGCGCGCACTTTTCGTTCATCTCTTTGACCGTCGAGGCTGCCTGCGCACATCTTATGAACGCGTCGACCTTTGTCGGCATGGCTGCGCGCAGGCGGGCGAGCTTGAGCACGCAGTTGCCGCGGGTCGCGGCCTCGTTGAACGGCGGCGGCTTGACGCCCGCCGCGGCGATCTGTTTCGCAATCCGCGGGTAGTCTTTGCGATAGAGCTCGACCGAGTGCTCGCAGAATGCCGCCAGGCCGTCGTGCGCGACGCATTTCTGCGCGATGCAGCGCAGCTTGTCGGCGCAGTCGGCTGACCTGCTGCAACTCTCGCCGAGGGTCGAGCTCTTGCTGGTCGTGGCGCAGCCGAAAGGGAGGGCGATGAAGATGAGCGAGACGAGCGCGTTGTGAGGTGTCATCGATAGCCTGCGTTCGAGTGAATCGCAGGCTATCGCAGTCCAGCCGCTATCGCGACAGGATGAACGAGACGCTGGTGGTGCCGCTGCCGCCGATGTTGAGCGTGGCGAAGGTGCGGGCGCCCTCGACCTGGTAGTCGCCGGCGGTGCCGGTGACCTGCTTGTAGGCGTCGAGACACTGGCGCACGCCCGTCGCGCCCACCGGGTGGCCGGCACCGATCAGGCCGCCGCTGGGGTTGATCGGCGTATCGCCGGTGAGCGCGATGCGCCCCTCTTCGATCGCCTTCCAGCTCTCGCCCGGCGCCGTGAGGCCGAAGTGGTCGATGGCCATGTACTCGCTGGTGGTGAAGCAGTCGTGCGTCTCGATACCGTCGATGCTGTCGACGCTGGCGATGCCGGCGCGGCCCATGGCGTCGGTGACGGTGGCGCGCACGTGCGGCAGCACGTACTTGTGGCCCTTGCTCTCTTTGACCTTGTCGGCGAAGCGCAGCGGCGCCGTGTGGTGGCCCCAGCCGGCGAGGCGCGGGATGGCGTCGAGGTCGATGCCGCGGCGGCGCGCGTAGTCGGCGGCGTAGTCGCGCGAGGCGAGCAGCAGCGTGGCGGCGCCGTCGGTGACCTGCGAGCAGTCGGTGAGGTGGATGCGTCCACCCACCGCCGGGTTGTCGTCACCTTTGCACGCGGCGTGGTCCGCGCTCATGTACCAGTTGCGCGTCTGCGCGTTGGGGTTGAGCTTGGCGTTGGCGTAGTTGATGACGCTGATGGCGTCGAGGTGCTCGGCCTTGAGGCCATATCGCTTGTCGTACTCGTCGCCGAGCTTGCCGAACAGCTTGGGGAACGGAAAGTCGATCCCCTCCGCCTCGAGCTCGTACCACGCGGCGGTGCCGAGGAAGTCACCGCCCACCTTCGAGCCGACCGTCTTCATCTGCTCGACGCCGACGACGCAGGCGAGCCCGTAGCGCCCGGCCTCGATCTCGGCCGACGCCGCCAGCAGCGCGATGCTGCCCGAGGCGCAAGCCGCCTCGTGGCGGCTGGTGGGCAGCCCCGAGAAGGCGGGATCGATCTCGACGAAGAAGGCGCCGAGGTGTCCCTGCTTGCAGTAAAGCTCCGCCGCGAAGTTGCCGACGTGCGCCACCTCGATGTCGGCTGGGGGCACATCGGTTAGCTCGAGCGCGCCGAGCACCGACTCGCGCATCATCGCCAGGAAGTGTTTGCCTTCCTTGTTCCAGTTGCGCGCGAAGTCGGTCTGGTGACCACCGAGGACAAAGACGTCGTTAGCCATGGTGATGCTGCTCCCTCTGCAGTTGTCGCGATGGGCGATACGATAGAGCTAGGCCGCCGCCACGAAGTAGCGCCCCAGCGAGAGGCGTGGCTCGTCGAACAGCGGCCCGTCCCCCGCGCGCGCGATGGCGTCGGTGAGCTGTTTGGGCACGGGCAGGCCTGCCTGCTCGATCATCTTGACCGTGCGGTCCTTGCCGATGGTGTCGACCAGCGCGCTGGGCGGCGCCCAGTTGAAGCCCGCCGCCATGATGCGGTCGATGCCGGCGATGGACTCGGTGACCTCGCCGACGCGATGGAACGAATAGCTGATGTAGCCGCCGATGACGCGACGGCTCATCTCGGCCAGCTCGCCATCGGCCTCGGCGAAGCGCTGCATGGCGCGGCCGTACTCGCCGATGCGGTGCAGAAACACGATCTCGTCGACGAACGGCAGCTCGGGCACGTTCTGGTGCGACTCGGGGCGGTACTCGCCGCTCGTCGGGTCGAGCACCAGCTTGGGCTTGCCTTTGCCGTCGGACTTGAAGAAGCCGTAGCCGCCCTTGTCGCCGAGCGTACCTTGCTCGAGCAGCGCGCGCATGCGTTCGGGCATGCGGTAGGTGGCGATGGCCTCGTCTTCGACCTTGGCGCACACGTTGTCGACGATGGCGCGGTGCACGTCCCAGCCGACGAGGTCGATGGTGCGAAGCGGCGGCATCGCGCGCCCCGTGTAAGGGCCGAGCAGCCGATCGACGAGCAGCGGCCCGTGGGTCATCGCCAGCTGCGCCGCCTCGTTGAGCACCTTGAAGCCGACACGGTTGCCCGCGAAGCCAGCGGTGTTGGCCGTGCGCACCATCACGCGCCCGAGGACCTTCTCCGAGTAGCTTTCGACGAAGTCGAGCACCTGCGGGTCGGTCGCCTTGCCGCCGATGAGCTCGGTGCCGACCATCACCTGCGGCGGGTTGAAGAAGTGCAGCCCGCAGAAGTTGCGCGCGAAGCTATCCGAGCGGCCGTCGACGAGCTCGTCGATGGAGAGGCCCGAGCTGACCGTGGCGACGATGCTGTCGTCGCGGCGCGCGGCATCGACCTTCTCGTAGAGGGCGCGCTTGATGTCGAGATCCTCGGCGACCGCTTCGAAGATCAGATCCGCGTCGGGCACGTGCTTGCCGAGATCATCGTAGCCGCCGCAGCTGATGCGCGACTTGATGGCCGCCGAGCGCACCGCATTGGCGGCCCCCTCGCGCCCCTTTTCCGCCTTCTCCTTGGTGCGAGCCAAGTAGACGACATCGACATCGGCGGCGGCGAAGAGCGCGCCGCTCTGGTAGCCCATCGTGCCGTTGGCGCCGAGCACCACCACGCGACGGATTCGGTCGGCCGGATTGCGCTTATCGCTCATGGGATCTCTCGCTTGTCTGCGATTTATCAGGACTCTAGCACGCGCGCGTGGACGCCGAGGGTGCCGAGTTGACACACTGCGTCGGAATATCAGGCGCTCGGCGGGAGGGTCTCTCGGCGCATGAAGGCCAAGCTGACACCGGCGGCCAAGATCAACCCGCCGCCCACCAGCGAGAGCGTGTCTGGCACCTCGCGCCAGGCGATCCAGCCGATGCCCAGGGCGAAGAGGATCCCCGCGTGGCCGGCCGTCGAGATCACCGGCGCCTTGTCATGCCCGTAGGCGTGCGTCATCGAGAGCTGGCCGACCGTCGCGAGCGCCGCCACCCCGACCAGCAGCCAGACCTCGCGCCAGCTGGGCCACACGAAGACGGGTAGCGATGCCACCCCCGCCGCCACGCCGACGATCACGTTGAGGTAGATGACGATGCGCTCGGGCGGCTCGCTCGCCCGCAGCTTGCGCACCAACGTGTGCGCGACGGCCGAAAAGCACGTCGCCGCGAAGGCCACCAGCGCGGCGCTCGAGAAGTCGCCCGCCGACGGTTTGATGACCAACGCGACGCCGACGAAGCTGACGCTCATCACGCCGAACACCACGCGCGGCGTGCGCTCGGCGAGGATCAGCGGGGCGATGATCGCGACGAGCACCGGGTGCGTGCGCGCGACGATGATCACCTCGGCGAGCTTGCCGTGCTGCAGCGCGAAGAAGTAGCAGCCCATGGCGCCCGACCCGGCGAGCCCGCGCACCAACATCAGGCGCTTGTGATCCGAGCGCAGCGAGACGTGCTTGCGCACGAGCAGCGCGAGGACCATCGGCAGACCGAAAAGGGCGCGAAAGAAGGCCGCTTCGACGAAGGGGAATTGCGGCCCGAGCGCTTTGACCAGCGCGCTCATGCTGGTGAAGCAACCCGAGGCGAGGACCATCAACAACACGCCTTTGCTGCCAGGGCTCACGCGCTACGACTGTAGCAGCCCCGGCGAGGCGCGCTGCTACTTGGCGTTCGCGTGCTTCTTGCCGCGCCGGCGCGCGCGCGTCTTCTTCTTGGGGAGGTGCTTGGGTGTCGCGAACACGGCGCCCTTGAGCTTGCACCAGCGCACGGGGTGGTTCTTCTTGGCGAGGTAGCGCGAGCGGGCGTCTTGGTCGTAGCTGTCGAGGTACTTCTTGCCGAGCTGGCGCATGCCGCGGATCGGTGCGCCGAACTTCATCGGCGGCGCCCAGAAAAGAAAGCCGTCACTGCCTGCACGCCACGCCGCGCGCACTTGCTGCGCGATGAACTGCCCGCCATAGAAGCTGACGTCATTGGGGTAGGCCTGCAGGTAGGGGCGCAGCACCGTGTTCTTGAGCTTCTTGCGGGCGCGCCAGAGGCCGCAGTGGATCAGCGAGTAGATGCGCGGCGCCTTGATCTTGTTGCCCCGGAAGTACGTGGTCATGCCGCTGGCGTACATCATCGGCGAGACCGCCTCGACGTAGGGCGCGAGCTTCTCGAGGTGCTGGCCGAGGCGACGCGGGTCGCCGTCGACGAGCGTGGTGAGCCCGAAGACGTCGACCGAGATTGGGACCCCGATCGCGCGATCGGCGCGCTGCAGGAAGTCGGCGATGAGCTGTGCACGCGTGCGCTTCTCGTCGTCCTTTTTGTGCAGCCACTTGCCGAGCGTGCCGGCGTAGCCCTTGGGGAATCGAATGTAGTCGAACTGCACCTCGTCGAAGCCGAGCTCGGCGACCTCGCGGCCGATGTCGATCAGGTAGTCCCAGACCTCGTCGCTGTAGTGGTCGAGCCAGCCGGCGCCGGCGGAGAAGAGGCGGCGTGCCTTGCGGCCGATGCGCATCGAGAGGTCGGGGCGCACCAGCGGCAGCTTGCTGTCCTTGAAGGCCGTGATGCGCGCGATGACGTAGATGCCGGCCTTGTGATAGGTCTCGAGCATCTTCTTGGGGTCGCGAATGATGCGCCGGAAGACCTTCTTGGCCAGCGGCAGCTTGCTCGGATAGGTCACGTGGCCGAAGTCATCTTTGACGTCGATGACGACGGTGTTCATGTGCGCGCGCTTGAGGATCGCCGCGGTCTTTTTGGCCGAGACCTTCCAGACCCAAGACGGCGTGAGCCAGATGCCCTTGGTGCTGCGGCCGATGGCGCTGAGCTTGTCGACGAGGCCGAGGTCTTTGTACTTCTTCGGCGTGTAAGGTTTGGTCTTCGTCGAGAACCGTTTCTTGCGAGGCCAGCCGGGATTCTCGACGTAGTTGGCGCCGGCGAGTCCGACGACCAACGGGCTGAGCGTTGCGGTTGCGAGCACGACGACGGCGAGCAGACGCGGGCGCATGGTTCTCCTGCGGACGCACGGGTGGAAGTGAACGAGCGACCCACTATATCAGGCGCTGATCGGGGGTCCAGAACGCTGCGCAGAGATCGGCGCGCAGCGCAGCAGGCGGCGGCGGCCGCGGGCGGCTGGGCTTAGCGGACCTTGCGGAACTTGAGCTTGTAGGGCACCGCCCGCTTGGGGAAGCGCCAGCGCTTGACGAAGCGCCGGTAGCAGCCCTGCAGGCGCGCGCTGGCGTGCGCGCTCGCGACCTTGACGGCGGCTCGTCCCTCGTTGTTGACGCTGACGACGAACACCGCGTCGCGCGCGTTGCGTTCGCCGCGGCGCTCGGACATCACGTCGCACGCGCGCAGCGAGGCGTAGTTGCGGTGGTAGATGCGCAGCGCCAGGGCGTGCAGGTCATCCACTCGCATCAACACGTTCTTGACCGTGGGCGGCCGATCGAGCAGCGGGATGTGCTCCGAGGCCAGCGCCAGGATCGCGTCGGCAGCCGCCAAGGCGTGCCGGCGGCGGCGCTGTGCGGCGGGCCGAGCTGCTTTGGCCGGCGCGGATTTGGACACCCGCGGCGTCCGCGGCCGAGCGCGCGGCCGAGCTGCGACGTCGGCGGCTCGTGGGGCGGCTGCGGACTCTACGGCGCCAGCGGCCTTGGTCTTGGGCGAGGTGCTGGTCGCGACGGTCGCGGCCGCCGCCACTGTCGCCGCCGCTGCAGGCGCCGCGGCGGGTGCTGCGCCGCGGAGCTGGGCGGCGAGCGAGCCACCGCGCTCGGGGCGCGCTAGAGGTGTCGGCTGTTTGGCGCCGCCAGGGGCGGCTGCGGGGCGCTGCGTCAGCGCCAGCACGATCGCCGCGCTGGCCGCGGCGGCGACGATGGGTACCAGCCACACCGACCAGCGCCGTTTGCTTACGCTGGCCAGCTCGTCCAACAGCTGCAGCGGCTGCGGAGCGAGCTCGGTCGGCGCAGGTGTCGCGTCGAAGACCGGCAACGGCTCGTCGGGTGTTGGTGGCGCTTCGTCGAGCGCGTCCGACGGCGCCTCGTCGAGCTCGGCCGAGGGTGCCTCGTCGAGCTCGACCGACGGCGCTGCTGACGCGGGCCGCTCGGCGTCCGTGTCGAACGTGCCGACGGCCGCGCTGGCGCGTGGCGCCGCGGGCAAGGCGTCGGGCTCGACGCGCCGGCGTCGGGCGTTGACGGCCCGAACCGCAGCCCACTCGGCGTTGGTCGCGCGGATCGTCGAGGCCGTCTCGAGCAGATCCTCGTCGTCGTCGTCGTCCTCGTCGTCTGCCGTCACCGAGGCGGTTGCCTTGGCAGGGGTGACCGGCGGCAGCGCCGGCGCAGTCTGTGCGCTAGTCCAGGGGGGCGGTGCGGGCGGCGCGGGTCGCCGAACCGTCGGGCGCTCGAGGGGGGTGGCGCTCTCGCGTCGCTCGGCAAGCCCCTTGACGCTCGGCCGGTCCGGCATCGTGCCGCGCTCGACGCGAACCTCGAGCCCCGCCACGCCCGGGCGCGAGACGGCGGGCTCCTCCTCGGTGGTCGGCAGGCGCCGAAACTCGATGTCGTAGAGCTCGTCGTCGAGTGGTGGCAGGTGCTTGGCGCCCCATTCGTTGTCGAGGTGCAGCGAGAGCGCCTCGAGGTCGCTGTCGCCAGTTTCACCACCCTCCCACTCGTCGCTCGCGTCTTCGTCCTGAGCGAGGTCGGGCTGCTGGACGAGCCCGTGATCTCCGCTGTGGTTGACCGCGCGCTGCTCGGGCAGCGTGTTGAAGGCGCCGTGGCCGTCGGCAGGGCGTGGCGGCGGCGTGACGAGCCGCAGGATCGGACCCGTGCCGCGCGAGAACGCTCCGGCGAGCGCGGCCTGGCTGTTGGCCGCCCGCCACGAATCGAGCCCCTCGGTCCACACCAGGTCGTCGCGTCGCACCTCGCCGGCGTGGATGCGCGCTCGCAGGCCCGTGGTGCTCAGCGGACCCACCCGCTGGCCACCGATCACCGCGTACCAGGCGGCGCGCGTGGAGAGCGACACCGGTGGTGGCTGTGCCGCGACCCACGTCACGAGGTGAACGTCGCAGCTCGGGCAGCGCAGGTGCACCTCGGCGCCTTCGCGGCGTACCTCCTCGCAGCGGCTGCCGCACTGGAGACACTGGACGGAAAACGATTGATCGTGTGCTGGATGTGCCACGTCCGCTTGATCGGCGGAACACGCGCGTGGTTAAGCGCTTGCCGCAGATGCTCGCGCGTGGGATGAAGTCGCATGCCGACCCTCGATGTAGGCGGACAGCGCGTGAGCTACCGCGAGCAGGGCAGCGCGCGGCCGCCGCTGCTGCTGGTGCACGGCGCTGGCGCCTCGTCGCGCGTATTTGCCGAGGTTTGCGGACCGCTCGCGCGCACGCACTGGACGCTCGCCGTCGACCTGCCCGGGCACGGCCGCAGCGCACCGTGGCGCGAGCCGGTCGCGTTCGAGCAGCTCATCGAGCGCGAGGTCGAGCTGCTCGCAGATTTCGGCGAGCGCATCGGCCTCGGCCGCTTCGTGTTGGCTGGCCACTCCATGGGCGGCGCCGTCGCGCTGCACTTCGCGCTGCGCTACCCCGACCGCCTCGCCGGCCTGGCACTGATCGCCACCGGCGCCGTGCTGCGCGTGCACGACGCGGTCTTTCAGGTTATCGAGCGCAAGTTCGACGAGATGGCCGATCTGCTGGCGGCCACCGGCTACTCGCCGCTGAGCAACGCGCGCGAGGTCGAGGCCTGGGCACGCCAGACCGTGGCCGCCCCACAGCAGGTGACCCTCGACGACTACCGCGCCTGTCACCGTCACGACGTGCGCGAGCGGCTGGGCGAGATCGCGCTGCCCACGGTTGTCGTCTCGGGCAGCGACGACCGGCTCACGGCGCCCAAGCTGCAGCAGCGACTCGTCGACGGCATCGCGCGCGCGCGCCTGCACAGCGTGACGCGCGCCGGGCACATGGTCGTACAGGAGCGCCCCGACGAGGTGGTCGAGGCGCTGCGCTCGCTGCCGCTGGACGCCGCCGCGCGCTAGCTCGGCAGGCGTCGCGTGGCGGCGCGCAGCCAGCGCTGCTCGCCGGCTTCGAGCTTGGGCAAGAGCACGCTGCGCACGTGGGCATGATAGTCGTCGAGCCACTTGCGCTCGGCCGCGTCGAGCAGCTCGGGCTCCACCAGGCGTGTATCGATGGGGCACAGCGTGAGGTCTTCGAAGCGGTAGAAGGGGCGCTCCTTGCTGCTCAGCGCCTTGTCCTCCTCGACCACCACGAGGTTCTCGATGCGGATGCCGTAGTGTCCTTCGCGGTAGTAGCCCGGCTCGTTGGAGAGCACGTTGCCCGGCTCGAGCGGAAAGCCGAGGTCACGCGTGGGGCTGATCGCGTGCGGCCCCTCGTGTACGCCGAGGTAGCAGCCGACGCCGTGGCCGGTGCCGTGCGCGTAGTCGAGGCCGGCCTGCCACAGCGCGTGGCGCGCCAGCGTGTCGAGCTGGCGTCCGCCGGTGCCGCGCGGAAAGCGCGCCGTGGCCACGCCGATGTGGCCCTTGAGCACGCGCGTGAAGCGATCGCGCTGCTCGCGCGTGGCGCGTGCGCCGAGCAGCACGGTGCGCGTGATGTCGGTGGTGCCGTCGAGGTACTGGCCGCCGGAGTCGATCAGGAAGATGCCGCTCGGGCGCAAGCGCACGTCGCTGTCCTCGTCGGCGGCGTAGTGGACGATGGCGCCGTGCGCGGCGTAGCCGGCGATGGGGTTGAAGCTCTCGCCGCGAAAGAGACGCGCGGCGGCGCGTATCTCGCGCAGCTTGGCCGAAGCCGAAAGCTCGGTGACGCGTGCGCCGTTCTTCACGGCGCCGTCGAGCCAACATAGAAAGCGCACCATCGCCACGCCGTCGCGCACGTGCGCCGCGCGCATGCCGCGCAGCTCGGCGCGGTTCTTCTTGGCCTTCATGAGCCAGATCGGTGACGGGTCGTCGAGACGCGCGCAGCCTTCGAGCTTCTGCAGCACCCACATGTTGGCCGTGTACTGGTCGACCCACACCGGCCGGCGGTCCTTCTTGTGGGCGCGCCGCACGGCGTCGAGCGCGCGGCCGAAGGCCTCGTAGGGGCGCATCTCGACGCGCCGACCCAGCGCGCGCAGCGTCTCGTCGCCGAGCTTGCGCTGGTCGCAAAACAGCACTGCCTGCTTGTCGCTGATGATCGCGTTGGAGATGGCGAACGGGTTGTAAGGCACGTCGGCGCTGCGGATATTGAACAGCCACGCGATGCAGTCGAGGGCGGTGAGCACGTGAGCGCGCGCGCCGCGCTTCTTCATCGCCTTGCGCACGCGCGCGAGCTTCGCCGCCGTGCTCTCGCCGGCGAAGCGCTCCGGGTAGGCCTCGATGGGGGCGTCGGGGCGCGCCGGTTGATCGGGCCACACAGCGTCGACGAGGTTCTCGTCGACATACACGAGCTCGACGCCCGCGGCCTCGAGCACGGGAAGCATGCGGCGCTTGGCCACCGCCGACAGCAGGCGCGGATCGACGCCGAGCCGCTGTCCGCGGGCCAGCACCTTCGCCGCGTGTCGCTCGAGGGCCGGCACGCCCGCGACGCCGAGCTTGAACAGCGTGATGCCGGTGCCCGCGAGCTGCGCCTCGGCTTGGATGAAGTAGCGCCCGTCGGTCCACAGGCCGGCGCCGCGCGCCAAGACCAGCAGGTCGCCAACCGAGCCGGTGAAGCCGCTCATGTACTGGCGCCGCTGCCAGCACTCTGGAACGTACTCGCTCTGGTGCGCGTCGACGCTCGGTACGTAGTAGGCGTCGAGCTGGTGCTCGCGCATCGCCGCGCGCAGCGCGCGCAGGCGAGCCTTGATCAGCGGAGCGTTCTTGTTGTCGGGCGTGGCGGCGCGCTTGGGCTTGGTCTTGGGCACGTGAGGGTCCTTGTAGATATCTTCAGCGGCGAGTGATGCGGCCGAAGCGCGCGTTGGCTTCGATCCACGGGAAGATGAGCTGGTCTTTGGGGCTGTCGTAGATCGCTTCACGTACGTCCCGCTCGGTCTCGACGATGCGGATCTCGCGCGTCAGCGGCGCCCAGTGATGCGTCGCCTGCGGCAGCGACGGTATCTCGCAGCGCGCGAGCGCACGCGTGGCGTCGTTCTCCACACGGGTCGAGCGGCCGACGGCGTCGGTGAGCAGCACCTGCGTGTCCTGCTCGGCGCCGCCGCTCAGCGCGCGCTGGATGTAATAGAACAGCTCGAGCGACTCGGGCAGCCGGTCCTCGGTGACCACCGCGCGTGTCGTCGAGGTCGGCACGTGCGGCAGAAACTGCCCGTCGCGGTGAAGCAGGCGCGCGCGCTCGTAGGACAGCGAGTGCGTGCCGCCGAGCAGATGCACGAACAGCTGCGAGTCGAGCGTGATCTTGATGACGCGCAGGAACGCGTCGATGGCCTCGCGCGAAAAGAGGCCTTGATAGCGCTTGAGCACGCGCTCGCCGCGGATCATCAGCTGCGCGTATTTCCAGATGCCCGCCGATCCGTGTGCCGAGCCGTTGGCGGCCGAGAAGAGCAGGTTGCGCGCCACGAGGCCCTCGAGCAGGCGGCGGCGCGGCGGCGGCGAGCCGTGGAGCCACGACTCGGCGAAGAGCGCGTTGGCGCAGCCCTGGCTGTAGCCGACGTAGCCCCAGGGTGTGGTGCTGCGGGCTGCCGTCTCGATGATGCGCGCGGCGTTGTATTCGAGCGAGCGCGCCGTGGCTGTCGGCGCGCGATAGACCGTCACGCCGAGGCGCTGCTCGAGCCGGCGGTAGGCGTCCTCGAGCTCGTGACCGGCGGCCCCCTCGGTGATGACGCCCATGGCGCTGACGAGGCTGAAGTCGTATGGCCCTTCCGGCGGCGGCAGCATCAACGAGACGAGCGGATCGTCGAGCAGGGCCTGTTTGTCTTCGGCGCGATAGTAGAGCGCGCGCATGGCCGCCTGCGCCAAGGCCGCGTCGTCGGCCTCGGGTGCGGGCGCTTCGATGCCCGAGCGCAGCAGCTGGATCCGCATCCAGCGCCGCACGCGATCTGTCCCCTGGCGATAGGCCAACGCCACCGAGCGCACGCGCAACGCCTCCTCGTTGCGCGCCCAGAAGGCGCGCAGCCAGTCCTCGCGCAGCGCCAGCGGGTCAGCGCGCAGCAGCTGGCGGCAGGCGGCGAAGGCCTCCTCGTACGCGGCGGCGCTCGGGTTGGCGTCGGCTCGGGCGATGGCGTGGCGGGCGTTGTCGGGCGCGGAAGACGGGGGACGAGGACGGACGGGCGCGCTCGGGTTGCGCACGACCTGAAGGTGTTGCTTGCGCGACAGATAGCCGTCGCCCGCGGCGATGATGCGCTCGGCCAGCGCCGAGAGCGCGCCGAAGTAGCTGTCGCGCGCCCTGCGACCGCCTGCCATGTGCTCGGCGTGACGCGGCACTTCGAGGCCCAGCTTCTCGCCGAACATTCCCGGGATGTCCATCGGGGCGCGCAGCTGGTCCTGGTCTTGGCCGAGCAGCGCGAAGAGAATGCCGGCCAGCGTGCGCGCGCTGTGCTGGCCGAGCTCGACGAGCACGCCTCGCAGAAGCTGCGGCTCGCTGCGTGCACACAGCTCGAGCAGCAGCCGGCTGTTGATCTGCGCCTGGCGCGCGAGGCCGTTTCCACTGGCGAGGGTGGCTTGCAGGAGGATCGCGATGTCCTCGGCGCCGAGCGCGCAGGCCGGCAGAGCCGAGGAGCCCGGTGCGCTGTGCTCGCAGTTGGCGCCCGGCAGCGGCCCGACCGCCTGGCCGATGAGCTGCGAGATCGCCAGCGCCTGCGCCGCGTGGCTCGCCGCGCCGTAGTCCGAGCGCATGCGCGCCACGCGCGACTTGACCGCCGAGACATAGCGCAGCCGGCGCAACGCGTCGGCAGGCAGCGCCGCACCGTCGCCGCGCTGCAGGTGCTCGTCGAGGCGTTTGGTGAGGTGTGAAAGCTGCGCCTGCGACAGCTCGCGGGCAATCTTCGCGAGCTGGCGCACACCGTCGGCGTCGGGCGCCTCGCCGATGGCCTCGATGCTGCGCGCGTCAGGCAGCCCGACCCGCTCGTCGGCGTATCGCGCGTCGAGACATAGCGGCGGCTCCTCCTCGGACCAGGCAGGCTGCGCCTCGCCCACCGGGCCGGGGCCGAGCAGCACCTCGAGCCACGCGACGATGGCGGCTAGCTCGAAGTCGAGGTCGAGCTCGCCGAGGTGCCGCGCGAGCAGCTGCTTGACGTCGGCCAGCGGCAGGCCGCGCCCCTCGGTGACGCTCTTGACCATCGGCTCGAGCTCGGGCGCCAGCTCGCCGTTGCCCACCAGCAGCAGCGACAGCACGCGCGCGATCGCCGGGCGCGGCACCATGTCGCGTGGCTTGTCGATACGCTCGCCGCGCATGATGTGGCGCGCGGCGGCGACGATGGCGCGCAGCGTCTGCAGCCGCTCGGCGAGGTCGTCCGAAAACAGCCGCAGCACCGCCAGCGCCTGGTCGATGGTGTGGTCGGCGCCGAGAAGCTCGATCAGCGCCGCCGGCTCGCCAGCCGGATCGAGCAGCGCGTTGAGCGCGCGAACACGCTCTAGCGCCGCCTCGCCTTCGCCGGAAAAGGCGATGCCGCCGTTTTCGTCGAGCGTCACGC
This sequence comes from Myxococcales bacterium, assembly GCA_020431405.1. Lineage (GTDB taxonomy): Bacteria > Myxococcota_A > Polyangia > JAGQIK01. The sequence continues at coordinate 13,701 of JAGQIK010000508.1, forward strand.
GCAGCGAGCCGTGGCGCGTCACGCGCGCCAACAGGTCGATGACGCGCTCGCCGAAACGCACGTCGCACTGGCCGTCGCCAAGATCCCAGTCGACGTCGATGGCCAGCGGATCGATGCCCTGTACGTGAAGCCCACCGCGCTCGAGCGCGGCGTCGATGCGCAGCCCGCGCGGCAGCGACAGCACGCGCCGGTCGAGCTCGAGCTGTCCGTCTGCCAGCGAGAAGCTCAGCCGCGAGCCCGCCAACGACAGCGCGGGCAGCGCGCGCTGACCGCGGCTGCGCGCCGCTTTGATCGCGAGATCCACCTCGCCGCGCGCCGTGCCGCGTACGCGGTCGACGTTGATCTCGAGCTCGGCCACCGGCGCCACCGGCAGCGCCATGCGCTGGCGCAGCGCGCCACGCAGCGTGAGGTGTGCCTCGCCGCTGTCGCTGTCGAAGCGCGCGCCGACTTCGCCGTCGGTCTCGATCGTGATCTCGCCGTCGGCGTAGGTGATCGCGAGCGCTGCGTCGTCGAGCTTCGCGGTCAGCTCCGGCGCGCCGTCGAGCACCAGCGAGTCGATCCCTTGCGCGGCGCGCGCACCGAGGGTCGTCGGCTGCAGCGCGGGTGCGAGGCGCGCCGAGAGCACCGTGCCGCCCTGGCACAGCGGATGCTCGCTGCGCAGCGACAGCACCATCTCCGGCAGCGCGAGGCCTTCGGCGGCGTCGAGACTGGCCGTGGCGTCGACAAGCTCGCCGCCCGAAAGGCGCGCTTCGAGCCGCGCGCGCACAGCGCTCTCGCGCGCGGTGCCGCACAGCAGGCGCAGCGGCGCGATGTCGAGCGTCAGATCGCGCTCGCTGATCACACCCGATGCCGAGAGGTGCACGGACATCGGCGCCGCGTCGAGCGCCAGCTGGTAGCGCGTTCCATCGGCGGTGCTGGTGCGCGCCACCAGCCGCGGCGGCAGCAGTGACGCGCTCACGTTGGCCTCGAAAGCGGCCACAAACGCCACCAGCTGGTCGATGGCGCGCGGCGAGAGGCTCTGCAGCCACTCGACGATCCACGACAGCGACGCCGATCCCGCCGACGCGATCGCCAGCGGCATCTGCACGTCGCGAAGCGGCAGTTTCTGACCGAGCAGGTGCAGCGTGCCGCTGACGCTGAGCTTGAGGCGACCGTCGGCGCGCGCGACACGAAGCCCCTCGAGCGCGAAGGCGAGCGCACCATCTGCCGTCAGCACGCCTTGCTTGAGCAGCGCCGCGATGGGCAGCGGAATCAAGCCCTGCAGGCGGCGCGGCAGCCCCGAGCCGAGCGGCAGCTCCGCTCCCGCCGCGAGCAGGTTGTCGAGGCGCAGCGGCGGCGAGAAGGTCATCTCGGCGCGCTCGAGCTGCGGCGTCTGCTCCTCGCCGCCGGCCCAGTCGTCGACCTCGGGCGCGTCGAAGCTGAGCACGCAGCGCCCCTCTTCGGGCACCTCGACGATCAGATCGGTGGCGCCGCCGAGGCCCAGCGGCCGCTGGCCCGCGGCGAGCGTGATCTCCACGCGGCCGCTAGCCGCGCGCAGTGCGCGACCGAGCTGCCGCGACGAGATCTGCGTGCGCGTCGGAAGCGATAGCGGCGCGAGGATGGGCCCGTCGGCGCCCGCGTCGTCGTCGGCGCGCGCCAGGAGCAGCTCGACCGTACCCCGATCGATTGGCCCCCGATCGACCGTCTCCCGGTCGATTGGCCCCCGATCGATCGGCCCCCGATCGACCGTCCCCCGCTCGACCGCTACCGCTTGAGCGCCTCCTCGACTTTGCGCGTCCAGAACGAGACCTCTCCGATCTTGCCCTTGGTGATCTGCTTGCCGTTGATGAAGAACGTCGGCGTGCCCTTGATGTCGCGGCGGATGCCTTCCTCGATGTCGCGCAGCACCTCGTTCTTCGCGTCCGAGCCGTCGACACAGGCTTTGAGCTTCTTCTCGTCGAGCTTCAGCGAGCGCGCGTAGCTCTCGAGATACGAGCGCGTCAGCGAGTCTTGCCGCGAAAAGAGGATCGACGCGTAGCGCCAGAACTTACCCTGTTTGGCCGCGCAGCGCGCGAAGAAGGCCGCCTCGCAGGCGAAGGGGTGGAACAGGCGCGTGATCAGCCGATTGCAGTGGTGATCGAGCGGATAGTCGTGGTGCACGAGCTTGGCTTTGCCGCCCACCGCCTTCATGACCTTGATCATCACCTCGTGCATGTCGCGGCAGTGCGGGCACTGGAAGTCGGAGAACTCCTCGATGGTGACCTTGGCGCGCGGGTTGCCGATGGTCATGCCCTGGCGCGGTAGATTGCCCCACGGGTCATTGGCCGCGGCGTCGTGTCCTAGCGCCGGCGGGCGCTGCGGGATCATCGGCGGCAGCCAGATGAACTGCGAGGCGCCGACGGCGATCAGCGCCACCAGCGCCGCCTGCATCTTGTTGCTCGTGCGCGCGCGCTGGCCGAGCTCGCCCAGACCGTCGCGCAACAAGGCGCCGAGGCTCGACTTGCTGCCGATGGCGAGCAGCAGCACCAGCAGCAGGTTGACGCCATAGATCACGGTGCACAAAAGGCACAGCGACTTGAGCAGCACGATCGAGACGTAGGCGAGGTAGGCCGATACTGGCAGACCGACCAGCATCATCATGAAGAGCAGCGAGTCCCAGGCGACGATCTTGATGCGCCCCCCTGCCGAGAGGATCACCATCAGCAGGGCCAGCGCGTAGAACTCGAAGGCGAGCACGGAGGTCGGCACGCCGATGAACGTCGCCCACGGGCTCTCGGCGACCTTGACGCAGTTGACCGTCTCGCTGACGTTGCAGAACGACTGCACCGAGACGCCCTGCGGCGCGGCGCGCACCTCGACGTAGAGATACGTCAGGTAGATACCCGAGCCGATGGCGACGAGCAGCAGCAGGCAGACCGGCAGGATCAGCGCGCGGCGGCGCTTGGTCAGCGCCGCGCTCTCGGCGCTCTCCGGCGTGTCTTGCACGCTGGTCTCGCTCTTCTTTTTCTGGCTGGATTTACGGCCCATCGGTCTGACCGCCAGAGGATACGGCTGCCGGCGCCCCGTGTCGACCGTCGCGGCGAAGAGGCGCCAGCGACGCTAAGGCCCCGCCGTGACGGCAATATCGTCGAGATACCAGCCGGCGTAGTTGACGGCCGAGCTGGCCATGAAGTGAAACGTGACGGTCAGCGTCTGTCCAGCGTAGGCGCTCAGATCGACGCTCTGCTTGCGCCAGGCCGTGGGCTTGCTGTGGCTGCCGGTACAGTCCTGGTAGACGACCGTGTTGTTGATGCGCACCTCGGTCCAGTCGAAGTCGAGGAAGTAGTCGTTCCACTCCCACCACTCGAGCTTGGGATTGAGCAGCGGCGAGGGCAGCACGAAGGTCAAAGACAGCACGCTGTCATCGCCGACGTTGGCGTTGTTGCAAGCGTCGGCGTTGTTGCCGATGGGCGTGTAGCAGTCATCGAGCACCGTGCCCCAAAGGCGCGTGCCCGAGTGCGCCGAGGGCGGCGGCGTCGCCGAGGTGGAGCAGTCGGTGCCGAACTTGAACGTGCCGAGCTGGCCCCACTCCCAGTCGCCGGTGGCGCTGATGCCGCCGTTGTTCTGCTCGAAGTCGAACGAGAAGGGCGCGCTGAGCAGGCCGTTGGTGTCCGGCTGCGGCTGGCCGTCGCTCGTCAGATCGCCTGGCGCGTCGGGCGGGCCGCCGTCGGGCGGTTTGACGACGAGGTCGAAGATGAAGATGTCCGGGCGCATGTCCACGCCGGGCACCACGACGTTGCCGCTATCGGAGCACGCAGCGAGCGCGCCGGCGAGTGTGGCCACGAGCGTCAAGCGGGACCAAGGCATATGGCCTAAGGATACGGCAGCGGGGAGGGCGGGGCTAATTGAGAGGGAATGAGGATTGGAACAAGGAACAGGTGACAGGCAACAGGCGGCAGGCGATCTAGGCCGGCACGGCGCCCATCTTGGCGAGCAGGCCGAGGATCGCCTCGGTCTTCTCTTTCATCAGCCCCTCGTCGCCGCGCGACTCGACGTTGAGCCGCAGCAGCGGCTCGGTGTTCGACTTACGCACGTTGAGGCGCCACTCGGCGTGCTCGATGCTGAGGCCGTCGACGGTCTCGATGTTGACCGCGCCGTCGGCGAACGACTCGCGCACGGCGGCGATGGCGGCGTCGGCGTCGTCTACGCGGCGGTTGATCTCGCCGCTGGCAGGGAACGCCTTGATGCGCTCGCCGACCAGCTCGGAGAGCTTCTTGCCCGACACGCTCATGGCCTGCGCCACCAGCAGCCACGGCACCATGCCGCTGTCGCAGTAGAAGAAGTCGCGGAAGTAGTGGTGCGCCGACATCTCGCCGCCGTAGACGGCGTTCTCTTTGCGCATGCGCTCCTTGATGAACGCGTGTCCGCTCTTGCAGAGCACCGGCTTGCCGCCAGCCGCTTGCACGAGCTCGATGGTGTTCCAGGTCAGGCGTGGGTCGTAGATCACCTTGCCGCCGGGCTCGTTGCGCAGCAGCTGCTCGCCGAGCAGGCCGACGATGTAGTAGCCCTCGATGAAGCCGCCGTTCTCGTCGAACAGGAAGCAGCGGTCGAAGTCACCGTCCCAGGCGATGCCCATGTCGGCGCCGGTCTCTTTGACCTTCTTCGCCGTGGCGGGGCGATTCTCCGGCAGCAACGGGTTGGGGATGCCGTTGGGGAAGTTGCCGTCGGGATCGTGATAGAGCTCGATGATCTCGAAGGGCAGCTTTTCGGCCAACGCCTCGGCCACGGGCCCGGCGCAGCCGTTGCCCGGGTTGCTGACCAGCTTGAGCGGTTTGAGCTTGTCGACGTCGACGTAGCCGAGCAGATGCTCGATGTAGGCCTCGCGCGTGCTGGTCTGCGAGAGGCTGCCGCGCTCGGCGGCGTCGCTGAACTTGCCCGCCGCGACCAGCGCCTCGATGTCCTTGAGGCCGGTGTCGCCGCTGATCGGCTTCGACTCCTCGCGCACCAGCTTCATCCCGTTGTAGTCCATCGGGTTGTGACTGGCGGTGACCATGATGCCGCCGTCGACACCCAGGTGCGACGTGGCGAAGTAGATCTCCTCGGTGCCGCACATGCCGATGTGCACCACGTCGACACCGGCTTTGTTGAGACCGGCTGCCAGTGAAGCGGTCAGCCCCTCGCTCGACAGGCGCACGTCGTGACCCACCACCACCTTCTTGGGGCCGACGACCTCGGCGTAGGCGCGGCCGATCTTCTCGGCCATGTCCTCGTTGAGCTGATCGGGGATGCGGCCGCGGATGTCGTATGCCTTGAAGCAGGCAATCTTGTCGCCCATCTGTCTATCGCTCCGTGTTGCCGGCCGCGGGCATTCCGCGGCAAGAGTTGATTCTGTGCGTCTCTAGCGCAACGACTCGTCGAGCGTCTCGACCAGCTTCTTGATCTCTTCGGCGCGCGCGCGCGGCGCGACCAGCGTCTTGTTGCCGCTGCGCACGACGACGAGATTCTCGACGCCGATCAGCGCCACGTGCTCGCTACTGTCCTCGCAGAAGACGATGTTGGAGCCGGCCTCGCGCGTCGACAGGCCGCCGCGGTGTGCGTTGCCCGCCTCGTCCTTGCCGAGGAAGTCCTCGAGCGCGATCCAGCCGCCCACGTCGCTCCACTCGAAGCCCGCCACGCAGCAGCGCACGTCGGCGGCGTTCTCCATCACGCCGAAGTCGATCGAGATCTTCTTCAGCGGCTCGAAGCCGCGCGTCAGCGCTGCGTCGAAGTCGTCGCTGCCGTCCGCCTTGACCGCCTCGCGCAGCGTGGCGAGGTGCTCGGGCAGGTTCTTCGAGAGCTCGCCGATGATCGATGGGATCGTCCAGACGAACATGCCGCTGTTCCAGTAGAAGTCGCCCGACTCGACGAACTGTTTGGCGGTGGCGAGATCAGGCTTTTCGCGAAAGCGCGCCAGCTTGTAGTGCTCGACCCCGTCGCTCGAAGCCACCGCCTCGCCGCGCTGCAGGTAGCCGAAGCCCGTCGAGGGATAGGTCGGCTTGATGCCGAACGTGTAGAGCGAGCCGGGGGTGGTTCGTGCGCCGGCGACCGCCGAGAGCAAGTCCTTCTGGAACTGCTCCTTGGGCGTGATGCGATGGTCCGAGGTGAGCACCGCCATCACGGCTTCGGATCCATGGCGATGCTCGACCAGCGTAGCCGCCAGGGCCACGGCCGCCGCGGTGTCGCGGCGCATGGGCTCGCCGACGATGTTGGCGCGCGGCAGCTCGGGCAGCTGCTCGGCACAGAGGTCGACGAAGCGCGCCGAGGTGAGTACCAGGATGCGTTCGGGCGGGATCAGACCGACGAGCCGATCGTAGCTCTCCTGCAGCAGCGTCCGCTCGCCGAGCAGCGCGAGGAACTGCTTGGGGCGTGCCTCGGTGCTGACGGGCCAGAAGCGAGTGCCAGCGCCGCCGGCCATGATCACGGCGGTGAGCTTGTCGGTGGTCATCGATCGTGGACCTTTCTGTCGCGTGCTCGGGAAGGCCGGAGACTAACACACGCTACGCGCGAGCAGATCCAGCAGCAGCGCCGCGGTCCAGCTGAAGCGCTCCGCGCCGAGCCCCTCGCCGCTGTGCGGGTCGTAGTACTCGCGAAAGCCCGCGCCCTCGACGAGCGCGACGCTCGCGTCGACGAGACGGCGGGCTGCTGCGTCGTGTCCGGCGTCGCGCAGCCCGCAGATCAGCAGCCAGTTGACGTTGATCCAGCAGGGCCCGCGCCAGTAGCGGCGCCCGTCGAAGCTCGGCGAATCGAGCGCGACGGTGGGCACGAGGTAGGGCGCGCCGAAGCGGCGCGGATCGTCGAGCTCGCCGAGCAGCGCGTCGACGAGCGCGCTGCCGCCGAGGCCGGCGTAGACCGGGACGTATCGCGCGATGGTCGCCGCGTCGATGGTCGCGCCGCGCCGCGCGTCGAAGTCGACGAAGAAGCCGTGCGCGTCGAGCAGGCGCGCCTGCATCGCGCGCGCGAGCGCCTCGGCGCGTGCCGTCGCGGCGTGCGCTCGCTTGCCGTCCTGCGCGAGCTCGTCGTGGAGCGCGGCGAGGTCGCGCTCGGCCCGCACGAGGATGGCGAGCAGCGCCACGTCGACCATCAGGAAGTCGGCGCTCTCTGGCGTAGGCGGCGCGAAGTCGCGTGCGGCGGTCTGTGCGATGAGGTGCGCGTAGCGGCGGTACTTGTCGACGGTCGGGCGTTGATCGGCGTCGACCTTGCTCGTGTCGACCCGTCGAAAGCCGAGCTCTGCCTCGGGCACCGCTTCGAGCGCGGCGTCCCAGCGCGGCGAGTTGTCCCAGCCGCTCTCCCAAGGGTGGATGATCGCCGGCAGCCCCAAGCCGAGCGGATCGCGCGCCGCGCAGAACCAGCGGTGCCACGCATCGAGCGGCGCGAGCATCGCGCGTGCCCGGTCGTGCGTGCCGGCGCCGCCGAGCTGCACCACGCGCCGCAGCGCGCTCGCCGCCACGGGCGGCTGCGTGAGCGACGAAGTCTGGTGTGCTGGCGCCGCGCGAGCATGGCCGATCGTGCCGTACCAGCGCGCCCCCGGCTCGTAGCCGCGCTCGGCGGGGTCGAAGAGGATGTGCGGCACCATGCCGTCGGGCCAGCGTCCCGCGAGCAGGCGCTCGAGCTCGAGCAGCGCGCGCGGCGGGTCGAAGGTCGCCCATCCGATGGCGCAGAAGGCGGCGTCCCAGTTCCAGATGTGCGGGTAGAGCGACGGCGAGGGGATGGTGCTGCCGCCGCGATCGTTTTCACGCAGCAACGCGCGCGCGGCGTCGCGAAGGTCGTCGCGTGGCATGGCGCGCAGTGTCTCATGAGGCAGCGCAGGCTGTCTGCGGCCCCAAGTCTTTGATATCGCGATGCTGCAGTCTGGAACGGCGGTTGCTCTATACCCGCGTCGTTGGAGGACCCCATGAGAGCTTTGATCGTCAGCATCAGCATCGCCGCCGTCGCCCTCGTCGCCAACGCGTGCGGTGCGGGCGCGCCCTGCAACACCAACGCGGACTGCGCTGGCAACGCGGTCTGCGTCATCGACAGCGCCAGCGGCAAGGGCGGGCAGACCAGTCCAGGCCCCGGCAGCGGCTCGGGGACCACCACCACGCCCAGCGATCCGCCCGCGCCGCCGCCCACCACCACCGATCCCACGCCGCCGCCGCAAAGCCCGGGCACGCCGGCGCCACCGTCGCCGCCGCCGATGAACGCCAGCGCGGACGACAGCGCGGGCGGCGCCGCCAGCTTCGCAGGGACCTGCCAGGCGCCCGAGTCGAGCGGCGGCGAGGGCGGCGACAGTATCATCACGCACAAGTGCGTCGGCACCGCGCGCAGCTGCCACAGCCGCCCCGGTCGTGTCGCCTGCAACAGCCATCAAGGCTGCTACTACAGCAGCTACTTCAGCAGCTGCGACGGTGTCGCGACGCGCTGCACCTACCTCGTCAGCAAGACGGCCTGCGGCAACCAGATGGGCTGCAGCTGGGTCAAGCGCTAGCGCTCACTGACAGCAAACGGCGCCGGGCAACTTCACCGCCGGTGTGGCCCAGCTCCAGAAGCCGGCGGTGCTCGCCGTGTTGGCGCCGATGCGCGCGCATGTCGGCGCCGTCTGGATGCTCACCGTCGAGGACACGCTGTAGTCGAGCGCCGAACCTGTCTGGCACGCCCACGATACCGCCTCGGCGCTCATCGGAAAGCTCGCGTTGGGACAGTTGCCGTCGGTCGGGGCGAATGGCGCACCCGCATTGCGTATGCAGCCGGAGATCCACGCCGAGTAGGGCGTTCCAATCGCTGCGCCACCGAGCGCTAGATACTGCGACGCGTGGCACACGGTCCAGCCCGTGCCGCAGAACTTGGAGGCCTGGTCTTGCGGCAAGCTCGTTCCACCCGAGCAGATGATCATCGTGCTCGAGAAGGTGTAGACGCGCAGCGTGCCACCGCCGCAGCCTGGCAGCGGTGCGATCACATCGAGGCTGCTGTCCGCCGTCGCGTCGACGCTGTCGACGGCGATGTCCAGCGTGGCGTCGTCGGGTGAGACGCTCTCGGCCACCCCCGCATCGAGGGTCTGATCTATGGTGCCGACATCGACGCCAGCGGCGTCGACACCACCGATATCGATACCATTGTCCAGCGGGGCGTCCACCGCACCGTCGTCTGGCGGGCGCTGATCGCGCGACGTGTCGCCGCGCACGCCGTCACCCGCGTCTCCCGCTTTGAACGCTGCGATGCGGTCGCAGCCGACGCCCGCCGACGCGAGCAGCGACGCGAGCAGCAGCGACGCGTATGTCGCGCGAGCGCTCACGGGGCCGGCGTGAGCACGATGTTGCGCCAGTGGATCTCGACGCCCTCGCACTGAAACCCGATCGGGCCGCTGGTTATGCTGTAGGCGTCGCTGCTGGCGATCTTGACGCCATTGAGCCAGCTCGTCAGACGTCCGCTGTCAGAGACGATCGTCATCGTGTTCCACTGGCCGACGGGCCGCTGCGCCGCCGCGCGCGCGTCGTTGTCGAGCGTCACTGGCACCGCCGGGGCGCCTAGCGGAAAGATGTTGGCGATGTCGCGATACATGCCCTGCACCTCGATGCAGGTGGGCCAGATCTGGTGTGGCGTCTGGATGTGGATCGGGTAGCCGCTGTTGCCGGTGAAGTCGGCGTCGTTGACGAGGTTGGGCGGACGCACGAAACGCACCTCGAAGCGGAGCGTGTAGTTGGCGTAGCTGCGGTCGGTGTACCAGTAGCCGGTTTTGCCGGCGGCGCAGCGAAGCTCGCCGCTGTCGATGGTGATCTGGCTCGCCTCGACGGTCTGCAGCTTGATGCCTGTGAGGTCCGTGCCGTTGAAGAGCTTGATCGGTCCGGACGCCACGCCTGCGTCGGCATCGACGAGCGCGCGCTCCGACGCGCCATCGGCGGGCGAAGGGGTATCCGGCGTCGTGTCCGCGACGCGCACCTCGAGGCTCGCGTCCGCAGGCGCCGGCCCGTCGCTGTCAGCGCAGCCCTGCGAGCAGAGCAGCAGCGCGAAGGGCAGCCATCTCATGAGGTGATTCTAGATCAGCGAAAGCTGCGCCCACTCGAGGTAGCGCTTCTCGGCCTCGCGGCGCAGGCGATCGAGGATGCGCGCGCGGGCGCTGAAGGTGCGCGCGAGCGGCGCGATGGACGCGTCGTCGTAGTCGTAGACCACGGCGCTGCTCTTTTCGGGCGCCGGCGTGAGCAGCAGGTCGACCAAACGCTCGAGGCGCCGTGCGTGCGAGAACGGAAAGGCGACGAACAGGCGCGAGATGCGCGCCGTCTTGAGCCGGTCGAGCGCGAGCTGACCGGTGGCGAAGACGACATCGATCTCGCCGCGGCCCACGCGCGCCGCGACCTCGTTGCGCTCGCGCGGCTTGAGGTCGGAGCTCAGCTCGGCGAGTCGCAGCTCCGGGGCGGCCGCGGCGACGGCCTCGCCGAGAGCGGCGAGGTGATCGCGCCGCTCCGAGAGCACCAGGCAGACGTTGCCGGGGCGCGCCTCGCGCGCGACATCGGTGGCGATCATCGCGTTGCGCGGCTCGTCGGCGGCGAGGGCTGCGAGCATCGCCTGGTAGTCGGCGCGACCGCTGTAGTCGAACTCGAAGCGCGTCGCTTGCGGCCGGCAGGCGAGCTGGATCGCGGCGCGCCCGCTCGGCGCCGGCATCTCGTGCACGATGCCGCCGAGCGCGAGGTAGAGCGGCTGCGAGAGGCCGTCGCCGCGCACGGCGTTGCGCGCCAGGCCGAGCATGTAGCGCGCGTCGGTCGCGCGCACGGCGCGCATCAGCGCGATGGGATCGACGCGCTCGATGTCGTCGAAGATCACGAGGCCGCGTCGCGACAGCGACTTCGGCTCGGCCAGCGCCTCGGCGTACGACGCGACGGTCACACGTGTCTCGCCGCTAGCGTGCGCCAGCGTGGTGACGGCGGGCGCTGACGCGGCAAAGGCCTCTGCCAGCGCGCCACGCCAGACCTCGACGGCGTCGCCGCGCGGCGTGCCGGCTGTCAGCACCAGCGCCCGCTGCTGGCGGCGCGCGATCATCTCGGCGGCCACCGCGTGACGGTCGGCTTCGTGGGCGGCGACGATCACGCCGCCGTCGCGAAGCAGCAGCCGCTGCACGGCGGTCGATTGGTTCTCGCTGAGCGCAACGCGCCGACGCAGCGCCGGGCAGCTGACCATCGAGCGCTTGTCCACCACCGAGAAAGCCACGCCATGACGCAGGCAGGTCTCGGTGACGCGCGCCAGCAGCCCCTGCGGCATGCGGTGCTGGTCGTTGTCTGACTGCAAGAGCTCGAACAGCTCGCGCTGGCTGCCGTCGTGTGCGAGCAGTCGCGGCTGATCGTGGTCGCGCAGTTGCCGCCGGATGGCGTCGACGACCTTCTTCGGTGTGTCGCGAGCTCCGACGCGAACGTCGGTATCGACCAGGATCTCGAGGGCGCTGCTGCCGGTCACAGGAGGCGGCTTTCGTCTGCGGGGTTGCGCGGACGAAGATATACGCACGACGCGATCAGCGCAATTTCATAGGCACTAGATGTGGTGGTCGCGCGCGCGGGAGGGGCGCTAGATGCAGGGCAGTCGAGGCGCGCAGGCAGCGCCGAATAGGCTCGACTGTGAGCGAAGTGCCGGATGTGTTGGAGCGCGAAGCGCGACCGCGAGCAAAGCGAGCGCCTCGGGGGTGAGCCCGCCAAAGGCGGGCGAGGGGGGCTTGAAAAGCCCCCCTATCCTAGTAGCGACCGCCGCCGCCACCGCCGCCGGTCTGCTTGCGGGCGGCGCGACGCTCGCGACGACGACGGCGACGCTCGGCCTCGCGCGCCTTGCGGCGCTTGCGGACGCTGGGCTTCTCGTAGTGGCGGCGCCGCTTCAGCTCGCGCGTGACGCCTTCGGTGGCGATCTTGCGCTTGAGCCGGCGGATCGCGCGCTCGAGCCCACGCTCGTCGACGGCGACCTCGAGGGGACGGCCTTCGACGGTCTTGCCCGGCGACTGCTGCAACTGTTCCTTGATGCCCTCGGTAGTACTCATCTCTTCGATATCCTGACGCTTACCTTCAAACCAACGCAACTTGGCTCAGAGGCGCGCAACATACACAGCGCCCCCGAGTCTGTAAAGTGCGGACTGGAAGAAGGCCTATATCACTTTTCGGTGCGGCGAGCGCAGCCGCGGGTGGCGCTGCAGCTCGAAGCCGTGCTTGGCGAACATGCCGCGTAGGATCTCGAAATCGCGCTGGATCCGCCTGACGCCGTAGCGGTAGGCCATGTTCAGGATCTCGGTGCGGATGTTGTACTTCATCGGCGATCCGCTCATCAGCCGCATGGCGTTGCCCTCCGGCGTGAAGAGCACGAAGTCGACGTTGGGATAGGCGTCGGCGGCGCTCTGGAAGCCGTGCAGGAAGCGCGTGTGGATCACCGCCTTGAGCGCCTGCAGCGCCGCGTAGACGCCGCCCTTCTTCTTGACGTAGCCGGGCAGGTCGACGCGCACGGGCACCAGCGGGTCGACGATGATGACCAGCTTGGCGCCGCGCTCGATGGCGAGGTGGAAGTTGGACGTGCGTGTGTACTGGCCGTCGACGAAGTAGCGGCCGCGGATCTTGGCCGGCTCGTAGAACGGCGTCAGCGCCGTCGAGGCGCGCACGGCGGTGGAGATCGGCACGTCGCGCCACTGCCCATCACCGAACACCACGTGTGTCGAGGTGTCCTGGTCGGTCGCGCCGATGTAGAGCTCGCGATCGAGCTCGCGAAAGTCGTTTGTACGCCCAGGCTGGCTCAGCTGGCGTTCGACGAAGCGCTCGAGGGCGTCGCCGCGAAAGAAGCCCACCGGCACCGTGCGCAGCGCGCTGGAGACGGCCTCGCCGAGGCCGCGGCCGGCCAGCGACTTGCCGAGCGTCCACACGCGCGAGGCGTATTCCTTGAAGTGCGGATCGTAGACGACCCCAGGCGTGACCGCC
>JAGQIK010000509.1 GCA_020431405.1 Myxococcales bacterium
AGAATTTCTCGCCGAGTACGTACTGAGCGTCTTCACGGCCTTACCCCCAGATGAGGAGGGGACGACGTCGGCAAGTCTCGAAGCGTTAGAGCGGCTCGTTCAGGAAATCGAGATTGTCTACGCCGAAGCGCGTAACCTAGTTTTTCTGGCTCCTCACAAGGTTTAGTGGGCGCGTAGCTGCTTAGCGACCTCCTGAAGGCGCTGGAAAACAGCTGAAACCGCGTGCGGTCTGCTCAGGGCGCGCGGACAAAGCAAGTGCGCATGGAATGCGGCAAGATCGAGCTGCTTACACACAACCTGGAGCACTCCATGCGCGCTAACAGTCTACTCCGTCAGCTGCTCGATCAGGAACACACAATCGTCCGCGGCTTCCAACTTGATGAGCGAGGCCTCACCATCGACGTCGCTCCCGCCACCCGCGTCCCGAGGTGCAGCGGATGCACTAATAGAGTACCTCGCGGATATGATGCGCGCACACGCACGTGGCGCCATCTCGACTTTGCCGGGATGCGGGTTTCGCTACGCTACCGGCTTCAGCGAGTGGACTGTCCACGGTGCGGTGTAACGAGCGAGCTCGTGCCCTGGGCCGATCCTGGCAGTGCGTTCACCCGCGACTTCGAGGACACCGTGGGCCTTCTGGCTCAGCGAATGGACAAGACCGGCGTGTGCGGGTTGATGGGCATCGCGTGGCAGACCGTCGGCAGCGTTGCGTCACGCGTGTTCCGGCGTCGCGGTCCACGCGACTCTCTGGACGGGCTGCGGAGAATCGGGATCGACGAGATCTCGTATAAGCGGCGGCATCACTACCTCACGGTCGTAACGGATCACGACAGAAAGCGCGTCGTCTGGGTCGGGATCGGTCGGAAGGCGGCTACCGTCGACGCTTTCTTCGACGCTCTTGGCGAGCAGCGAACGAGCCAAATTCAGCTCGTATCCATCGACATGGCTGGCGGCTACATCGAAGCCGTCAAACGCCGCGCACCGCGGGCAGCGATCGTGTTCGACCGTTTTCACGTCCAGCGACTCGCTCACGATGCGCTCGACGAGGTGCGCCGTTCCGAAGTCAGGGCTCAACTCGGAGGCGCTGCTGCGAAGGCGCTGAAGCATACGCGGTGGTCCCTGCTCAAGCGTCCCTGGAACCTCACCCTCGGCGAACGCCAGAGACTGGCTTCCGTCCAGAACGCCAACAGCGCACTCTATCGCGCTTATCTCCTCAAGGAAACGCTGTGCCACATTCTGGATGGGCGACAAGTACACGTCGCGGCGCGCCGTCTGGGTGAATGGCTCGCCTGGGCACAACGGTCGCGCCTCAAACCCTTCATACGCCTGGCGAAAACCATCAAGGAGCACGAGGAAGGCATTCTGCGCTACGTGAGCACGCGGCTTACCAACGCCTTCGCGGAGGGCATCAACAGCAAAGTCCGGACAGGCGTCAAGCAGGCCTACGGCTTTCGAGACCCATCTTCGCTCATCGCGATGATCTTCCTACGCTGCTCGGGGATGACCATCCCGCCCGTGCGTCACGTCCCAGCTCGCGCTGTCACGCAGCTCGCGGCGTGAACCCACTAAACGTTTCGAAGAACCAGTTTTTTGACGCGGCCGGGAATGTGACGCTGACCGTTTCACGCCGTGATGTAAAGAAGGTAT
>JAGQIK010000510.1 GCA_020431405.1 Myxococcales bacterium
GCGCAGCCGCCGCCGCAGCTGCTGCACCCGATCAAGGTACCGACGGCGCGGCGACGAGCGAACGCGTGCGCGTGATCGCCAGCGCCCCGCCCACACCGCGCCGAGCCCGCGCCAAGGCGCGCCCGCGTCGGCGCAGCAGCACGCGTCGGCCGGCGCGCAGGCGCGCGCAGCCGCAGCGCGCGATCGCCTTCGGCTCGCTGGCGATTCAGAGCAAGAGCGCGGCGGGCACGCACCTGTGGGCCAACGTCTTGCTCGACGGCAAGCCGGTGGGGCGCACGCCGCTGACGCTCGAGCGCGTGCGCGTCGGCCGCCACCTCGTCGTGGTGCGCCGCGCGGGCTACACACCAGCACGCGCGTGGGTGTGGGTGCGCCCCGGGCAGCGCAGCCGCGCACGCCTGCGCCTCAGCGCCGCAGGCCGATGACGAGACCGAGCGGAGACGGCGCCAGATAGATCGACGTCTTCGACGCGCTCGCCGCGGGCGCGCGCCAGCGCGGCTCGCCCCAGAACAACACGGCGGCGGCCGCCGCCAACACACCGCCCGCGACCCACAACACGTTGGTCGCGGTGCGCTTGGCGCCGATGCGCCGGTGCAGCGCTTCGTAGCGCGCGCGATCGGCGGCATCGAGCAGGCGGCTGCGGCCAGCGCAGTCATCCGTATCGGCGACGAGCAGGCTACAGGCTTCATCGCGGTCGTTTTCGAGCGTCACGCCCACCGCCACCGCAGCGACAAAGCTAGCTGCAGCGACACCTGCAGCCACCATCGTCCACACGCGCGCTGCACGCGGCGGCTCGTCGCGGCGCGGCGCTGCCGCGTGCGCCGCTGTCGTGGGCCGCACTGCCGTGGGCGACACTGCCGTGGGCGACACGGCCGGCGGCAGCGACGTGGCCCGCGTCGGCGCAGGCGGCAACGCGGCGCGCGTACGCCGAAACAGCGACACGACGCCGGGTTTGTGTTGGCGCGCGTCGATGTCGAGCGATCGGTCGAGCAGCAGCGCCGCGCGAAAGGCAGCGCGCGCCTTGTCCGGTTGATTCTCCGCGGCGTGGTCGAGACCGATGTAGAGCCGCGCGCGCGCCTTGAGCCGCGACGAGCGCGCCACGTCGAGTGCCTGCGCGAGCACGGCACGCGAGCGCGCGAACTCCGCGTCGGCAAAGAGCGCGATCCCGCGCGCGACGAGCGCGGCGGCGCGCGTCTCGTCGGCGCGTGGCTGGGCGGCTGTAGGCTGCGCGATCGCGCGCGCGCCGAGCGCGGGCGCCGAGAGCACGATGATGGCGGTGGTGAGCGCGCGTCGCGGCAACATCGGAGCTGTCGATGCTAACCCAGCCGCCGACGCGGCTGCTAGCGATCGAGGCGCGCGCCGTAGTTGTCCTCGATCCAGTCGCGATAGGCGCCGCTGGTGGCGCGCTCGACCCAGCGCGCGTTGTCGAGGTACCAGCCGATGGTCTTGCGCAGCCCGCTCTCGAAGCTCTCGCGCGGCGAGAAGCCGAGCTCGTCGCGCAGCCGCGCCGCGTCGATGGCGTAGCGGTAGTCGTGGCCCGGACGATCCTCGACGAAGGTGATCAGCTCGCGGTAGGCGCGCCCGCCGAGCGCCGCGTTGTCGCTCGCCGGACGCACGCGCTCGAGCTCGGCACACACTAGCTGCACGATCTCGAGGTTGCGTCGCTCCTCGTCGCCGCCGATGTTGTAGTCGCGCCCGGGTTTTCCGCGCTGGGCCACCGCCCAGAGCGCTTCGCAGTGGTCGTCGACGTAGAGCCAGTCGCGCACGTTGTCGCCGGCGCCGTAGACCGGCAGCGGCTCGCCCGCCATGGCGCGCGTGATCATCAGCGGGATCAGCTTCTCCGGAAACTGCCGCGGACCGTAGTTGTTCGAGCAGTTGGTGACGATCACCGGCAGACCGTAGGTGCGATGATAGGCGTGCGCGAGGTGGTCAGCGCCCGCTTTGGAGGCCGAGTACGGCGAGCTCGGGTCATAGCGCGTCGTCTCCGAAAAGCGCCC
This sequence comes from Myxococcales bacterium, assembly GCA_020431405.1. GTDB lineage: Bacteria > Myxococcota_A > Polyangia > JAGQIK01. The sequence continues at coordinate 1,995 of JAGQIK010000510.1, forward strand.
GGTCTCGCCCAGCGAGCCGTAGACCTCGTCGGTGGAGACATGCACGAAGCGCCGCGCGCCGTCGTCGCCCCAGGCGCGGCGCGCCACTTCGAGCAGCGTGAAGGTGCCGACGACGTTGGTCGTGACAAAGTCCTCGGGCGCGACGATCGAGCGATCGACGTGCGACTCGGCGGCGAGATGAAAGACCAGCTGCGGATCGAACTCGGCAAAAAGCCGCTCGAGCGCGGCGCGGTCCCGCACGTCGGCGCGCGCGAAGCGATAGCGCGTGTCGGCGGCGACATCGGCGAGGGAGTCGAGGTTGCCGGCGTAGGTCAGTGCGTCGACGTTGAGCACATCGAGGCCCCGCCCGAGCAGAAAGCGCACGAGGTTGCTGCCAATGAAGCCCGCGCCGCCGGTGACGAGGGCGCGCTGTGCTAACGCCGCATCCGACATGTCACACCTCGAGCGTAGCATCCCACCGCCGCGCCCGTGGCGCTCACAGCAAGGCGCTCGCCGCCTCGCGGTAGGGATCTTTGTCCACCGACGTCGATGTCAGCGCGTCGGCGAGCAGCGCGGCGCCGATGGCGACCACCACGTCCGCCTCGGCGGTGAGCTCCACGGGGCGATGGAACGCGTCGGCGAGGTGCGCCTGAACCGACGGGATCAAGCTCGTACCGCCGATGAGCAGCACCTCGTCGACATCGCAGCCGCGTGCCTCGGCACGCGCGCGCAGATCGTCAACCGCCATCACGGCACGATCGAGCAGCGGCTGAAAACGCCGTTCGGCGCGGCCGCGCCCGATCTCGATGTCGAGATCGCGCTGGCGACCGAAGGCGGTATACGCGTCCTTCATGCGCAAACGCGCCACGTCGGTGCGCGAGAGCACCCGCTTGACCTGCTCGGCGCGCAGCACCAGCCCGCGCCAGCGCACCACGCTGTGGCGCATGTCATAGCTGGCGCCGGTGGCTACGGCGTCGGCGACCATGTTGGCGATGGCCTCGTCGAAGTCGTCACCGCCGAGCATGCCGTCGCCGGCGACCAGCGGGCAGGTAAAGTCATGGCCGCGCTGCTGGGCCAGCGTGAGGTCGAAGGTGCCGCCGCCGAAGTCGCAGACGGCGATGTTACGCGTGGCGGGCGTCATGTTCTTGCCCACCGCCAAAGCGCCGACCACCGGCTCGGCGACCATACGCACCACCTCGAGGCGCGCCAGCTGCGCGGCCTTGCTCAGCGCGGCGCGATAGCCGGCGTCGGCGGTGGCGGGCACGCTCAGCACGGCGCGCGTGATCGGCCCGCCGAAGCGGCGCTCGGCGAGGCCGCGCAAGCGGTCGAGGATCAAACCCACCACCTGCGCCGGCGCCACGCGCCCGCTGGGAAGATCGAGCACCACGCTGCCGCCCGGGCCGCGCGCCAACTTGTAGCCTACGCCCACGTCGAGCCGACGTACGGCGGTGTCGTCGTAGCGACGACCCAGCACGCGCTTGATCGAGCTGACGGTCTGGTGCGGCTCGGCGGGTAGGCGCGAGAGGGCGGCACGGCCGACCTGTGGCGCGCCGCGCTCGGGAAAGTACACGACGCTGGGGATCGAACGGTCGCCGCCGTCGATGACCAGCTCCACCGAGCCATCGATAACCACCGCCGCCGAGCTGTAGCTGGTGCCGAAGTCGATGCCGAGTGTAGGGCCTGCGTTCTTCACCACTGGCTACAACGGCGCTGCTGTCCGCAACTTGAGCGCGATGTGTCAGGTGCGCGCGGGTTATGATGGATTCCCATGACCTACCGCGCCGTCTTGATCTCGATCTCGTTACTTTTGGCCGCCGCGCTCGGCGCCTGCGACGAAGCGCCGAGCAGCCGCGATGGCGCGGCCCAGCCGCGCGAGGGTGGCGCCGCCGACGCGCCTGGCGACGCGCGCCCAGGCGACGCC
>JAGQIK010000066.1 GCA_020431405.1 Myxococcales bacterium
ACGCCCGCGCACCCCTCCACGCCCCGCCCACGCGCGCCAAACGCCCGCAGGCCGCCAGCCTCCCATCCCGTCAATAGCCCAGCCGCGCCCGAACGCGCCCGAACCACCAACGCACGAGGCGTCCTCCGACGCTCGCGCTGCGCCCGCTCCGCCCCGCGTCGGCGGCCCGGCGTTCAGTGCTGTAGAGCGCACTAACGGTCGCTTCCGCGGCGAAAGCGCCCCTCCGCCGGCGTATTACGATCGACAGGAGCGCGGGAATGCTCGAGACCTTCTTTCTCGTGGTGTTGGGTGCAGCGTTGACGTGGGCTGGCGTGCGGGCGCTGGGCAGCGGGCATTTGACGCTGGGCTGGCCGGGGTGGCCACGCTTGACGGAGGCGCTGCTGCGATCGACGCCCACGGTGCTGCGCGGCGGGCGGGCGCGGTTCTTCGCCTCGCTGCTCGTGATCCTCGGCACCGTCTTTCTGATCGCGGCGGGCTTCAACCTCTCTCGCTAGCATGTAACCTCTAGCGCATGAGCCTCGACCGGCAGCACGCCGAGATCGTGCGGCGTGACGGTGAAAACGTCGTGGTGCGCATCGAGCCGAGCGGCGAGCAGGGCGTCCTGGTGGACGGCGCGCAGCTTCGCGGGCTGGCGGCGCTGGCGCAGGTGGTCGCCGAGCGTGCGGGAGACGAAGCCAGCGAGGCGCTCTACGAGCAGCTGCGCGAGCTGCTGGTGACCTACGAGGAGGCCTGCGGCGAGCCTTCGCGCAGAGCGCGCCGAGCAGCGCGGCCGGCGCCAGCGACGCCTGTGCCGCTGACTATCGCCTCGCGTGTCGAAGGCCGCGATGACCGCGCGCGCGTGCTCGAGGACATCGGCGGCGGCGCCGCGGCGCTGATCGTCGCCGACGGCGCGGGTGGGCAGAGCGGCGCGGCTGAGGCGGCCGAGCTGTTGGTGGTTGCCATCGCGCAGGTGCTCGGTGTGTCCACCGGTGCCGCGCCGCCGGCGCCCGCGCTGGCGCAGCTGCTGCGCGCCATCGATCGCAACATGTACGCCGGCCGCGGAGCGCTCGTCGGCGCAGACTCGGTTAGCGCCGAGGCGGGCGAGACGACGGCGCTGCTGGCGATCTGCAACGGCGCCGAGGTGTGGGGCGCCAGCGCCGGCGACTCGGCGGCCTTCGTGCTCGAGGCGGGCGCGCTGCGCGAGCTGACCGCCGAGCAGCAGAGGCGCCCGTTCGTCGGTTCGGGCCAAGCCGAGCCGCGGCCTTTTGGGCCCGTTCCGCTCTCGGGGCCGCTCTTGGTGTGCAGCGACGGGCTCCACAAGTACTGCGCCCGCGACGTGATCGCGCGGCAGCTGGCGCAGCTCGCGGACGGCACGGTGGATGTGCGCGGCTGCGTCGATGCGCTGGTCGAGGCAGCGCGCGTCGGCGCCACAGCGGATTGGCACGATGACGTCGCGGTGATCGTGGCCGTCGTCGATGCGCAGAAGTCGGCACCGACTACCTGACGTGTGTCATATGACCTAGCAGCCTCCGCGGAATACTCGTTTTACGGAGGCACGACGCATGAACAACGTGGAGCCGACGGGGGCGCCGCCGTCCGAAGCGACGCAGGCCGAGCGCGCCCTCGATCCCATCGCCCACGTGGCGCGCGCCGAGGTCAGCGAGCCGTTGCAGGGCGCGCCGTCCCTCACCACCTTTAACGGCGTCGGGACGGCGCTCTACGGGCGTCGCGACGAGCGCCCCGACGGCACGTACGTCGCCACGCGCTACGCCACGATCTTCTTCATCCCGGTGTTCGCGCTCGGCGCGTATCGGGTCTCTAGCGGCGGCCGCAAAGGCAGCTTCCTCTTCCACGGCAAGGTGCCGACGAGCGGCCTGGCGCGCCTGTGGTCGGCGTTCATCGCGGCGGTGGCGCTCGCCACGGTCGGCCTGATCGTCTTCGATGGGGTCTACAACTCGCAGGCGCACCGCTTCGGTCGCGAGCTCGCGCCGATCGCGCGCGCCGAGCGTGCGGCCAAGACCGAGACGGCGCGTGAAAATGTCATCGCCCAATACCGCGCGCTGCTCAGCGCGTACCCGCGCGCCGCGACGCCGACGCAAAGGCGTGCGTCGCTCGGCATCGTGCGCCTCAGTCTCGCCTCGCTGCCCACGCCGATGCGCGCGGCGCACGTCGAACAGACCCGCCAGCTGTTGCGTCAGCTGCGAAGCTCGCTGTCGCCGGATCTTCGCGGCGGCGTCGTCGGTGACCTGCTCTTCAACACCACAAAGCGGTGGGTCGAGCAGATCGGCGCGCGCGACGTGCGCGCGCTGCGCGCCGGCCTGCGCCTGCTCGAGAGCGCCCAGCGCACGCTCGAGGGCGGCGATCACGGACAGCGCCTCGGCACGGTTGTCAACGCGCGCCGCCGCGCGCTCGCCGAAGCGCTCGGCAAAACCTGGCCCCTCGATGCGGTCCGCAGCGGCTGCGAGATGCTGCCCGATCCCGCCGCGCTGCGCATCGTCGCCAAGCAGCTCGCCGTGCTCGTCACCTCGCCGCGCGCGATGCCGTCCGCATGGCTCGAGCTCGCGGGCGACATCGAACGCTGGATCAAGGCCGCGCGCAGCGCCCGCTACGACAAGCGACAGATCGACGCCGTCGTCGCGCGGCTGATCACCGCCCGAGCCGTCGTCGCGAAAGCCGAGCGCAAGGCGCTGCTCGCTGGCGGCGATGACAAGGCGCTCGCCGCGGCGCTCTCCAAGACCCCCGGTGACCAGCAGCTCGCGCTCGCGCTGGCGGCGCTGCGTGAACGCAAAGGCGACGTCAAGGGCGCGCTCGCCGTGATCGAAGCGCTCGGCCCACACGGCAGCTTGGTGCGCGCGGCGCAGACACAGCGCGCGTCGCTGCTGGCGCGCCTGGGCAAGCTCGCGCGCGCCGAGCAGCTGCTCTCGCAGCAACTGGGCAGCAGTCTGCCGCGCTTCGTGCGCGCCCGCGTCCGCTATCAGGTGCTCCTGCGCGAGCGTCGCGAGCAGCTGGTCGCCCGCTCCAACACCGGGATGCTGCCCAAAGCGCTGCTGCAAAAGGTCCAGGCCGCGCCCAAGGGCGAGCGGATGCAGGTGATCTCGACCTGGATCGAAGCACAGCTGCGCAAGGACGAGCAGCTATCCAAGCTGCGCGCGCGCTACGCCGCGCGGGCGAGCGTGATCTCGACGGCGCTCGCGCTCGGCAGCGTGCGCCTGCAGCGCGCCAACGCCGCGCGCGGTAAGCGCCGCGAGGGGCTGCTCGCCGGCGCCGAGCGCGCGTTCCTCGCGATCCAGGGCGACGCTGAAGGCGTGCCGAGCTATCACCTCGGCCTCGGGCAGGTCTACCACCGGCTCGGCAAGCGCGCCGAAGGCGAGCGCGAGCTGCACAAGCTGCTCGACCAGAAGAATCCCACGCTGACCCTCGCAGTGGTGAGGGTCTACCGCGAGCTCGGCATGGTCAATCGCGCCCGTGCCGAGGCCGAGAAGCTCTTTGGCACCGCCAGCGGCGCGACAAAAAAGGCGACCGCGTACATGCTCTCGCTGCTCGCGCGTGACCGCGACGAGCAGATGCGCTGGCTGCGCCAAGCCGACCTCGACGACCGCTTCGTTCGCGCGAGCATGCAGCAGCTCGAGGCTGAAAGGGCGATCGAGCGCGGCGAGCTCGCACGCGCCGACGGACTGCTCGCCAAGGCCGCCGCGGTCTACGAAGCATCGGCGGCGCACAGCGGCGCGGGCGCAAACAACGCTGCCCTCGTCTGGCAGCGCCGCTACATCTGCAGCGGCGATATCGCCAACATGACTCGCGCCGAAAAGATGCTCGAAAAGGCCTACGCGCTCGCACCAGAGAACGCGCTCGTCGTCGGCAACCTCGCCGACATCGTGCTCTACCACGGGCTCTTGCGCGTGCTCGACACAGTCGTCTCGATGCGCGCGCTGCGCGCTCAGGAGCGCGAGGTGAGGCTGCTGCTGCGCGCGCTGCTCGGCGGGCCCGAACGCGCGCGCGTGCGCGCGGCACTGCGCGAGAGCCCGCGCGTCACACGCGCGCTCGAGCTGAGCCAGCGCGAGGCCGTGCTCGCGCCGCAGCGCCAGCGCGGCTACCTGCGCCAGCTCCAGATCCTGACATGGACGCGCGATGTGGAGCGCCTGCGCGCGCTCAAGGCGCAGCTGCAGCGCGTCAAGATCGACAGCTCCGACGCCGACACCGCACGCGCGAGATACGTCGCCGGCAAGGAAAAGCGTGTCGCGCGGCGTCTCGATCGCTGGCTCGCGCGCCTCGCCGTGCGCACCAAGCGCCTGCGCGCTGCAAAGCACGTCAAGGCGACGCGCGCGGCGCTGGTGATGCTGCGCGCCGTGGGGCTGCAGTCGAAGGCTCGTCACACGGGCGACGCCAAGCTCGCCGCTGCCGCCGTCGCCGGCTATCGCGCCGCTCTCGCCATCGATCACGCCTTCGACCCCGCGTGGCTCGTCTCGGCGCTGCTGCGACAGGCGCTGCTGCAGGCGTCGGAGACGTCCAAGCCGCTGCGCGCCTTTATCGCCAAGAAAGGACGCCGGCTCTCGCTGACCCCGCTCGTCTACGAGCTATTGCGGCACGAGCACGCGGGCCTCGCTGCGCTGCGGGCGCGACCCGAGATCGCACTAGCCCTCGCCGAGCTCGAGCGCACCGCCCACGCCGATGCGACGCCAACGCTGCACGCCTGGCTGCTGGCGCGGCTGGGCCGACGCAGCGCGCTCGAGAAGAAGGCGCGCGCCGTGTTCCGTCACCCGCTGGCACGCCTGCTTGCTGACATCGCGCTGCTCGCCGATCCCAACAGCGAAGACGAGCGCGCCAATGTCGCGGCCCTCCAGGCGGGGGCGCGCTAGCGCGCTAACGCTTCTTGGCCGGCGTCGAGCCCTTGCTCTTCTTTCCGTCGGCCTTGGCCTTCGCCGCCGCGTCGCCCGCCGCGTCTGCCGCGCCCGCCGCCGCGCCCGCTGCGCCCGCCGCAGCCGCGCGCCGCAGGTGACGGCGCGCCAGCCGATAGGCGCCGTACAGCACGGCCGAGTTGAAGAGGAAGATCAACACGCCCCACAGCAGGTAGTGGCCGCCGATGGCCTTCTGGATGTTGGCCACGTCCGAGGGCAGGATCTTGCTGCCCACGCCCGCCTGCTGCATGAACAGGTACTGCCAGTTGCGCAGCGCGCTCAGCGAGAGCTGGATGCCGAGCAGCTGCACGAGCATGAAACGGCGCCGCGCGCTGAGCTTGAAGGCCCCGACGCCGAGGCCGGCCGCGATCGCGATGCAGGCCACGATGCCGAAGCCGTTTTTGACCCACAGCGCCACCGAGATGACGAGCAGCCCGGCTAGCCCGACGAGCATCACGCGCGCCAGGCGCTCGCGCGCGCCGAGGGCGACGATGATCGCGCCGAGGATCGGCGCGCCGACCAGGCCGCCGACGGAGATCAGGGCCGACGACGCGGCGCCCGCCGGCTTGGTCGCCGCCAGCCCGCCGAGCCCGGCGGTGAGCTCGAGGCCGTGGAACGAGCCGCCCGTGATCAGCGCCGTGATGCCGTGGCCGAGCTCGTGCGCCCAGGTGGCGAGCAGCGAGAACGGATAGATCACCAGGCCGCCGAAGGGGATGATCCACAGCACCAGCGTGACGATTACCGCGCCCCAGAAGGCTCGCTTATATGACGTCTGCTGATCAGCCACGTGCTGCCGTCCTCTTCACAACGGCATTATACGGTGCCGGAGGGGTCGGCGCCCCTGCCAGCGCTCGATCGCGCCACGGGCAGCACCAGCGTGAGCTTCGTGCCCTTGCCAGGGCTGCTTTGCGCCGTGATGTCGCCAGCATGCTGGCGCATGACGATCTGGCAGGCGGCCAGGCCGAAGCCCGCCGAGACACGCTTGCCGCTGTCACCCCAGCGCACCTCGAACAGGTGCTGCAGTGCCTCGGGCGTCATGCCGCGCCCGCTGTCGGCGATCTCGACGCGCACCGCGTCCCCCGACGCCTCGGTGCTCACCGTGACCACGCCGTCGCCGTCGATCGCCTCGAAGGCGTTGGTCAGCAGGGTGACGAACACCTGGTTGAGGCGGCTCGGGCTGCAGTAGACGGTGGGCAGCTCGCCGTAGCGCCGCTCGACGGCGATCTCGCGTCGCACCTCGTTGGGTACGATCGCCAGCGCTTGGTCGAGGTTGCCGTTGATGTCGATCAGCTGCTCCTCGGCCTTGTCGAGCTGCGTGAAGCGGCGCAGCGACTGCACCGTCGCGGCGAGGCGGTCGCACGCCTGTCCGCCCACGTCGGCGCTGTCGGCGAGCGATCCGAGCAGCCGATCGAGGCGCTCGTCGATCTCGCCGCGCTGCACGGCGCGCTCGATGCTCTCGCGCAGCCGCTGCGACGCGCGCGCCGCGTTGGAGATGCTGCTCGTCACCGCGCCGAGCGGCGTGTTCATCTCGTGCGAGATGCCGGCCACCAGCCGGCGCTGCGCCTGCATCTGCCCCTCGAGCACCGCCTCGACCTGCGCGCGCTGCATGCGCAGGTGCTCGGCTTGGCGCGCAGTCGCCTCGCGCAACGCCCTTCCGATAGCGTGCGTCACGATCACCAGCACGCCGCCGGCGAGCCCCACGGCCACCAACATGTTGAGCATCAGCATCGGGTTGAGCGCGTTGGTGTGAAACGTCTCGCGAAGCGTGGCGGCCCACACCGTGCGCGGGTCCGTCGACGTCAGGACCAGCAGCGTCAATTGGGTCAACACGCCGCTGGTCGTCACGATCAGCGGATAGATCGGGCGCATGGGCAGGCTGTTGAAGATGATCAGCACCAGCGAAAAGACCGTCAGCGGCGTCTTGAACAGAAACCCGGGAGGCACCGGCTTGATCACCAACACCATCGACCAGGCTGTGGCGGCCGCTGGGATCAAGAGGGCATCGAGCACCGCGCCCGCGTAGCCGACCAGTCGCACGTAGCGCGCGTCGCGAAGCAGCCTCAGCGCCACCAGGTTGAACACCAGCACCACGCCGACGATGGTCAAGCCGATGGCGCGCACGTCTCCGGGCGCGGCGCTGAGGATCGCGAGCACGGCGTAGCTGGTGAACAGCACGCGCGCCATGGCCGGGATGCGCAGGCCGCGGCGCTCGCGCTCGAGCAGCACGGCTTCGACATCGAAGTCGTGGGAGGCAGCGTCGGAGCGCGGCGTGTCAGCGGCGTTGGCCATGGCGTCGCAGGTAGCGCAGAAGCCCCGCCGGATCGTCGCTGATGATGCCGTCGACGCCGAGCGCGATCACGCGCCGCCAGGCGCGCGCGCCGTTGACCGTCCATGGCACCACGCGCAGGCCGGCGGCGTGCATCGCCTTGACGTCGCGCGCGTCGATCCAGTGCTGATTGGGCGAGACCACACGCGCCCCCACGGCGCGCGCGACGGCGACGTAGTCGGGCCTGCTCTCGGCGACGAGCACCACGCGCGCGAGCTCGGGCGCCACGCGCCGCGCCACGGCGAGCACGCGGTGATCGAAAGACTGCAGCGTCGCGCGCGCCGTCAGTCCGGCCTTGGCCAACGCGCCCGCGACGAGCTTGACGAAGCGCGCCGGCGGCGGCGAGAGGTCGCGCCGGTCAGGTACACACTTGGTCTCGATGTTGAGTCGCAGCGGACGGCGCGCGCGCCGCGCCAGCTCGAGCACCTGCTCGAGCGACGCGATAGGCTCGCCGCCGGGGCGCAGCTTCTGCGCCGGAAAGCGCGGGTTGGGCACCGCCGAGCAGGTGTAGCGATCGAGCTCGGCGCGCGTCAGCGAGCGCACGGCCACGTCGCGCGCGAGCTTGACGAGGCGCTTGCCCGCGCGTCGACGGCACAATGTGCGGCTGAGCACGAGGTCGTGGGTGACGACCAGCTTGTCGTCGCGGGTGACCGCCACGTCGAGCTCGAGCGTGTCGACACCCACGGAGATGGCATAGCGAAAAGCCGAGAGCGTGTTCTCGGCGCGCCGCGCGCGGGCGCCGCGGTGTCCCTGAACCTCGATGGCACGCCCGTGCGTGCGGTTTCGCGCGTCGGCCGTCGCCGCCGCGGCCGCAAGGAAGCTCGCTGCGATCAGCCCGACCGCCGCCGCTCCGCGCGCACGTCCGCTCACTCGAGGTCCGCGGTGCGCGGCACGCGCGAGTCGATCTTGCTGCCGCCCACAGAGTGTTTGGGCGCCACGTGCGGGATCGACGTGTCGCCCGAGCGCCAGCCCAGCCACGACGCGATGATGACGAGCACCAGCGCCACCGAGCCGATCACGATCCAGCCCAGCCGCCGCTGCTTGGTGCGTCGCTGCTCCGTGTTGTAGCGCGGCGGTTTGACGCTCTGGGTCGGCTCGGGGCGCTCGACCCTGCTCGCGCGGCGACGCGGCGGCGCCGCGGGTGGCGCGCCCGGTGGTTTGCCGGGCGGTTTGCCGCCCGAGCCCGACGAGATGTCGACGGTCTCACCACGACGCACCGACGCCACGGGCACGTCAAAGCCGACCGGGCCCGTGCGCACACCGCGAAGCGCGCCCGGCGGCGCGTCGATGGTGCGCGCGTTGTCCATATCGACGTCGGCGTCGAGGGCAGCGATGTCATCGAGATCGATCTCGTCGAGGCGCCGAATACGCGTGCTCGCAAGGTCGTCGGTGTCCTCGTCGGTAGGGATACGGCCCAGCCCACCCGCCGGCGTCGGCGGCGGCCCCGCGCTCGCGCCCGTGTACTCGCGCCGTATCTTGGTCGGCGCTTCGTCGCCCGAGCCGACCACGTGATCGTCAGCTGGCGGCGTGGGTGGAAGCTGGTGTGCTCGTGCCTTGAGCGCGCGCGCGATGCGTCGCTCGGCGTCCGAAGCCGCGGCGATGACGGTCGCGTCGTTTTCGCTGTCGTCGATACCGTCGTCGAGGGTGTCGAGCCCGATCTGGTCGTCCTCGTCGAGCGGCTCGATGCTGTCGTCGCCAAGGCGCACGGGCGCGCGCCGGACGCGCGCGTCGGGCACCGTGCGCTCGACCATCGGCTGCGAGGCGTCGAGGTCATCGTCATCGCCGAGCACCACGATCGCCGTGCCGCTGATGCGCGGCGGCGCGCCGCCCGCTCCCGGTGCGCCGCCCAGGTCCGAAGCCGTCGCCAGCGCGCGCGCGTCCACCGCCGACAGCTCGGCGATCTCGGCCATCAGCGCCTGCGCCACGCGCCCGACGGTCTCGTTGCGCGGCGGCCCCGGCAGCGCCGCGACGTAGGCGCTCAGCCGCGCGCGCAGATCGCCGCCGCCGGCGGCGCGCTGGATGCGATCGATCTCGGCCCACAGCACGCCGCCCAGCTCGTCGGCGCTGCTCGGTCGGTCACGCGGGTCGGGCTCGATGCAGCGCTCGATGATCGCCTCGAGGCTGGGCGAGATCTCGGGACGCAGCCGATGCAATGGCTCGATCTCGCGCCGCTCGAGCGCCTGCAGCGCGTTCATCGGGCGCGACGAGAGCGGCTTGCGCGCGATCAGCTCGTAGAGCACCACACCGAGCGCGAACAGATCGCTGCGCGGCTCGGCATCGCCACGCGCCTGCTCGGGCGGCATGTAACTCAGCTTGCCCTTGATGCCGCTCTGCCCGGCGCGCGCGGCATCGGTGGCGCGCGCCACGCCGAAGTCGGCGAGCTTGACGTCGCCCGCCCACGAGAGCAGCACGTTGCTGGGGCTCACGTCGCGATGCACCACGGCGTGCGGCTGTCCCTCGCGCTCGGGGCGGAACGTGTGCGCGTAGCTCAGCGCGGCACAGACCTCGCACACGATAAAGAGCGCCAGCTCGAGCGGTACGTCCTGCTCGCTGCGGCCGATCAGCTCCACCAGCGAGCAGCCCTCCACCAGCTCCATCACCAGGTACGGCCGGCCTGCGATCTCGCCGGCGTCGAACGTCTGCACGATGTTGCGGTGGGTCAGGGCCAGCGCGACGCGCGTCTCCTCGAAGAACATCTCGACGAACTGCGGCTGTCCCGCCAAGTGCTGGTGGATCAGCTTGATCGCGACGGGGCGCCCGGCGCCGGTCGGTCCGCGAGCCCACGCACGATACACCGCGGCCATGCCGCCGCTGCCGATGCTCTCGACGACCTCGTAGCGACCGATAAGTGAAGGGGCTGGCTGCGAAAAAAGCTCGGCCACGACGTGGCGAAAATCTTACCATGTGGGCCGTGAATGACGATCGAACACGACGTGACCGCGCGCCGGGCACGGTGACCGGGCCGCAGAAGCCCTACGGCGAGGGCGGCCCCACCGCGGTGGTCTACGAGGCCGGCGAGCCGATGCTGGTGCTGCGCAGCGCCGAGCTGCGCGTCGTCTCCGGCCCCGACCGCGGGCGCAAAGTGCCGATAAACCTCGCGCGCGTCAGCGTCGGCGCCCACCCCGACAACGACCTGGTGCTCAACGAGACGGGCATCTCGCGTTTTCACCTCGAGGTCCAGGTGCGCGAGGAGGGCTATCTCGTGCGCGACCTGGGCAGCTCCAACGGCACCTATCACCGCGGCGCACGCATCGAGGTGGCGATGCTGCGCCCTGGCTCGGAGCTGCGGCTCGCGCGCGACACGGTGCTGCGCATCGAGCGCGGCGAGGAGAGCTCGGCCAGCATCGAGCCCGAGCTCGCCTTCGGCACCATGATCGGCTCGTCGCGCGCCATGCAGAAGGTCTTCGGCGTGCTGACGGCGGTCTCGCCCACCGACACCACGGTGCTCGTGCTCGGCGAGACCGGCACCGGCAAAGAGCTCGTCGCCGAGGAGATCCACCGCCAGTCGCCGCGCGTCACCGGGCCGTTTGTCATCATCGACTGCGGCGCGATCCCGACCGAGCTGATCGAGTCGGAGCTCTTCGGCCATGTCGCCGGCGCATTCACCGGCGCGCGCACCGACCGCGCGGGCGCGTTCGAGCGCGCCAACGGCGGCACCGTCTTCATCGACGAGCTGGGCGAGCTGCCCATCGAGCTGCAGACGCGCCTGCTGCGCGTGCTCGATCGGCGCACGGTCAAGCGCGTGGGCGATCACCAGACGCGCCCCATCGACGTGCGCGTCGTGGCGGCGACCAACGTCGACCTCGAACAGCGCGTCGCCGACGGCCGCTTTCGCAGCGACCTGTGGTTTCGCCTCTCGGTGGTGCAGGTGCGCCTGCCCTCGCTGCGCGAGCGCCCCGACGACATCCCGCTGCTGGCGCGCCACTTCTTGCGCCAAGCCGGCTGCGCCGAGCCGCGCGCCGTGCTCACGCCGGAGCTGCTCGAGGTGCTGTGCTCGCGCCGCTGGTCGGGCAACGTGCGCGAGCTGCGCAACGCCGTCGAGCGCGCGATGGTCTTCGCCGACGGCGTCAACCCCGACTTCTCGCGCCTCTCGCAGCAGTCGTCGGTGCAGCCGCCGCCCGCTGCGGCACGCCTGGCGCGCGCCAGCGCCCAGCCGCTGGCCTCGGGGCAGCTGCCGCCCACCGGCAAGGCGCCCGCCCCGCCGCCGGAAGGCTCGGGCTGGCTCGCCGCGGCGATGCCGCCCGGCCTGCTCGCGCTGCCCTACAAGGACGTCAAGCACGACATCCTCACGCAGTTCGAGACGTATTACCTCGGGAACCTCGTCGACGAGCACGGGCTCAACATCACGCACCTGGCGACGGCCGCCGGGGTTGACCGGCAGCTGATCCGCCGGCTGCTGCGCAAGCACGGGTTCATCGATTGAGGTCGGCTGCGCGGTATGGGAACGCGGGATGAGCGAGGGCGAGGCGTCCACCGTCGAGCTCGAGCGCCGCAACCACGAGCTGTCGATCCTCAACGCCATCGCCGAGGCGCTCAACCGCTCGGTAGACCTCGGCCAGGCGCTCTCCGCGGTGCTCGCCGAGGTGGCCGAGCTGCTCGGGCTCGAAGCCGGCTGGGTCTGGCTCGTCGACTGCGCGGAGGACGGTGAGGAGCGCGTCGAGCTCGCCGCCGCGCAGAACTTGCCGCCCGCGCTGCTCGAGGCGCCCGAGCGCATGCGCGGCAGCTGCTACTGCCTCGACAGCTTCCGCGCCGGCGACATGGACGGCGCGGCCAACATCAACGTCGTCGTCTGCAGCCGCCTCGCCGGCCTCGTGCAGGGCGCCGAAGGGCTGCGCTTTCACGCCAGCGTGCCGCTCTACGCCGGCGGCGCGCGCGTGGGCGTGCTCAACGTAGCGTCGAGCGACTACCGCGAGCTGTCGCGCGGCGAGCTGCGGCTGCTTCACACCATCGGCGAGATGCTCGGCATCGCCGTCGAGCGCGCGCGGCTTTACGAGCGCAGCGTCGAGATCGGCGCGCTCGAGGAGCGCGCGCGGCTGGCGCGCGACCTTCACGATTCGCTGGCGCAGGGGCTCACCGGCGTGATCCTGCAGCTCGAGAGCGCCGACGCGCTGCACGACACGAGCGCGCCGCGCGATAACGTGGGCCGGCTGGTGCGTGAAGCTCTCGAGGTCCGCCGCGAGACGCAAGAAGAAA
>JAGQIK010000511.1 GCA_020431405.1 Myxococcales bacterium
CGCCAACACCGCCGCGCTCTATCACTTCGACGAGGGCCAAGGCGACGTGATCGGCGACAGCTCGGGTGCCGCGGGCGGGCCGAGCGACGGCGTGCGCCGCTTCGGCGGCACGCCCGCAGGCCCGTTGTGGAGCAGCGAGACGCCGTTTTTCGCGCCCGCTGCTGACGGCGCAATCGACGGCCCTGCACCGTCACGCGACGGCGGCGCGCGTGACGCGGCGACCGACGCCGTCACCGACGCCGCGCGCGACGCGCGCCTCGACGCGAGCGCTGTCGATGTGTCGGTCGCCGAGACGTCCTCCCGGGTTGATTCGCGGATCGACGGCGGCGCCGCGGGCGATGGCCGCGGAACCGATGGCCCCGACTCCGACGGCTGCGCCCTGTCGAGCCACGGCGCGGCGAGCTCGCCGTCGTGGCTCGCGCTGCTGCTGCTCGTCGCCCTCGCGCGCTATCGCGCGGCGAAGCGCCGCAGCAAGCGGCGGTCGACATAGCTCGGCGCCAGCCCTTGCTCGAGCCGCCACAGCTCGGCCTCGAGGTGGCGCGCCGCCCAACGCTCGGCGAGCGAGCGGCGCTCGCTGCTGGCCAGCTCGCCGTGGCGAGACGGCTCGTAGACGCGCGCGATCCAGTAGGCGCGCAGAAGCCCCATCAGCTCGAGCCTCGAAAGCATGCGCATGACGTGCGGCCCTCCTCTAACGAGCAGAGGTCGCCAGCGGCGGCTTTTGGCGCGCGCACGAGCAGGTGAAATGCCTGGGGATAAACATTTTCAACTAACTAATATTGCTGGTAAAAATATCGCCTGTGGATACTGTGGATAACTTTTTTTCGCCAAACTCGCCAACCTGCGACCTCTCGATATAAAGGACGCGAGAGGAGGGGTTTTGATCGACGCGCTCGACTGGGCCGATGTGCTGACGCGACTTGTCGCTTACTCGCTGCGCCGACTGCGGCGCTTCGGGGTGGGCAACGTCGCCGACGCCGAACAGATCGCACAGGAAGCCGTTAGACGTCTGCTCGATCCCGAATACGGATCGTCGCTCGAGGCCTTCGACGACGCGCGCGCGCTGCAGTGGCAGCTGCAGAGCATCGTCAACGGGCTGATCAACAACTACCAGCGTAAGCGCGCCACCCGCGCCGAGCTGTCGTTCAGCCCGGCGGAGCTACCGCGCGCGGCGGCGAGCGGTGGCGAGGCGTACCACGTCGACAAGCTCGACGCGGAGCTGGTGATGCGCCGGCTGCGAGCGCGCCTCGAGGCGCAAGACCCCATCGCGGCGCAGCTCGTGGAGCTCTACGAGCTGAAGCCGGCCGAGCAAGCCGCAGAGCTCGGCCGATCTGTCCGCGAGATCTACAACGCGCGGCGCCGCCTCAAGGAGCACATCGAGGCGGTGCGGCGAGAGCTTTTGAGTGAGGACCACGACGATGTCTGAGAAGCCGAGCGCAGATGAGCGGCTCAGACGGCTCGAAGCCGAGCTCGATGCCGACCTGCTCGACGCCGACGCTACGTCGGCGCGCGAGGTCGACGACGAGCTGCGGGCAGGCGGCGCCGATCCCGCCGAGGTGCGCGCGCGCAGCGCGACCTTCATGCAGGAGCTCTTGGCGCAGCGCAGCCCCGAGTGGCGACAGACCGCGCGCGCGCGCCTCGAGCGCATGCGGCAGGCTGTCACGCGAGCCTCCGAGCGCATCAAGCGAACCCGAGACGAGATGATCCGCTACCTCGAGCGCGCGCAGGGCGATCCCGTGCTGCAGGCGCCGGTGGTGGCCGCCTTCCGCGGCCGCACCCCCGAGGACTTCTCCGACGACGAGCTGGCCGAGATCGTCGACGAGGTCCAGGGGCTCAAGCGGCTCAAGCGGCTCGAGGACGAGGGCGAGGGCGAATAGATCCGCAGACTGGCGCGCGGCGGATCGCGCGAGGGATCGGGGGAATGTCACATCGATTCGACCGCTGACGCGGTCAAAATTGATCCGGCTCGACCGGATCAATAGGATCCATGCGATGCGTCCCAACAGTCCACGCGCGCGCGCGGCGGCGAGCGAGATCCTCGCCGGTCTCGCCATCCGCGGACCCGACGAGCTCGACGTCGAGCTCATCGCCGCGCATCTCGGTGCCTGCGTCATCTACAAGCCGCTGCGCCGCGAGGAAGGGCGCCTGCTGCGCAGCGGGCGCGTGGGCCTCATCGTCGTCAATCAACACACCCAGAGCAGCAAGAAGTGGCGTTTCGTGGTCAGCCACGAGATCGGCCACTTCGTCATGCACCGCGACCGCGACCTGTTTCTGTGCACGCCCGAAGACATGCGCGCCGGCGCGCGCACCGACGTCGAGCGCGAGGCCAACGACTTCGCCGCCGAGCTGCTGCTGCCCGAGGCGCTCTTTCGCCCGCTGGCCGACGTCTCGGGCCAACCGAGCCTCGATCGCGTGCGCGAGCTGGCCGACCGCTTCGGCGTGTCGCTGACCTCCTGCGCGCTGCGCTTCGTGCGCTTCTGTCCGGAGGCCTGCGCCGTGGTGCACTCCACCAGCGGGCGCATCGACTGGGCCGCCACCAGCAGCGCCTTCCCGTTCGAGATCGCGCGCGGCCAGCCGCTCGGCAAGTCATCTTACGCCGGCGATCTGCACGCCGGCCGCGCGGCGCCGACGCGCCCCGAGGTCATCGAGGCCACCTCGTGGTCCAAAGACGAGCGCGCCTGGGGCCTCGACATCATCGAGCACTCGCAGCGGCTGGGCGACTTCGGCTCGGTGTTGACCTTGCTCTGGCACGGCGGCTAGCGCCGGGGTTGTTGTTGTTCGAGCAGAGCGTTGATATCGTGCATCTCTGCGATGACGACGGAGTATGCCGATCTGGTTGGCCACGTATTTGGCTCCACCTACACCATCGATCGCATCCTCGGTCAGGGCGGCATGGGTGCCGTCTTTTCGGCGACCAACATGCGCATCGGCAAGCGCGTCGCCATCAAGGTGCTCTCGAGCCTGATCCGCGATAACGCCGAGGCCGTGCAGCGCTTTCGGCGCGAGGCGCGCATCGCGACCGAGCTCGGCCATCCGCACATCGTCGACGTCGTCGACTTCAACGAGACCCACGATGGCGTGCCCTACATCGTGATGGAGTTTCTCAGCGGGCGAGACCTCGCCGACGTGCTCGCCGTGCCGATGCCCGCCGAGCGCCTCGTCCCGATCGTCCGGCAGGTCTGCTGGGCGCTCGACGCCGCGCACCAACGCGGCATCGTGCATCGCGATCTGAAGCCGGCGAACATCTTCCTGTGCAGCGACCGCGAGTACGCCGACTTCGTCAAGGTTGTCGACTTCGGCATCTCCAAGGTGCTCGGCTCGGTGAGCATCCAGACGCAGGAGGCCGCGATCCTCGGCACGCCGCACTACATGGCGCCCGAGCAGGCCGATCCGGCCGCGGGCTCGGTCACGGCGCGCACCGACGTCTACGCCATCGGCGCGATCCTCTACCGCGCGCTGAGCGGCCGGCTGCCGATCGAGGGCGAGACGCTGGCGACCATGCTCTACCAGATCGTTCACACCGAGCCCAAGCCGCTGGCCGCGCGCTCGCCCGAGCTGTCGCCGTCGCTGTGCGCCGTGGTGCATCGCGCGCTGGCCAAGCGACCGGGCGAGCGCTTCGCCAGCGTGCGCGAGCTGTCGCTGGCGCTGCTCGACGCGGTACCGGATGCGCCGAAGCTGGGCCGCGACTGGGAGCGCGAGGCGAGCGCGTCGGCCGACGCCCTGGCGGCCACGCTGCCGCCCGCGTCGCAGACGCCGATACCGCCGACGCAGGTGTCGTCCAACAAGCTGGCGAGCACCACGCTCTCGTCGGCCGCGTCCGAGCTGAGCGTCGCGCCCGAGCCGCCGGTGCGACGTCGCGCCGTCGCGCTCGTCGTCGCCGCGCTGCTGATCGTCGCCGCGGGCATCGCCGGCGTGACCGTCTACGTGCGTGGGCGCGGCGGCGAGCCAGCCCGCCGCGGCGCGACCGCGGCCAAAGGCGCCGCCGCCAACGCCGCCAACGCCGCCAACGACGCCGACGCCGCGACCAGCAAGCTCGCCGCCACGACGCCGAGCGCACCCGACAAACGCCACACACTGACCGATGGCCCGCAGACGACGGCGGACGCGGCGGCCGCTGTCGCCGCCACCGTCATCAAGGTCGCCATCTCGGGCACCAGAGGCGCGCTCGTCTTCGAGCAACAAACGCGAAAGAAGCTCGGCGCGCTGCCGCTTTCGCTCGAGCTCGACGCCAAGCGCCTTCCGTTGCGCATCGTCGTACGGCGGCGCGGCTACTGGCCGGCGGTACGCACCATCACGCGCGAGCGAAGCACGCTGACGGTGACGCTGGTAAAACGCGCGCGCAAGCGCGGCGATCTCCCGGGCAACCCCAATTGAGCAAGCTCTACACCATCGCAGCGGTGCTGCTGTTGCTCTCGGCGCAGGCAAGCCGTGCGCACGCCGAGCGCGCGCGCGCGCGACAGCTCTTTTCGGCAGGCCAGCAAGCCTACGAGTCCGGCGATTTCAAGACCGCCATTCGCGCTTTCAAGCAGTCGCTGCGCGAACGTAGCCACCCCAACACGCTCTACGCGCTGGCGCAGGCGCAGTATCGCGACTGGGAGAAGGGGCGCAGCGCCAGCGCGGCGCGCAGCGCGCTCGAGCTGTTTCGTCGCTTCGTCAAGATCGCGCCGCGCTCGCCGTGGACAAACGCCGCCCGCGCGCGACAGGTCGAGCTGTTGGCGGTGATCGCGCAGCAGCCCAAGCCGCCGCCGGCGGCGCCGAAGCCCAAAACAACGCAGCTGATGGTCGCCACGCGCACGCCGGGCGCACGCATCTCCATCGACGGCGTGCCGGAGGCCGGCGAGCGCGCGCCCGCGATCCGCGTGGTCGGCGCGGGACAGCACACCGTCGTCGTGTGGGCCAACGGCTACGTTCGCAAGCGCTTGCAGGTGACGGCAGTGGCCGAGCGGCTGGTGGTCGAAAACGTCACGCTCGCGCGCGCGCCTGGCGCGCTGCGGGTGACGGCCGACGCGACGGGCGCCACCGTCTTCATCGACGGGCGCGCCGCGGGCGTGACGCCCTTCGAGCGGCAAGGCCTCGCCGTCGGACGACACGCTGTCGCCGTGCTCGGTCGCGGTCGCAAGCTGTGGCGCCAGGGCGTGGTCGTCGAGCCCGAACGCACCACGTCGCTGCTCGCCGATCTGACGCTCTCGACGCAGCGCAAGATCGCTTGGGGCACGGCGGGCGTGGCGCTCGCGTCGGCCATCGCTGGCACGCTGACCGGCGTGCTGGCGCTGCAGTCCGACGCGCAGCTCGACGGGCTGCCGCTCGCTGACAACGCGCAGCGCCAGAATTGGAGCGACGAGCTGGCGCGCCGCGACCGACTGGCCATCAGCGCCACCGTGCTGCTCTCGGTGGCCGGCGCCGCGGCGATCACGGCCGCGTTTCTCTACTGGTTCGACAAGCCGCCCGGGCCCGCGTCATCGAAGCGCAAGCTCGCCGCGAGGATCACCTTCTGATGCGTCGACTCGGTCTCAGCGCGCTGCCTCTGCTCGCCCTGCTCGGCGGCGCGTGCAACGCGCTGCTCGAGTCGCGGCGCGCGCCGGGGCTGTGCGGTGATGGCGTCGTGCAGTCGGAGGTCGGCGAGGAGTGCGACGACGGCGCGCAGGTCGGCGGCGATGGCTGCTCGGCGACGTGCAAGAGGGAGGCATGCGGCAACGGCGTCGTCGACGTGGGCGAGCAGTGCGATCTCGGACCTGCCAACGACGACGGCGGCGACTGCACGCGCGACTGCAAGCACGCCGTCTGCGGCGACGGGCACGTCAAGCTGCGCGGAACGCCGCCCTACGAGGCATGCGACGACGGCAACGACAACAACGGCGACGGATGCAATCCGCAGTGCACGTTTCGCGGCCGCCTGACGGTGGTCGGTGGCGTCGCGTCGGGCCTCGGCGTCGCCGATGGCATCGGGCAAGCCGCTCGTTTCGCTGGCCTCTACGGCCTCGCCGCCAAAGACCCCTACGTCTACATGACCGACCTCGGTGCCTGCGCGATTCGGCGCCTGCACAGCGCCACCGGCCAGGTCGAGACCGTCATCGGCGGCCAGGGGTTGTGTGGCCTGGTGGCCGACGGTAAGGGGAAGAGCGCCACCGTCAGCGGCAACGAAAACAAGCTCGCAGTCGTTGGCGACACACTCTACTTCAGCGACCGGCAGCTCCTGCGCCGTGCCTCGCTCAGCAAAGACGCATTCGTGGTCACGACCTGCCTGCAGATGCCGCAGAGCGAGCCCATCAGGGCTCTCGCAACGCATCCGCAGGACGCCACTGTGCTGTACCTCGCGACCGAGCTCGCGGTCTACAGTCTCGACCTCAGCTGCACCTGCGACCTCTTTGCGACCAACAATATCTGCACGCCGGTATTGCTAGCCGGCAGCACCAAAGGGACCAACGATGGTGTGGGCAGCGCTGCGCAGTTCTTTCGTCTCGCGGCGCTGGCCGTCGACGCGTCGCGCGACGCGATGTACATCGCCGACGTCGCAAGCTTGCGCGTGCTCGATCTGACGAGCCACCAAGTCACCACGGTGGCGGGTGGGCTGTCGCCTGGTCATCAAGATGGTCAGGGCGCGTTCGCCCGCTTTTTTCCGATGCAAGCGCTCGCGCTCACACCGAGCGGCTTGTACGCGGTCGAGCAAAGCTCTGACTCGACGCTAGGGCTTCTCGGCTGGGGCAACGTACGTCACATCGACACCAACACCTGGCAGGTCACCACGGTGGCCGGCATCCATGGCACGCAGCTACGAGGGCAAACGGCCGAATCCGATGGATTTGGTCCATTCGCGCGCTTCGTCGCGCCCCTGTCAGCGACGACGCTCGGCGGCGTGCTTTACGTCGGACAAGCAGCCTCGCTGCGGGCGATGTCATTGAGCAGCGGGCAGGTGACCACAGCCGCGGGCTTGCTGGTCAAAGACTTTTCGTTCTACGAGGTCCGGGCGGCAGCGGCGCTCGACGGGCGGCTCTATGTTTCGAGCAACGAAGGCAACCTGCGCGAGATCAGCGTTCGGGACGCAGCGCCCGCGCGAACGTTGAGCCTCTGCCCGACCAAGGGCAACGCCAACCACATAGATGCGATCACGGTCGGTGGCGATGACGTGCTGTTCGTTGCCGATAGTGGGATCCAAGGCATCTGCCGCGTCGACCTTGGCGGCAAGGTCGGCACGCCGTGCTGCAGCGGCTGCACACAGACGTGCAAGCAAGTGTTCTACGCACCCGGCGGTACCGCGTCGGACTACTTCCGTTGGCGCCCCGAAGGGATCGCCTACGACGGCAAGTATCTGTATCTGCCGGACCGCGAGAACAATCGCCTCATCCGCATCGATCCAGCGGTCGACAGCGATAGAGGCGAAAACGCCACCCCGTTCGACATCGGCCCCGGCCTCAAGTCGCCACGCGGTATCGCCTACGCAGCACCATACCTGTACGTTGCAAGCCTCGGCGGCAACGTCATCGTGCGCGTCGACCCAACGAGCGGCGCGACACGCATCGTCGGCGATGGCATCCCCGCGACGCGCGATGGCGATCTCGTCACGTCGAGCTTTTGCGGGCCGACGTCTGTGGTGGCCGTCGGCACCACGCTCTTTGTCGGCGAAAGCTACTGCGGCTTGTCCAACGGCGATTTGCACGGGCATGCGCTGCGGCAGATCGATCTCGATGGCGACTCGTTGCACGTGAGCACGCTGCTTGGTCCAAGCTCCGTGCTCGGCGTGCAGGAGGGCGTAGGCGCACATGCCGGCGTGAGCTGGCCAGCCGCCCTAGCCTACGATCCTCTCACGCGCGCGCTCTACGTCGCCGATTCGTGGGCGAACGCGCTGCTAAAGGTCGATTGATGACACGCACCGGTACACGCGCGTACATGCTGTGCGCGCTTCTCACCGCGGCTTGCAGCGGCGGCGGCGGCTCGCCGCCGCTCGACGCAGTTAGCGACGCAGGGGCTGATGCCTCGTGCAACGGCCCATGCAAGATTTCGCTTCTGGCTGGAACCCCGGGTGGGCGCGGTGGAGTCGACGGCGTTGGCGACGCGGCGCGTTTCGCAACGGCGAGCTCGCTGACGCGTGTCGGCGACGATATTTTCGTCGCCGACTTGCGCGGAAAAGCGGTGCGCAGACTCGGCCTCGCCTCGGCCGAAGTGACGACCTTCGCCGGGCAGCTACTTTCGGGCGCTGGACTGCGTCAATACACAGATGGCCGTGGTCAAACGGCGACCTTCCTCAATCCCTATCGCATCGCCGCCGTCGGCGACACGCTCTACGTTGCCGACTACGATCACCTGCGCCGCATTAGCGCGTCGGGCGATGTCAGCACCGAAGGCTGGATCTCGCCGAACACCGTCTTCTCGGTCGCGGCCCATGGCGAGATGCTAGCCATCGCTGCTGATGCAACCGTCGGACTCTACGACACACGCACCGGTATCTACAGCGCGCTCGCCGGCAGCAGCACTTACGGCATCGTCGACGGGCAGGGTGCGTCGGCGGGTTTCGGTGGCCCCAACGCGCTTGTATTCGCGGACGCCAATACGCTCTATGTCGCCGATTCCTGCGTCGTACGCCGCATCACGGTCGACACGGGGACGGTGACGACAATCGCGGGTCGGTCTGTCAACGGTGGAGCGGTCTGCGGTGTCTCGGACGGCCCGGCGAGCACAGCGGTCCTACAAAGGCTTTGGGGAATCACCACCGATGGCGCCTCGGTGTGGCTGGTGGAGAGGGCCAGCGCCATCAACAACACAGCGCTGTCATCCAACTACGGCAGGGTGCGTCGGCTCGACCTTGCCGCGGACAGTGTGACGTCCATAGCTGGTACGCTGCCGCCAGCACCAGCCCGCCCGGCCGAACGCGATGGTGCTGCTAGCGAAGCAGTGTTCTTCATGCCATGGGACGTGCTGTCGATCGACAAGGCGCTCTACGTCTCGACCGACGCGGCGGTTCGCAAGATCGAAAACAATACCGTCTCCACCGTCGCGGGGACGCGCGTGTCGAGCGAGCTACGTACGCCGACGGCGATCGCGGTCAGCGGCGACTATGCCTACGTCGGCCTCGCAGGATCGAATGGGCTCGGCCGAGTCGAGCTCGCCAGCGGTGTGTTCGAGCAGCTGCGCGCTTACGACGAGACCGATTTTCCGATCTACTACATCTTCGCCATGACTGCGGTCGACAGCACGCTCTACCTCATGAGCGAATCGGCGCTGTTTGCCTATGATATTCCCACGGGCAAAACAACGAAGCTCTGGGATCTGATGCCTGCGACGTTCTCGCCGGGGTGCCTCGTCGCTGACGGCGACAACCTCTATTTTGGTGGCCTCGATCTCTCCGTCGATCCCTATGCCTACAAGCTGCTGAAGCTTCCGCGAGCGGGCGGCAACGCCAGCGTGGTAGTGCGCAGCGAGGCGATCCGTGTCTCCGGAAACGCCGTGTTGCACGATGGCGCGCTCTACCTCGCGAACGCCAAGCAAGTCTCGCGCATCGATCTGCAGACAAGCCAGGTCACGACGGCGGCAGGCGGTGCGCAGGGCGGCTGCGCAGCGGGTGTGGGCGAAAACGCGCGCTTCGGTCAAATCACCGGCATCACGAGCGACGGCAAGTACGTCTACTTGGGGGATCGTGGCTGCCACACGCTGTGGCGGATGGATCCGAAGTCGCAACTCGTCGAGCACGTCGCTGGCGACAAGGCCAACGCGACGTTCGCAGGGGGCCTCGGCCGCGAGGCAGGGCTAAACGATCCAACGGACATAGCCTACGATGCCGCCAGCAAGTCGCTGATCATCTGCGACTCGTTTGATAACATCGTCTACCGCGCCGCTGCGCCCACCGCGCCGTAACGTGCCCACACGTCTGCTCAGGGCGTGCGCGGCAGCGAGCTCGATATGCAGTGCAGCGTGCCGCCCATCGGCGCCAGGCGCGAGACGTCGACGCCGCTGACGCGCCAGCGCGGAAGCGTCGCGCGCCAAGTGGCGAGCGCTCGCCTCTGCACGGCAGGCTTGGCCTTGCGGTAGGTCGGCACGAGCAGCAGGCCGTTGGCGAAGAGCACGTTGGTGTAGCTGCGCCACACGCCGTCGATGTTGTTTCCCATCGGGATGCGCACCACGCGCAGCGGGCGGCCGTCGGGCAGGCGCTGCCGCCGCAGCTGGGCCGCGTTGCGGTCGAGCAGCGCGGAGTTGTCGGGGTCTTGTTCGGGCGTGAAGCTGCCGACGAGCACGACGTCGGGCGCGGCGAAGGCGGCGAACATGTCGACGTGGCCGGTGGGCTCGCCGGAAAGTGGCTCGAGCACCGCCACGCGGCCGGCGCCGAAGGTGCGGCGCAGGCGCGCGAGCACGCGCTGCTCGCTGAGGCCTTCGGCGACGTTGCGTTCGACGAGCTGGCGCGTGGTGACGAGCAGGCCGACGCCGTTGGACAGCAGGTTGCCGCCTTCGAGCAGCAGCGCGACGGTGTAGTGCCGGCGGTGCAGCGCCTTGGCGAGCCTCATCGGCACGTCGTCGTCGAGGCTCGGGCTGTCGCCGTAGTAGGCGTCGACAAACAGCGGGCGACCAGGGCGGCGCCGGTCGAGCGTGACCAGCGGGCCGTAGTCGCGCATCCACATCGTCTGGTGTCGCGCGTCGAGACAGGTCGGCACGACGTCCTTGGGCACGCCTTCGGCGTCGAGCACGCGGTCGACCACGCGGCAGACGCTCTGCGTCTCGGTGGCGAGCATCACGTGCACGTAGCGGTCGAGCTGTCCGACCAGCTCTGCGAAGAGCCCCGGGTGTGACGAGAGCAGATCCGTCGTCGGCAGCAGCACGGCACGCTTGCGCTCGAAGTCGCCGGGCAGGCGCCAGCGCGGCGCGGCGGCG
>JAGQIK010000512.1 GCA_020431405.1 Myxococcales bacterium
CGATAGCCGCGGATCAGCGCGTCCACCGGCGGCGCCTCGACGTCGTCGCTGGCGCGCGTCGCCTGGGCGCCGTCGCGCAGGTAGCGCAGCAGCACCTCGACCGCCTTGCGGCTGCGACAGAAGACCAGCGAGCTGACGTCGCTCGCTAGCAGCTGCTGGGTCAGCGTGCTGGTGGCCTTGAGGTAGCTCTCGCGCAGGCCGAGCGCTGGGTCGACCACCGGCGGGTTGTAGATCAAAAAGTGCCGCGCGCCGCGCGGGGCGCCGCTGCGCTCGACCAGCTCGGGGCGCCGCCCGCACAGTCGCTGCGCCAGCTCGCAGGGGTTGGCGATGGTGGCGCTGCTGAAGACGAACGTCGGCTCGGCGCCGTGAAAGCGCGCCAGCCGCACCAGCCGCCGCAGCACGTGCGCCAGGTGGCTGCCGAAGACGCCGCGATAGACGTGAAGCTCGTCGACCACGACGTAGCGCAGCCCCGAGAGCAGCTCGGCCCAGTTGGGGTGATGCGGCAGGATCGACGCGTGCAGCATGTCGGGGTTGGTGGCGATGATGCGTGCCGCACGCCGTGCCGCTCGCCGCTCGTCGGGCGGCGTGTCGCCGTCGTAGACGGCCAGGCCGGCCTCGATGCCGCTCGCGCGCGCCAGCTCGCGGCCGGCCTCGATCTGATCGCGCGCGAGCGCCTTGGTGGGAAACAGGTACAGCGCGCGCGCGCGCGGGTCGCGCGCCAGCGTCTCGAAGACGGGCAGGTTGTAACAGAGCGTCTTGCCCGAGGCGGTGGGCGTGGCGATGACCACGTCGCGCCCGCGACCGAGCGGCGGCGGCGCCGCGTGGGCGATGGCCTCCGCTTGGTGGCTGTAGAGGCGCGTGATGCCGCGCTGCGCGAGCGCGCTGCGAAGCCGCGGGTCGAGCCAGTCGGGCAGAGGGGCGCTCTCGGGCGAGCGCGGCTCCTCGAAGTGGTAGCAACAGAAGTGGCGCGCTAGCGGGCTGTTGTGCCAGCGTCGCAGCACGCGCTCCACCGGATGCTCGCCCTCGGCATGGCTCGAGACTGCAGAAGTTGCCGCGATATCCGTCTGTTGCTCGATCTGCACGTGGCGCACCTCGTCAAATGTTCAGCACTGAACATTTGTAAAGTATCACCGCGATCGAGTCCAGAAATTCGTGACTCGCAGGGCCACAGGCTCAAGGCCACGGGCCACGGGATCGACCGCGAGCGCCTTGCCCGCTTCGCTGTCGCGCGCGGACACGCCCGCTGCCGCAGCAAGCCTTCCGTCAGCTTTGACGAGCCTACCTGTGGCCCGTGGCCTGTGGCCCGTGGCCGCCCGCCGAAGCGGCGCGCCGCCCGAGATAGCGATAGACGTCGAGCTGCTCGAAGCGCCGCAGCACGAAGCGCTCGGCGACCTTCGCGCTCAGCGCGGCGTAGACCACGGCTGGCAGGAACACCCCGTCGAGGTTGAACGGGCTGAGCAGCCACTGGCCGGGCTCGCCGACCACGGGTGCGCCGCGCATCAGATGCCGGCGCACCACACGCCCGCTCGGATACTCGACCTCGTAAAGCTCGGCGCCGGCGCGCGCGTCGAGCATGCGGTGCACGAGGAACGTGAAGCGCGGCTGCTTGTCGTAGCGCGCCTTGATCTCGGCGAGGGCGAGGCCGCGATGCTGGTCGGCGAGCGCCCACGAGGCGACGAGGCGCCGCGCCGCGAACAGCGCGTTGATCAGCGCGCGCCGCGCCACGTGTCCGAGCGTCGCGCGCCCGTACTGCGGGCCGCCGAGGAAGGCACCGCTGACCACGCGCGTGCCGATCACGCGCCCATCGCGCGTGCGCAGGCGCAGCCGCAGCGTGACGGTTGCCGAGGGCAAAAAGCGCCGGTGCGCGCTGAAGTAGCCGCCGATGCTCAAGACCTCGCGAGAGGTGTGGTACTGGTGCGCGAGCAGATGCAGCACGTCGGTCTCGAGCACGTAGTCGGCGCCTGCGAGGTTTCCGCCGACGCGCGCGAACAGACCGCTCGAGCCGAGGTAGCCGACGATGCTCTGGTGAAGCTGCTTCCAGGCGCCGACTACGAAGTGCTGCGCGCCGCTGACCTCGCTGCCGTGCAGCTTGAAGACGTAGATCAGCGCGCCGGGCACCATCAAGCCCACCGTGGCGCCCGCGGATTGGCGCTCCTGGATCGGGCGCAGATCGCGCGGCAGCTGCACCTGCAGCGTCTTCGGCAGGCGCGCGCGCGCGTGCGTCATCGGCGGTGGGATAGGTGCACGAAGCGATGCCGGATAAATGCACGCACTGCACGATAGGCCGAGGCCGAGCGCCAGCGCTGCGAACGTCGCGCTCCGCCTCACGGGCGCGCTCCGATGGCCCGCACGAAGCCCTTGTCGGCGAGCAACGCCGCCGCAAGGCGCTCGCCGAGCAGCGCGAACGCGTCGGGCCCACGCAGGTCCGTCATCGGCGTGCGCAGCTTCTCTTCGACATGCCCACGCCACAGCACGGCGCCGCGCCCGTTTTCGAGCAAACGCAGATCGAGCCGCGCCACCAGCACATCGACGCCGCCGTCGCCGTCGTGTCGCGAATACGTGAAGGCGCGGATCTCGCCGCGCAGCACCACCAGATCGCTCGGGAAGGTCGGCGCTGCGAACGGCACCGGCGCGCCGAGGTCGCGATAGCTCTTGACCACCCGCAGCCCGCGCCGCCGCAGCGCCGCGTGAAGCTCGTCGGCGAGTTTGCTCGGCAGCGCCCAGTAGGTGTACGTGCGCACCAGCGGCGCCACGTCGTAGTCGTGATCGTGATACTGCCCGCCGGTGGGCTGCACCGTGAGGTCATCGAGCGCCCCGATGACGAGCAGACGCTTGCCCGAGCGCAGCTTGGCGCGCGCCGGTGCGCGGTAGCGCGGGACGTCCGAGAGGCGGTAGTTCGGCTGGCCGTACGGGCGAGGCGGCCGGCTGCCGCAGGCGCCCCAAAGCACCACCAGCGCCGGCACCAGCATCAGCATCAGCGTCAGCCGTGGCCGCACCCGCGACGTCGCCGGCCGCGACGCCACCACCACGCCGCCACGATGCCGCGCCGTCACGGAAGCTCCGGCTGCTGCGACAGCGGCCTGAACGGCTTGTTCGCCAGCGACGGGTCGCGCTCGCGCAGCGCGCGCTCGCCGGGCTGCTTGGCAGGCGCCAGCCCCTCGCGGCGCGGCCGCTCGATGCCCCCGATGAGCCCCTCGGCGCGCGTCGTCACGGTGGCGGTGACACGCACGTCGCCCGTGGTGTAGCTCGAGCTGGTCTGCTTGACGGTGCTGATGCGGTAGCCGCCGCGGATGAAGTACCAGTCGCGTTGCTGCGGGATCGGCAGCGGCGCCACCGGCGGCCGGCGGCACGCGGCGAGCGCCACCACGAGCGACGCGGCCACCACCGACGCCGCGAGCACAGCCATCAGCCGCCTCACGCAGTGCCTCGCGTTTGCCTCACGTTTGCCTCACGGCCCAGCATACCGCACGGCAAGCGAAGACCCCATGGCGCGGCCAACCGCTGCCTGGCGCGTCAGGCCGCGTTGCGAAAGGCAACGCCACGAGTGACCGCCTGTCGCAGCGCTTCCATGATCACAGCGGGTTGTGCGACGCGGCGCCAGCTGGCGCGGTAGTTGCGTCTGTCGCCGCCAGTGGTGGGGCGATGATGAAAAAAGCTGCGTGTTACCTGTCGTTGATCAGCCTGCTGGTAGCGGGCTGCGCCGACTTCTCCAAGCCCAACAGCGGCACCGACCTCGGTCCGACCAGCGAGCTCGGCCCCACGCCCGACAGCGGCCCCAAGCCCGACACCGACAGCGGCGACGCGACACCGCAGGGCGACGCCGACGCCGCGCCGCAGGGCTGCCAGCCGTCAACCGAGTCCACCGGCCTGCGCCCGCTGGTCGAGCCCGCGCCGCTGCCGGCCGGCGACGTGCGCAGCTGCGCCGTCACGCTGAAGCTGACCGCGCCCGGCGCGAGCAACGTGCTGCTCGCCAGCAGCTTCACCAACTGGGATCAAGGCGCGCTCCCGCTCACCCAGAGCGCCCCCGGCATCTTCTCGATCACGGTCTCGCCGTCGACCCACGCCCAGCTCGTGCCCGGCCAGCAGTACCCCTACAAGTTCATCGTCGACGGCAACTGGATCATCGATCAGGGCTCGACCTACCGCGCCTACGAGAGCGGCTGTCTCAACTCCGCCTTCCGCGTGCCCGACTGCACGCAGCGCCCCGCGATCCAGGCCGAAGGCGTCAAGGTCAGCAGCGCCTCCGCCAGCGTGCGCTTCGGCGTCTACAAAGCCACCGATCAGAGCGCGCTCGGCGCGCCCAACGTCACGCTCGACGGCGCCGCGCTGCCGCAGGGCAGCCTCTCCGACAAGGGCTCGGGGCGCTTCGAGATCACGCTCGCCAACCTCGCCGCCGGCAAGCACCAGCTCGCGATCTCGCTGTCGGACAACAAGGGCCGCGCCGCCGAGCCGGTCACGCTGCCGCTGTGGATCGAGCAGCGCGCCTTCGACTGGCGCGACTCGCTGATGTACATGATCGTCGTCGACCGCTTCGCCAACGGCAACAAGGCCATCGACAAGCCGGTGGGCGCGCCGGTGGAGTATCCCGCCGACTGGCACGGCGGCGACCTGCAGGGCGCCCTCGAGGTGCTCAAGAGCGGCTACTTCGAAGACCTCGGCGTCAACGTGATCTGGCTCAACCCGATCAACGAGCAGGCCGCCGGCTACTTCAAGGGGCGCGACAGCGGCGACAACCACCAGTACGCCGGATACCACGGCTACTGGCCGACCAAGGCTCGCGTCGTCGACCCGCACCTCGGCGGCAACGCCGCGCTCAAGGCCTTCGTCGACGAAGCCCACAAGCGCGGCATCCGCGTGCTGCTCGACCTGATCAACAACCAGGTGCACGAGCAGCACGAGTACGTCGCGTCCAACCCGGGGTGGTTCCGCACCGCGTCGACGGCCGGCGTCTGCGGCATCACCCCCGGCTGGGGCTGGAGCGAGCGCCCCTTCGACTGCCTCTTCGCGCCGTACCTGCCGGACATCAACTGGCTCGTGCCCGCCGCCGAGAGCCGCTTCATCGACGACGCCGTCTTCTGGCTCGACCAATTCAACGTCGACGGCTACCGCATCGACGCGGTCAAGCACGTCGAGACCAACTCGATCTTCAACCTGCGCGCCGCCACCGCGCGCCGTTTCGAGCAGGGCGGCCAGCGCGTCTTCTTCGTCGGCGAGACCGCGGTCAGCGAAAACGACTCCATCGAGTACGGCTGCGGCCAGAAGTACAACAACGGCTATCAGTGGATCGACGCCTACGTCGGCAGCAACGGCCTCGACGGACAATTCGACTTCCCCAGCCACCACCGCATGCAGCAGGGCCTGCTTTCCGACACGCTCGCCTTCGACGAGCTCGAAAAGACCGTGCGCAAGCTCGAGACCGACTACGACCCGAAGGCCCTGCACGTGCGCTTTCTCGGCACGCACGACTCGACGCGTATGGCCAGCCAGGCCAACAAGAACGGAAACGCCGGCTGCCGCTGGCAGGACGGCGGCAACTGCTCGCAGCTGCCGCAGGTGCCCACCGACCCGGCAACCTACCAGCGCCTGCAGCGCGCCTTCACCGTGCTGCTGACGCTGCCCGGCATCCCGTTCATCTACTACGGCGACGAGATCGCGCTGCCCGGCGGCAACGACCCCGACAACCGCCGCGACATGATGTGGGACGGCAACCTCGCGCACCTCGCCAACAAGGCCAGCACGCTGAGCGCCGCGCAGAAGTCGCTGCACGCCTGGGTCAAAGCGCTCGGCCAGGCGCGCCGCAAGAGCATCGCGCTTCGCCGCGGCCGCCGCATCCCGCTCATCGCCGAAGCCGACCTCTACGTCTACGCCTACAAGGGCCCGGGCGACGGCGACCTCGCCATCGTCGTGGTCAACCGAGGCGCCGCCGTCACCGATCGCGCCGTCTCGCTGACGCAGAGCGACCTCGGCTGCATCACCGCCTTCGACGCCAGCGTCGGCAGCGGCACGGCGACGCTCGCCGACGGACAGATCAAGCTCTCCATCGGCGCCGGCGAGGCCACTGTGCTGATCGGCCGCTAGCAGAAAGACCCCATCGCACGTGTCCGGAGCCGACTACAGCGTCGTTGCCGTCTACTTCATCGCCATCGCCATCATCGGCGTGTGGGCCAGCCGCCAGCGCGAAGACACGTCCGATGACTACTTCCTCGGCGGGCGCGGCATGGGCTGGCCTGCCATCGGCGCCAGCCTCTTCGCCAGCAACATCTCCGCCGAGCACTTCATCGGGCTCGCCGGCACCGGCGCCGAGTCGGGCCTCGCCGTGGGCCAGTTCGAGTGGCTCGCCTGTCTGATCCTGCTCTTGCTCGGCTGGCTGTTCGTGCCGCACTACCTGCGCACGCGCGTCTACACGATGCCCGAGTTTCTCAGCCGCCGCTTCGGGCCCGGCTGCCAGACTTACCTCTCGGCCGTCTCGCTCGTGGCCTACGTTTTCACCAAAGTCAGCGTCGCCGTCTACGCCGGCGCGCTGGTGCTGCAGACGGTGCTCGGCTGGAACATCTGGGTCGGCGCCATCGTGCTCGTCGCCGCCACCGGCGTGTACACGGTCTTCGGCGGCCTGCGCGCCGTGGTCTACACCGACTTCGCCCAGTGCGCCGTGCTGCTCGGCGGCGCCGCGCTGCTGACCTGGCTGGCGCTCTCCAAAGTCGGCGGCTTCGGCGCCATCCGCGCCGGCGTGCCGCCCGAGTTTCTCTCGGTGTGGCGCCCCGCCAGCGACGCCGGGCTGCCCTGGACCGGCATCGTCTTCGGCGCGCCGATCCTCGGCATCTGGTACTGGTGCACCGATCAGATGATCGTGCAGCGCACGCTGGCCGCGCGCGATCTGCCGGCAGCCCGCAAGGCCACGCTGCTGGCCGGCTACCTCAAGGTCGCCCCCGTGTTCATCCTCGTGCTGCCCGGCATCGCCGGACGGCTGCTGCTGCCCGGGCGCGCGCCCAACCAGATCTACGCCGAGATGGTCACCACGTTGCTGCCGTCGGGCCTGCGCGGCCTCGTCATCGCGGGCCTGCTGGCGGCGCTGATGAGCTCGCTGTCGAGCGTCTTCAACAGCGCCTCCACGCTCGCGGTGATGGACTTCTACCGGCGCCTGCGCCCCGAGGCGAGCGAGAAGCGGCTCGTGCGCGCCGGCCAGCTCGCCACCGTCGCGTTGGTCGTCGTGGGCCTGCTGTGGCTGCCGTTCATCAACGTCATCAGCGATCAGCTGTTCGTCTATCTGCAGTCCGTGCAGGCCTACATCTCGCCGCCCATCGCCGCGGTGTTTCTGTTCGGCTTGCTCGACAAGCGCGTCAACAACAGTGCCGCGCTGCTGACGCTGTGGAGCGGGCTCGCGGGCGGCGCGCTGCGCTTCGTCGCCGAGATCGGCGTCAAGCGGCGCTTCATCACGACGCCGTGGCTGGTGCGCTTCGCCACGATCAACTTCCTTCACTTCGCCGCGCTCTCCTTCGCCGCCAGCGCGGCGGTGCTCGTCATCGTCAGCCGCTTCGGCGCACCGCCGCACCCCGAGCAGATCGCGCTGCTGCAGCCGGCGGGCGACGCGCCGCGCACGCCGGCACAGCGCAGCAACGTCGTGCTCTCGCTGGCGCTCGTCGTCGCCCTCGGCGCGCTGTGGATCGTGTTCAGCCCGCTCGTGCTGGCCAAGCCGCGCTAGCGCCAGCGCCCCAGATCGCAGCGTTGCAAATCACAACGCGCCCGCCGAAGACGTCGCGCGCGCAGCTGTTGTGATCGGCAACGCGATCGCTTCAAACCGCGCGTAGCTTCGAAGCTTTCGCTTGGCAGGTTTCTTGCTCGACTGCGCCGCATGTCTTCTACGCGGTACATCGCGCTTTCCGCCGTCCTCGTCACGCTCGCCGCTGCTCGCGCAGACGCCGCGCCTCAGCCCGTTCGCACGCTGCAGTACTTGGTCTCCGGCAACGGCTTCGGCTTCCAGGTCTTCGACGCGAGCAAGATGCGCATCACGCAGTTTCTCGAGCGCCCCTATCGCTACCTGCGTCCTCGCCCCGATCCCAAGGCCGAAGGGTACGTGCGCCGCAACCTGGCCTTCGACGTCTACTTCGGCGTGCGCGCCGGCTCGAGCCACGGCTGGCTCGCCGACAGCGACACCACCGTCGAGTACCTCGAGCAGACCAACGTGATCCACTCGCGCGGCCAGGTCGGCCAGGTGGTCACCGACTCCTACTACTTCGCGCCCTACGGCTACGCCGGCAACGCGATGGTGATGCTGCTCAAGGTCACCAACAACGGCGGCGCGGCCGTCAACGTCGACGCCTTCGCGCTGCACAACTTCCACATGGGCGGCGGCCTCGGCGACGAGAACCCGGCCGCCAACAACGAGACCATCGCCTACGACGCGACCAACAAGCTCACCAGCGAGAGCGGCCCCGGCGGCGGCACGCTCTACTACGTCGGCATCGGCGGCGTCGATCGCCAGAGCTGCAGCGGGCAGGCCTACCAGTCCGTCAAGAACGGTCAGGACATCCCCGTGCTCGCCACGTGCAGCAACCAGTCGGACGTGGTCAACGTCTTCCAGAAGTCGCTCGGCTCGCTCGACGCCGGCAAGAGCGCTTGGTGGGGCGCGGTCGTGCTCTTCGAGTCCGACAGCAACAAGAGCGCGGCGCTCGCTCGCTGGAACACGTTCCTCAACAACCAGAGCGCCGACGCGTTGCTCAAGAGCGTGCTCGCCGAGTGGGACGCCTGGCGCACGCCGCCGCCCAAGGACGTGATCAAAGACCCCGCCAAAGAGCTGCCCGTGTGGCGCCAGTCCGAGGCGGTGCTGCGCATGGGCCAGGTGCTCGAGCCGTACTCGCAAAGCCCCAAGCTCAAAAACCACGGCATGATCTTGGCGAGCCTGCCGCCCGGCGGCTGGCACACCGGCTGGGTGCGCGACGCCATGTACGCCATCGTCGCGCTCGCCCGCACGGGACACCACGAGGAGGCGCGCAAGGGCCTCGAGTTCTTCCTCAACGCCGAAGCCGGTCAGTACAAGAGCTACGTCAGCGACGTCGACTACCGCATCTCGGTGGTGCGCTACTACGGCAACGGCGTCGAGGAGGTCGACTACTCGGGGCAGCCCTCGCCCAACATCGAGACCGACGGCTGGGGCATGTTCATGTGGGCGGCGCGTGTCTATCTCGACGAGAGCAACAACACCGCCTGGCTGTCCGCCAAGACGGCCTACGGCGAGACGATCTACGACGTGATCCGCGACAAGGTCGCCAAGGCGCTCGAGGCCAACCTCGAGCCGTCGGCCAACATCGTCAAGGCCGAAGCGGGCATCTGGGAGGTGCACTGGGATAACCGCCAGCACTTCTTCTACACCTCGGCGGCGGCGGCGCGCGGCTTCTGCGACATGGCGGCGATGGCCAAGCGCATCGACAAGACCGACGACGCGCAGCACTGGGCCGACGTCTCGGGCAAGGTCGTCGCCGGCATCAAGTCCAACTTCCTCGACGGCGACAACGTGCTCGCCGGCTCGCTCGAGCGGCTGCAGACCGGATCGCAGTACTACGACGGCGCGACGGTCGAGGCGATCACCTGGGACATCTTCCCCTACAACGATCCGATCTCGAAGGCGACGCTCAACGCCTTCAGCCGCCTGCAGACCGTGCTCGGCGGCTACAAGCGCCTCGAGGGCAGCACCGACACCTACGACATCAACGAGTGGATCCTGATCGACCTGCGCGTCTCGGACGCCTTCCGCCGCCTCGGCTACGTCAACGACGCCGACCGCGTGCTCAAGTGGGTCACCGATCAGGCCGCCGCCAACTACTTCCTGCTGCCCGAGCTCTACGACGTCAACACGCCCAACGGCAGCTACACCGGCAGCATCCCGATGGTCGGCTACGGCGCCGGCGCCTACATGATGACGCTGCTCGAGCGCGCCGGATACACCGAGCGCCGCGAGTGCATCCCGACGTCGGCGCCGAGCGGCGACGGTCCGTTTCGCCGTGATCTGCCGATGGCCATCGACGGTGGCATCACGCCTCCGCCGCCGGGCGGCGACAACGACGGCGGCACGGGCCAGCCCAACCTCGGCGCCACAGGGCTGGCCTGCGCGTGCGAGAGCGCGTCGCTTTGGCCGCGCCCCTCGCTCGACCTCGCGCTGCTCGCGCTGCTCGCGCTCGCCGCGTTCCTTCGCCTCCGCCGCCGCCAGAGCTGAAACGGCTGGACCCAGACCATGCACTCGACCCTTCGAAGGTGGTCCGTCGCGGCCGTCGCCTTGGTCGCGCTGAGCGCAGCGCGCATCGCTGCGGCGCAACCCGACGGCGCGGGCAAGACGCCCGCCGCGCCCGCCACCAAGCCGGCCGCGAAAAAGACAACGCTGCCCGACGACAAGCTGCCGCCCGAGCCGCCGCCCGACCCGCCGCGCAAGCGCAGGCACACCAAGAACAAGGCCGCCCAAAAGGCCGCCGAAAAACCTGCCGAGCCGCCGCGCGAGCCGGCGGGCCAGCCCGCGCAGCTGCGTACGTCGCTGCAGCCGCCCACCGGCGAGGCGGGCTCGTCGCCGCTCGTGCCGTCGATCCCCAACAGCGAAGCCGGCGCCTCCGAGCTGCCCAAGGTCAAGTCGGGCAAGAAGGAAGGACTGTTCAACCAGATCCTGCGCCGCGTCGAGTTTCACGGCTACGCGCGCATCCCGCTGTCGGTCAAGCTCGGCAGCGGCAGCGGCGCGCAGGGCGCCGGCACGGACGGGCCACGCACGCCGTTTCTCGTCGACAGCAACTACTTCCTCTCGGGCTTCGCCTACACGCGGCTGCACGAGACGGACTGGGCGCAGGCCTTCATCTCGATCAACGGCAAGAACGTCTCGGTCGAGATCGGCATGTACGCCGCGCTGATCAGCGACTGGGCCGAGTTTCAAGTCGACCGCCAGTGGGGCATCGCGCAGGCCAGCGTCACCTGGCACGCCGAGTTTTCGGGCCTGCTCAAGCGCCTCTACATCCGCGGCGGCATCTTCTGGGACGCTCTCGGCTACATCCAGCCCTACGACACGTACATCTTCGGCCGCACGCACGCGGGCGGCATCAAGATCGTCGCCGAGTTTCCGTGGGTCGAGCTCGGCTTCGGCGCCATGGCGCACCTGGCGCTGCCCAAGCAGCAGCAGGGCTTCACGCCGGTGTTCTACGGCACGGTCAACATCAAGCCGCCGCGCATGCCGTGGCGCCTCGGCTTCTACGCGGTGCACGAGTTCACGCGCGACAAGCCGCCGCTGTCCAACGCCGAGGACGCCTCGCTGAGCGTGGTCGGCGTGCAGTTCGACGCGCGCATCCCATACCTAGAAGGGCCGCTGCGCATCATCCCGTGGGCCTATTACCGCGTCGACAACGCGGTATTCCTGACCAACGCCATCGAGATCCTGCACAGCTTCGGCGGCAAGGGCCTGATGGACAACTTCCTCGGCGACCGCTCGGGATCCGAAAACGGCGACGGCGAGTTCCCGTGGGTCGCCGCCATCGACTTTCCGATGATGATCTGGCGCGGCCGGCCTAACTGGAAAGTCTTCAACGGTCCGTTGCGGGTGCGCTTTTTCGGCATGGCGACCTACGTCAAGAGCCCGCAGCAGGATCCCGACAACCGCGCCAACAACCGCCACAAGCGGCTCTATCTCAAGTGGGGCATCGAGCCCGAGTACGGCATCTTCCCGTGGCTGCGTTTCTCGGTCCGCTACGACCGCGTGATCCTCGACATGGACGACCAGGAGAACGGCTTCCGTGTCATCTCGCCCAAGCTGACCTTCCGCATCTTCAACGGCGGTGAGATCCACGGGATGATCTCGCGCTACTTCTACGGCAACAAAGTCGAGTTGCGCCCCGGCCAGGTCGTGGGTGGCATCACGCGCCCCGACGACCTCGTATTCAAGCTCCAAGCGCAGGCCTACTGGTAGCCGCGACGCCCCCGACGCGAGGGCTCCGCGTGATACTCTGGAGCTACCTCCGTGTCGACCACAGACGACCGCACGACACGCCGCGAGCGGGACGATCCCACCGAGCCTCGCGGTGCACGCGACAAGGAAGGCAGCCGCCTGGAACGCGCGCCTGTGCGCCCGCAGCACAGCCGCGAGGTGGTGCGGGTGCCGACCGAGCGTATGCGTGCCGGCGCGCAGCGCGTGCGCGCTGGTCGGCGCTCGACCTTTCGCGACCAAGCGCGTGAAGCCGGCACCGAGCTCGACCTGGACGACGAGACGTTCAGCACGGGGCCATTGCCGCGGCAGGCGGCCGCCGCGCGGCACTCCAATCCGTTCGATGTGGTGGCCAGCACCGGCGAGCTCGATCTCGACGACCTCGATCAGGAAGAGCTGCCCGGCGACATCGGCGAGGCCGACATCTTCGACGACATGGAGGACGAGGAGGGCGCCGCCGCCGACAGCGTCGACGAGCTGCCCGCCGCACCGCGCCTCGGCAACGCGGTGCGCGCCGCGCCGCGTTTGGACGATCCGGGCGAGCTCGATCTCGACGAGGAGTCAGGCCCCGTCTCGGTCGACGAGCTCGCGCAGCTCGAGGCGCTCGCCGGCGGGTCTGGCTCGCGCCGCGATCTCGCGCACGAGGAGGAGCACGAGGACGACGCCGTCTTCGAGTTCACGCCCGCCGCCGCGCCAGCCGGCCCCGCACCGAGCCCTCGGCGCCCGCGTCCGCGTGACCCCGATCTCGAGATGGGCGACCTCGTCGACCAGCTTGCCGCGCTGCTCGAGGCCGCGCCTCGCACCGACGCCGCGCTGCAGCCGTCCGAGCCCGTGGCGCTGCCGCCGCCCGAGCCGGTGGACCTTCCGCCTCCCGAGCCGATAGCACCGGTCGCGCCGCCGCTCGCCAGCATCCCCACCGAGCCTGAGCCCTCGGCTGCCGCGGCGCCGGAGGTGGCCACGGGCCCGCTGATCCCCATCGCCTCGGCCGCGGAGCAGGCGATGGACATGGCGATCCAGGGCACCGAGATCGAGGTCGACTCGGGGCTCGAGCTGGCGATGAAGCCGACCCCCAGCGTCGGCATCGATCTGAGCGGGACGCTCTACGAAGGCCCCGAGGTCGACGATGCCGCGCAGGCGGTGGCAGCCGCGGCCTCGCAGGCTGTGCGGCTGAGCAGCGGCGCCGCGCTTCCGCTCGCCGACATGCTCGAAGACCAGCACAGCGAGGTCTCCGAGGTCGCGCTCGACGCGGCGCGCGCGGCATGCCGCGAGCTCGACAAGGCGGTCAAGATCGTCGACCTCTACGAGGGCCGCGGCGAGGCCAGCACCAAAGGCATCGAAGCGGCGCACGCCGCGCTCGTCACGGCGCTGGCCCACGGGGCGCTCGACATGCGCGTGACGCCATTCGAGCTCCTGCTCGACGAGCGGGTCGTGTACTACAGCGAGCGCGCTGACAGCGCGCTGACCTACCGGCTCTTCGACGACGGGGTGCGCGAGCTAACGCTGCTGCCAGGATTGACGGTCGAGGAGCTGCGCTCGCTGGTCGAGGTGCTGCGCCCCTCGCGCGCGCGCGACGCCGAGCACGACTCGGTGACGCGCCTGTGGGAGCTCGCGCTGCCCAGCGTGCAGTATCGCGCCGTCGAAGGGCTGTTCGAAGGCCTCGCGGTCGACCTGGCCGCGCCGGGCAGCATCGACGTGCTCGTCGCCGAGGCGAGCCGACCGCTTCACGGCCAGCACGCCGTCGGCTCGCCAGCACCGGCGCTCGACGCGGCGAGCGGCGGGCCGCAGATCCCTGGCGAGCTGCTCGCCATCGATCCAGCACACGCCATCGCGCAGGTGCGCGAGGCGGCCGCGGGTTTCGCCGACGACGTGTGGCGGCGCGCGATCGCGGTCTACGCCCAGCTGCTCTCGCAACAAGACGAAGGCGGCCCGCTCGCCGCGCAGGTCGCGCCGCTCGTCGAGCATCTCTTCGATGTGCACGCGTTCGACACGCTCGCGGCGATAGCGCGCGCGATCGCGGCCGTCGCCGAGAAGGCCGAGCTCGCCGACGGCGCGCAGCCGCTCGCCGATACGCTGCGCCACCTGTGCCTGCAGGGGCGCTTCGTCGAGCTGGAGAGCGTCGTAGCCGAGATGAGCGCCAGCGACTTCGAGCCGCTCGCCCAGCTGTTCGAGCACTTGCCGCAGGAGGCCGACCGCCAGCTGCTGCAGCTGCTCAACGTCGCGCCAGCCGGACCCGTGCGCGACCGGCTGCGGGGCGTCATCGGCAAGCGCGGCGTCGACCTCTCCGACTACTACGTCAAGCGCCTCACCTCGAAAAACATCGCCGACGCCGTCGGCGCGGTACGCGCGCTGCGCGGCGTGGGCGGAGACGTGGCGCTGCAGGCGCTGCGCGGGGCGCTGGCGCACAAGAGCGCGCAGGTGCCTTACGAGGCCGCTTGCGCGCTGCGCGAGCTGGCTGGCGTCGACCTGGCGCCGGACCTCATCGCCACGCTGCCGGCCAGCACGCGACAGCTGCGCGCGGTGGTGCTCGAAATGCTGGAAGGCTACGACCCGGTGGCGGCGCGACCGGTGGCGCCGGCGCTGCTCGACGTGCTGGGCGACGAGCGGGTCGCCAGCTGGCCGCGCAGCGACCGTCAGCGCCTGCTGCGCGTGGTGGTCCGTTGGGGCGGCGAGGACGTCAACGAGCACGTGCTTCGAACCATCTCGCAGAGCAACACCTTCCGTCGCAAGCGCATCGAAGAGGAGCGGCAGGACATGTTCGAGGCGGTACAGCGGGTCGGCGGAAAGCGCGCCGAGCGCCTGCTGCGCGCCTGCCTGTCACGCAAGCCGCCCGACGCGGTGCGCGCCGGCATCGACACCGCGCTGCGCCGCATGGACCCGCAGACTGGGGATTCGCCCGAGCCATCGGAGGACGACGCGTGAGCGACGTCTCGAAGCTCGCCCCCGAGCAGCACGCGCTCGCGGCGCAGCTCGTCTCGGCGCTGTCGCGCGTGCTGCAGGCCGCGCGGCAGGGGGACGTCGCCAGCGACGTCGTGGGCGAAGCGGTGGACGAGGTGCGCCGGCACGTGCAGGCGTTGACCCAGGGAGCCGGCGGGCTCGCGCTTTCGCTGGCTGGCGAGCGTTTTGTCGTCAACAGCGTGCCACTGCAGCTCGACTTCCGCGCGCACCGCGACGCCGAGCAGTTGCGCCATATCTGGGAGTCGCTCGGTCTCGGCGCCATCGAGCTTGGCGCCAAGGTCGAAGCGGCGCAGCTCGAGCCCTTCGTCGGCGCGATGATGCTCTGCGTGCGCGCGCCCGAACGCGCGGCGCAAGTGTTGCTGGGCCGCACGTGGCCAACGGGGATCGCGGTGCGGCCGCCGCGCAGACCCGCAACCAAGCTGTCGGCGGGCGCGCTCTATGCCGGCCTGCTGCTGCTCGCGGAGCGCGCCGTGGCCTGCTTCGCCGCCAACACCGCACCGCCAACACGACACGCGCGACGTGTGATGCAACGCCTAGTCGACGCGCTCGAAGACGACGAGAGCGCGCTGGTGGCGCTCACCTCGCGCCCCGAGCGCCGCGACCGCCTCGCCACGCACCTGTGCAACACGGCCGTGTTGTCGCTCGTCATCGGCCGCCGCGCTGGTCTCGAACGCACGATGCTCGTCACGCTGGGCATGGCCGCGCTCTTTCACGACCTGCCCAAGATCGGCCTCAACGACCGCACGCTCGACAGCATGGAGCAGCCCTCGCGTGTCTCCGAGCAGGACCGCGCGCGCATCGAGCAGCACTGGCTCGCCACCGCGCGCAAGCTGGTGCAGCTGGTGGGGCTCAGCGAGGCCACGGTGGCGCGGCTGGTGGTGCTCTACGAGTCGCGGCTCGAGTTCAGCGCCGAAGGCGAGCTGTCGCTGCTGTCGCGCATCGTGCGCCTCGCGGACGCGGTGGACACCGCGGGCTGGACACGGCCGGGCAAGCCGTTCATCGCGGCCGAGCAGATCATCGGTGCGCTGGCCAACCACGGCGCGCGCGGCGACGACGCGCCGCTATCACGGTTGTTCGTGGCGGCGCTGGGTCGTTATCCAGCCGGCAGCGTGGTCAAGCTCGCGCCGCAGAGACCAGGCGGCCGCGGCGAGCTGGCGCTGGTCGTCAGCCAGGGCCTCGGCGGCGACGCGGCGCGCCCGATGGTGCGCGTGTGTGTCGACGCGGCGGGCAAGCGCTGCGACGGGCCGGACTTGGATCTGGCGGTGGACACGTCGCGCGCGATCAGCGGCTGCGTCGACGCACGCGAGGCCGGCGTCAACGTCGTCGCGCCGCACGCCTTCGCGCCGCGTGTGCGAGGCGCCTAGCGCGCTACATCAACAGCGCGATCAACGCCGGGATGGCGCCGACGACCAAGCCCACGGCAAGGCCGACGGCGAACGTGCGGCGCGGCGGCTGCGAGAGCAGCGCGTCGGAGCCGGTCTGCTGCGCGACGATCACGGCCGGTGCGACAATGTGCGGCCCGACAATGTGCGGCCCCTGCTCGTGCAGTGTCGTCGCCTCCTCGTCGTCGTTGGGCAACGCCAGCGCGCGCCGCGCGGGCGTCGTACGCGGCAGCAGCGCCAGCGCCTCGTCGGCGGTCAGCGGCCGCGCGAAGGGGTCGCCCGCGAAGGGCGTGTAGCGCCGCTCGCGCGCGGGCGGCGGAGAATCCACCGGCTTGATCGGCCGCGTAGCGGTCGCCGTCTCGGCAGCCTGCTGGCGAGGGCTCGACTTGCGCCGGGTCAGCGGCATCGGCGCCTCGATGGTCAGCTCTTCATCGCTGACCTCGAGCAGATCGGTGTCGTCGAGCGCTTCAACGTCGTCGGTCACGGGCGCTGGCGTCGGGCGGCGCGGCCGCGCCAGCTCGGGGTCGACGACCGTTGGCTGCGCTGCGAGGGCAGGCGAGGGCATCGCCGGCTTGGGGCGCGTCGAGCGCGGGCGCGCGGGCGGCGACGGGCTCGCCATCGTCACCTCGGCGGCGTCGCGCCCCGCGCTCGGCTTCTGCGCCGCGCGCTGGCCCCGCACGTGATAGCGACCGTCGGGTCCAAGCCACAGCTGAGTGCGCCGCTGCATGATCGTGTCGAGCACGAGAAAGACGGAGTCCAGGCCGTCGCGCCCGAGCGCCTCGACGATGGCATAGCGCCGGTCGATAAGGTCGCCGACGCGATACTCGCGCGGCGACAGGGCGGTGAGCTCGTTGGCTTCGGCTGCGGCGGCGGCGTGGATCATGATGCTGCAACGACGAAGCAAGCGCGGTGCCACGGAACGCACCGCGAAATTGCGGGGGTTTTGGCGTGACAGAGGGGACTTTTCGCCCAGGCAGAACGGTGGGACCGGGGTGAAGGCTCCCGTGGACTCTAGATAGTCATTTGATTCCGGATGGCTGGCCGCGGCTCGACGTGCCCACAGCCGTCCGCACACGCGGACAGCGCAGCCGCCACGCTCAGCTGTCGTCTTCGTCGTCGCCGCCGGTGTCGATCGGCGCGCCGTCCTCTTCGTAGCGTCGCAGCTTCTTCCACAGCGTGGTGCGGTTGATGCCGAGGATGTCGGCGGCCTTGCTCTTCTGCCCGCCCACCTTGCGCATCACGTGCTCGATGTGACGACGCTCGACCTCGTCGAGAGGCAGGTTCTCGAACAGGTAGGGCGCGGCGCTGGGCACGCGCGCGGCCGGCGCCGCCGCGAGCGTGGTGCCCGGATCACCGTTTAGGTCGCCGACATCGATCACCGCGCCGGAGGCGAGGATCACGGCGCGCTCGACGACGTTCTGCAGCTCGCGT
This sequence comes from Myxococcales bacterium, assembly GCA_020431405.1. Taxonomy (GTDB): domain Bacteria; phylum Myxococcota_A; class Polyangia; genus JAGQIK01. The sequence continues at coordinate 17,713 of JAGQIK010000512.1, forward strand.
ACGTTGCCCGGCCAGCTCTGCTGCGCGAGGTAGTCGAGCCCCGCGTCGGTGATGCCGTCGATCTGCTTGCGCGCCTTGATCGCGCAGCGCTCGAGAAACTGCGCCACCAGCAGCGGGATGTCATCGGGGCGCTCGCGCAGCGGCGGCAGGTCGAGGGTGATGACGTTGAGCCGGTAGTAGAGATCCTCGCGGAACCGTCCAGCGTCGACCTCGGCCTTGAGGTCGCGGTTGGTCGCAGCGATGACGCGCACGTCCACCGAGTGCGTCTCGACGCCCCCCACGGGCTTGACCTCGCCCTCCTGCAGCAGCCGCAGCAGCTTGGGCTGCATCTCCGGCGACAGCTCGCCGATCTCGTCGAGCAGCAAGGTGCCGCGGTCCGCGGCGCTGACAAGCCCGACCTTGTTGGCGTGTGCGCCGGTAAAGGCGCCTTTGACGTGGCCGAAGAGCTCGCTCTCGAGCAGCGTGCCGACCAGCGAGCCGCAGTTGACCGCCACGAAGGGGCGCGCCGCGCGGTCGCTGTGCACGTGGATAGCGCGCGCGAAGAGCTCCTTGCCGGTGCCGCTCTCGCCCTGGATCAACACGGTCGTGTCGCTGCGCGCCACCTTGCGCGCGGTCTCGCTCACGCGCCGCAGGGCCGCCGAGCTGCCGAGGATCGTCTCGAAGCCGTGCTTGCCGCGCAGGTCGCGCCGCAGCTGCTCGTTTTCGTCGCGCAGGTCGCGCTCGGCCAACGCGCGCGAGACGACGAGGCGCATCTCGTCGGGCGTGAAGGGCTTGGTGACGTAGTCGACCGCGCCTTCTTTCATGCCGGCGACGGCGTTCTCGATGCTCGGATAGCCGGTGATGAGCACGACGATCTGGTCGGGGTTGCGCTCGCGCAGGCGCTTGCAGAGCTCGATGCCGTCCATCTTGGGCATGTTGATGTCGGTGAGCACGAGGTCGGGATCGAAGGCTTGGGCGCGCGCGAGCGCCTGCTCGGCCGAATCCGCGGTCTCCACCTCGTAGCCCGCCCGACGCAGCACGTCGCTGCAGAGCGCTCGCACGCCGCGCTCGTCGTCTACAACCAGAAGTCGCGCCTTGCTCATGCCTGGGACTATAGGGAGGAACCGCCACGAACGCCACGCGCTATGCTTGGCGCGATGCGCCAGCGCCTCGTCATGACCATCGCGTGGCTACTGCTCGCGGCGTGCAACAACAGCGCGCCGACCGGCGGGCCCGACCTCGACGTCGACCTCGGTCCGGCCCCAGACCTCGGGCCAGGTGCGGGCAGCTGGCGCTCGCTAGCCTCGCTGCCGGCGCCGCAGCAGGAATGCGGCGTGGTGGCGCTGGGCGGCGAGCTCTACGTCGTCGGCGGCTTCGGGCGCGCCAGCGAGCGGCTCGATCGCGTGGTGGTCTACGAACCGAGCGCCGACCGCTGGCGCGACGCGGCCAAGCTTCCCGTGGCGCTTCACCATCCCAACATCGCCGTTCACGGCGGCAAGATCTACGTGCTCGGCTCGCTGCGCGGCTTCGAGTTTCGCGCCGACGGGGCGTCCTTCGTCTACGACCCCGCGCTCGACAGCTGGGGCGATGGTCCGTCGATGACGGCCGGCCGCGAGCGCGGCGGCGGCGCGGCAGTGACGGTGGGCGACGCGATCTACGTCTTCGGCGGGCTGCGCTCGGGGGCCAAGGCCGAGGCCGATCGGCTCGACGTCAACGCGGGCACGTGGACGGTGCTTGCCGAGATGCCCGACGTCGCCGACCACCTCGCCGGCGGGCTCATCGGCGAGAAGGTCTATCTCGCCGGCGGGCGCGACGGCAGCATCGCCGCGCACCGCGCCTCGCTGCTGATCTACGACCCGCAGCGCGACGCGTACGATCGCGGGCCCGCCATGCCGACCTCGCGCGCGGGCCTCGCGGCCGCCGTCGCGGGCGCCAAGCTCTTCGTCTTCGGCGGCGAGGGCAACAGCGCGCACCCCTCCGGCGTGTTCGACCACAACGAGGCGTTCGACCCAGCGACCGGCGCCTGGTCGACGCTTGCGCCGATCAAAACCCGGCGCCACGGCACGGGCGCTGCAACCATCGACGGCAGGATCTATCTGCCTGGCGGCGCCGCGCTGCAGGCCTTCGGCGCCAGCGACGTGCACGAGGTCTTCACGCCGTAGCGTCGGCTGGCGGCAAGCTGACGCGAAAGGTGGTGCCTTCGCCGAGCGTGCTCTCGACCTCGATCTCGCCGCCCATGTCGCTGATGATGCGATGGCTGACCGCGAGGCCTAGCCCGGTACCTTCGCCCGGGCCCTTGGTGGTGAAGAACGGATCGAAGATGCGCGGCAGGTCGTCGGCGCTGATGCCAGCGCCGCTGTCGGCGAAGGCGCAGACTACGCGGTCGCCGTCGCGCTCGGCGCTGATGCGCAGCGTGCCGCCGCCGTCCATCGCGTGCGCCGCGTTGGTGATCAGGTTGACAAACACCTGCTCGAGCCGTGGCGCGTCGCCGAGGGCGGGCGAGAGGTCGTCGGGGATGGCGCGCTCGACCGTCACGCCGCGCTTCTTGAGGTTCGGCGCGGCGAGCGTCAGCGTGCGCTCGATGACCTCGCCGACGCTGATCGGCTCGCTGCTCACCGCGTGCACGCGCGAGAAGTCGAGCAGCTCGCGCACGATGTTCTGCACTCGGCGCGCCTCGTCGGCGATCAGCGTCAGCGCCGAGGTGTCGGGATCTTCTTCGCCGCCGTCGCTGTCGCTGTCGACCGCGGCGGCGCCGCGCGTCTCGAGCAGCAGCTTGGCGTAGCCGAGGATCGTGGTGAGCGGGTTGTTGATCTCGTGGGCCACGCCGGCGGCCAGCATGCCGATGCTCGACAGCTTCTCGGAGCGGATCAGCTGCTGCTCGAGGCGCACCCGCTCGCCGAGGTCCTCCTGCAGGATCACGGCGCCGTCGACATTGCCCGCCACGTCGTAGAGCGGGCTGATGCGCACGTGGTAGCGCGGGCAGGGCTCTGGGTTGAACGGCGTGGTGCGGCCATCGACCGTCACGTCGACGGTCTGCCCCGCGCCGAGCACGTCGGGCAGCGCGTCGAGCACCGGCTCGTCGCCTTCGCGCGTGGGAAAGGCGTCGCGGATCGAGCGCCCCATCACGGCCTCGCCGTCGACGCGCGACAGACGCTGCTGCGCCGGGTTGATGCTGCGGATGGCGCCGTCGCGATCGATGGACATCACGCCAACCGGGATGCTCTCGACGAGGTTGCGGCGAAACTCGGTGAGCCGGTAGAGCCGGTCGCGGCTGTCGCGCAGCTTGTCGACCATCTGCGCGAAGCTCTGCGCCAACACCGAGAGCTCGCGCGGCGCGGGCCCTTCCGGCACGCGCGAGAGGTCGTCATCGAGGCTGCCCGCCGCGACACGCTCTGTGCGGCGCACGAGGCCGGCGAGCGGCAGCGTCATGCGGCGCGCGAAGAACGCGCCCGCGCCGAGTGCCAGCGCCAGCACCACGCCGGCGACGATCAGCGTGTCGCGTGTCGTCTTGCGCGCCAGCGCGTACGCCTGGCTGGTGGGCTGCTGCAGCAGCACCGCCCAGCGCACGCCGCGAAACGCGCTCATGCCGGCGATGTTGCGGTAGATGGCGACCCAGCGCTCGCCGGCGGCGTCTGTCAGCTCGAGGTGGCCTTCGCTGTGCGCGGCGAGCACGGCGTCGACGCCGGGGTGATGGTCGCGAAGCGGCATGCCTGCGGCGGCGCGCATCGCTGGCAGCTTGCCTGCCGAGGCCACGCGCCGCCCGTTGCCGTCGACGACCAGCAGCGACGCGCCGGGGCCGAGGCGCGCGTCGGCCAGACGGCGCGTGACGAAGGCGAGGTCGACCACCGCGGCGAGAAATCCGACCAGCTCGCCGCGGCGATCGCGCGCCTGCACGACGAGCAGCACCTGCCGGCGCACGGCACCGCCGCCGCCGCGTTCGAAGAGTACCTCGCTGACGTAGCCGCCGTAGCTGCCCGCGAGGTCGAGACCAAACGTGACGCCGGCGGGCAGGGCATCACCGCCGATGGGCTTTCCGCGCGCGTCGAGCACGGCCACCGAGCGCAGCAGCGAGACCTCGGCCTGCAGCCGTCGCAGCACGCGCGGTGTGGGCTTGCCGCGCGCCGCCCACGCAGCGGCCGCGACCACTAGCGCGCGCCGCGTGTCTTGCAGCGTGGTGTTGAGCTGCTGTCCGATGGCTCGGATCAGCGCCAGGTTGCCGCGGATCACCTCGCGCTGGACGTCGCGCCGCGCGCGATGGATCGAAAGGCCGCCGAGCAACACGGTCGGTGCCACGGCAGCTAGCGCCAGCACGAGCATCAGCTGCGCCCGCAGCCCCCAGCGCTTTTCGCCCACGCTCATCGCCCAGTCCCCGTACCCATGCCCGAAGCCGTGCCCGAACCTGTGCCCGAACCCGTGCCCGAACCCGCATCTGCGCCCAACCCCAGCCGCGATCGCCACCCGCGCGCGACGCCGGCCAGCGCCTCGCGTGCCGTCGCCTCGCCGAGCAGCACCGCCTGCACCGCGGGCGTGAAGTCGTCGAAGATGCGTGCCATCGCCGGGTGCTGCGGCCGCTCGCGCGACGCCGCCAGCGCGAGCGCGAAGCCCTGAATCAACGCGTCGCCCGCGAGGCGAGGGCGCTTGTAGACGGCGCCGAGCGCGGGCAGCAGCGCGTTGCGGCGCGCGAAGCGCTCCTGCGCGTCGGCGGCGGCGAGGTAGCGCGCCAGCTGCCAGGCCGCCGCGCGATCCTTGGCGCAGCGCGAGACCACGTAGGCGTGGCCAGACAGCGGCGCCGCCGGCCGACCGTCGGGCGCGCGCGGAAACGGGGCCACCCGCAGCCGCGAGCGTGGCCTCAAGCGCTCGAGGATCGACGCCGTAGCCCAAGGCCCGTTGACGATCATCGCCACCTGTCCGCCGGCGAAGCGGCGCGCCTGGTCCTCGTAGTCGCCGCCGAGGCTGGGCCGCGGCGGCGCAACGCCGAGCCCACGCGAAAGCGATGCGTAGCGCTCGAGCGCCGCCACCGCGCGCTCGTCGTCGACGTACACGCGCCCGCTGGAGGCGTCGAACAAACGCCCACCCGCGGCCCACAGGAACGGCAGGAACCAGTAGGCGTCGGCGCGCACGTAGAAGCCCCAGCGCGCCACGCGCGCCGCGTCATAGCCGCTCTGCCCGACGTGCTTGCCCGAAGCGTCGACCGTCAGTCGCCGCGCCGCCGCCACCAGCGCGTCGAGGCTCGCCGGCGGCTTGTCCAACCGCTGGCCATCGTAGAGCAGCGCCAGGCAATCGAGGCTCGCCGGCAGCGCCCAGCGTTGGCCGCGATAGCGCGAGGCGCGCTGCGCCGGCGGCAGCAGGTCTTTCTCCGCCGGCGCGTCGGGCGGCAGCGGCACGATCAGCCCGCGCGCGACCAGCTCGGGGATCCACGGCAGCTCGGCGCGAAACAGCTCCGGCGCGCCAGGGCCGCAGCTACCGGCCGCGCGCCGAAACGCGTTGAGCGCCTGCGCGAACGGCACCACCGTCGAGCGCACGCCCACGTCGCGCAGCGCCCCGCGCCGCAGCTCGGCGAGGATCGCGTTGAGCGTGACGGTCTCTTCGGCGTTGAACGTGTGCCAGAACGCCACGCGCTTGGCGGGACGCGGCGTGTCGCGCGGAGCAGGGCAGCCAGCGAGCAGCAGCGCCAGCGCGAGTAGCTTTGCTTTGACGGTCACGGTCACGGTCACGGTCACGGTCACGCGACACGGCGCACGGACCGAGCGCTCAGCTTACTCCTTCGCGGGCCCTTAACGCCGACATAGCTTCTGCGACGAGGACTGACACGTGTCGCCAGGCTGGCAGTAGTAGTCCACCTTGACCGTGCCGACGTAGAGGTAGCCGCAGTTGGCGCCGCCCGCGTTGCGGTAGGCCGAGTAGGTCGAGCCCGCGCCGCAGGTCGTCGAGACCGTGCAGCGCTTCTGCGACGATGACGTGCAGCGATCGCCCGGCTTGCAATAGAAGTCCTGCTTGACCGTGCCGACGTAGACATAGCCGCACTCGGCGCCGCCCGCCGACGCGCACGCGTTGTAGACGGCGACGTTGCACTCGGTGCCCGAGATCGTGCAGCGCTTCTGGCTGCTCGACGCGCACAGATCGCCGCAGGCGCAGTAGAAGTTCTTCTTCACGGTGCCGACGTAGCGATAGCCGCACTCGGGGCCGCCGCCGCTGGCGAAGGCGTGGTAGTCGTCGCCCACCTGATGCGGGTCGTACTTGCGGCAGCGCTTCTGGCTCGAGCTCTCGCAGTAGTCAAAGGGCTCGCAGTAGAAGTACGTCTGCACGGTACCGACGTACTGATAGCCGCACTCGGGGCCGCCGGCCGCGCTATAGGCGGTGTACGTCTTGCCGCAGCGCCCACCCGTCAGGCACGTCATACCGCCCTGGCAGGTGCTGACGCAGCTGCCGTAGGCGCCCCAGTTGCCGTTGGCGTCGCAGGTGCGCGTCTGCGTGCCGCAGGCGCAGTCTTGCGTCTCCTGCACACCCGGCGTGCAGGCCGCGCACTGATTGTTGACGCACACCTGGTTGGCGGTGCAGCGCGGCTGACACGCGCCGTACGAGCCCCACGTGCCGTCGGCCTGGCAGGTGCGCTCTTGCTCGGCGCACGCGGCGCAGCCAGCGGCGTTGGTTTCTTTCATCCCCGGCGTGCACTGACATTGACCGCAGTCCGACGCGCACGTCACGCACGTCTCGCTGCCATTGCACTGCCCATCACCGCAGCTCGGCGGACACGCGCCGCAGTCGGCCGGGCAGGTCTTGCAGTCTTCGCCGTTGTCGCACGCGTTGTTGCCGCAGCTCGGCGGGCACTGGCCGCAGTCGGCCGGGCAGCTGGTGCAGTCTTCGCTGCCATTGCACTGGCCGTCGCCGCACTTGGCCGGGCACTGGCCGCAGTCGAGCGAGCAGCTGGTGCAGTCTTCGTTGCCATCGCAGTTGCCGTCGCCACAACCGGGCGGACACTTGCCACAGTCCTTCTCGCAGGTCTTGCAGTTCTCCGCGCCCTTGCAGGCGCCGTCGCCGCATGCCGGCCCGCAGGGCCCGCAGTCACCGGGGCAGGTCTGACACGACTCGTTGCTGTCGCAGGTGCTGTCGCCGCACGTTCCCGATGGGCACTGCCCCTGGTGGCAGGTTCCGCTGCAGCAGACCTCGCCCGAGCCGCAGGCAGCGCCCGTCCCGCAGACGCAAGTGCCGCCAGCGCACTTGTCGGCGGTCTTGCCGCATGCCTTGTCGCAGCCGCCGCAGGCGTCGAGCTCGCTCGCGAGGTCAGTGCACGAGCCCGCGCAGCACTCGAGCCCGCTCTGGCAGCTGGCGCCGGCGCCGCACGACTCCACGCAGCGGTTGTTGACGCAGGTCGCGCCCGGCGCGCAGACCGTACCGTTGCAGACCGTCGATCCGTCGTCTTTGCACTGCCCGTCGACGCACGTACGACCAGGGCCGCAGGTCACACCGAGGCAAGGATCGTCGGCGTTGGTGCTGCCTGGGCAGCCCGCGAAGATCCCCGCCGCCAGCAGCACCACCACCGCTGCGAATGCGGGCAGGAGCCTTCCATAACTGAGTCTAACGTGACGCAAGGATTATCAGATCATAGCCCAGAAGCCCCACATGTACACCCCGCACGCTACTTGAACGCGGGCACCGTTTGGCCCGACGCGTCGCGCCGCAGGATCGTCACGCGGGCCTCCGACGCGTCGCCGCCGCGCGTCGCCGCGTAGATGCCCACGCCCGCACCAGCCCCGGCTGCCGCCACGCCCACCAGCGTCCAGACCCACCAGCGCCGATACCACGGCGTGCTCGCCGCGACTGCCCGGCGCCGTCGGCGTCTTCGTCGCTCGAGGCTGAACGCCTGCGCGGGCTCGCCAAGGCGCTGGTGCACGATCCCGTTGTCGTCGACCAGCTCGAAGTAGTAGCGGATGGCGCGCGCCTCGCGCGTGGGCACTCGAAAGCGCGCGGCGCCCGCGCCGCCTGCTTCCGCGGCCACCGTGAAGAACCCGGGCGCGTCCGCGGCGCGATAACGCAGCCGCACGCGCAGCCGGCGCGTGACGTTGCGCGCCACCACGCGAAGCTCGGTGAACGGGCGCGCGAGCCGGCGTGGCGGCACGTGCGAAAGCTCCGGCGGCCCTGGCGGTGTCGGGTAGCTGCGCCGCACGGACTCGAAAAAGCGACCTATCTTCGGCGAGGTGAGCTTGCGGTCGGGGACAAAGGCAGGATCGCTGGCCAGCAGCCGCTCGAACGCCGCGCGCGCCTCGTCGTGCTTCTCTTGCGCCAGGTACGTGCAGCCGAGATAGAAGTAGGCGCGCTGCACGGTGTTCTTCTCGAGCGCTCCCTTGAGCGCCGCGCTCAGGTACATCACCGCCTGGCCATACTGCACCTGCACGTAGGCCTCGACGCCATCGGCGAGGGCCTGCTGCGGGCTGCGTCGCGGCTCGTCGGCATGCGCCGCCGCCGGCGCCACGGCGAGCAACGCCACCGCGCCGAGCGCTGCGAGCAACTGGCGCACGCCGCCCACTAGCGCTCCACCAGCTCGATCTCGACGCGGTGCCGCTCGAACTGCAGGTCCACCTCCGCGCAGCCCGCGCCGAGCACCGTGTCGTTGGCGGTGAACGCCTCGGCCACGAAGCAGGCCGGCCCATGCGTCAGCTCGGAGAAGATCGCCGTCGAGCCGCTATCGCGATCGAGCACCTGCTCGCCGACAAAGCCGGCCGCGTCGCGCGCCGCCTGCGCCGTCGGCAGCTCGCTGCAGCGACTGCTGCTCGCCTCGACGCAGACCTGCGTCGGCGAGGCGACGACGGCGACCACCACGCGCGCCAACAGGGTGGCATCGATGACGGCGTTGACCCGCAGCCGCACGTCGTCCACGCCACCGCCTCCGTTGGCGCCACAGCCCACGCCGAAAAGCGGCACGAGCAGGAGCAGCAACAGCGGCGCGCCGAACCGGCCGCGCATCGTCGAGACGGCCTTTCGTTCATCGTGGCGTCGAGCGCTGGTGGTTTCTGAAGTCATACGTCACGCGCAGGTCCTCGCCGCCCCGCACGTCGATGCGGCGCACGTGCCGGAGCTTCTGCGCGCCCGCCGGATAGACCAGCTCCAACCGATGAGGCCCGGCGTACAGCCACAGCAGCTTGGTTGGCGTGTCGTCGACATAGCGCCCATCGATAAGCACACGCGCCCAGGGTACCGCACCCACGCGCAAACGCGCACGCGGCACCCGCACTCGTTTGGTCACGGTCTCACCGGCGCGCACCTCGAAAGCCAGCGCGTACTGAAAACGCGGCTGACCCCCGCGCAGCGAGAGTCGCACAGGTCCAGCGCGCACCTTCGCCGACCACGGCGTGCGCCCCACGACCACTCCCGCGCGATAGACCTGCGCCGGGGGCACACTCTCGATCACGACCCGCCCCCAAGCGGCATCGCGCCGCCTGCGCCGCGGTCTGGGCCGCGGCGGCAGAATACGGACGTCCTTGCGCAGGTCCTTCCGCACTTCCTTGCGCAACGCCGTCTTCGTGTGCGCCTCCGTCGTGCCCGAGCTCGGATTCGGATTCGGTCTCGAATTCGGACTCGGACTCGGATTCGGCTCCGGATTGGGACTCGGTTTCGGCTCCGGATTCGGATTCGGATTCGGTTTCGGATTCGGCGCTCGGCTGTCGGCACTCGCCACCCGGATCCGGCTCCCGCCCTCGGACCGCGCACCGTCACGACCAAACCCCACCGCCAACACCACCGCGGTCACCAACGCCACCACCCCCGCAGCCCCCAACACGACGATCCCCAAGCCCGCCTTGCGCACCGGCGGCGCCTCGGCCGCCGGCCGCACGTACGTCGCTGCATCATGCAGCCCGCGCTGGCGCGGCCGCGTCGGCACGTCGAGCACCGCAGGCGACGCCCGCACCTGCGTGCGCACGTCCTCGTCGCGCCGCAGCTGCGACGTCGGCGCCGCCAACGTCGGCGCGCCCGCATACGAGTCCGTGTCGTCGTCGGCGAAGTCGTCGGGCACCGGCGCGTCGGCCGTCGACACCTCGCGCAGCGCCGCTTCCTTGTCTGCCGGGGAGATGTCTGCCGCGGAGAAGCCATCCGCGGCGAGTTGCCGCTCGTGCGCGCTCCACAGCGTGCGCATCAGATCTGCCACGCGCTCGCTGCTCGCCACCGTGCGCGCGCGCAACATGATGTGCTCGATGGCCTCGAGCACCGCCGCGGCGTTAGGTGGCCGCGCGTCGGCGTCATGCGACAGCAGCCGCAGCACGAGCGCGTCGAGCTCCGGCGGGACATCTGCGCGCCAGGCGCTCGGCGCGACCACCTGCCGCTTGCGCTTGGGATCGAACAGCTGCGCGTCATTGAGATCGGAGAACAGCTTCACGCCGCTGAGCGTCTCGTGCAGCACGGCGCCGAGCGCGTAGAGGTCGGCGCGCCCGTCGACGCGCTTGGCACCGAGCTGCTCGGGCGGCATGTAGCGCGCCTTGCCCTTGACCACGCCGGCGCGCGTCTTGTGCACGCGGTCTTTGGCCTTGGCGATGCCGAAGTCGACCAGCTTCACGTGTCCGTCGAAGGCGACGAGGATGTTGTGCGGCGTGACATCGCGATGCACCACCGCGCCCTCGGGCCGCGCGTGCGCGTAGCGCAGGGCCGAGAGCACGTTGGCCGCCACCGTCAGCACCACGCCGAGGGGCAGCGCCTCGCCGCGCTCCGCCGCGCGACCGATGACCTCGCCCAGCGTGCGCCCGTGCACGTGCTCCATGGCGAGGAAGTACTCGCCGCCAGCCTCGCCGAGGTCGATGATCTGCACGATGTTGGGGTGCGTCAGACGAGCGGCGACGCGCCCCTCGTCGATGAACATCTCGACGAAGCTGGGGTCGGTCGCGAGGTGCGGATGGATTCGCTTGATCGCGACGGTCTTGGAGAAGCCTGCCGGGCCCGCGGTGCGCGCTAGAAAGACCTCGGCCATCCCGCCGACCGCGATGCGGCCGAGCAGCTCGTACTTACCGAGGCGCGGAGCGTCGCCGGGGCCTGAGCGATGCAGGGATGGCTACTGTCTTGCGTCAGAAGGGGTCGCGAACGGGTCGCGCGCGCCGACGTCGAGGGGGTCGGCGAGGTAGTTCTCGGCCGTCTTACTGGCCTTACTGGCCTTGCTGTTGTCGCCCTTGCTGGCCTGATCGTCCTTGGCCTCGTTGGCGGCACGCTGCGATGCACTGCTTTGCTTCTTGGTGAGCGGTCGCACCTTGCCGAGCTCGACGCCGTGCCGCGCACACACCGAGCGGATGATCGCGCGCCGCGCCGAGTTTTCGATGCGGCGCAGCGCCGCGCGAGCCGAGCGCGCGTTGCGCAGGCTGCACTGCGAGGCGGCGTAGACCAGCAGACCGTCGGGGTTCTCTTCGTCGTGAAGCAGCACGGTGCTGGCGAGCGCCGCCGCGCGCGAGTAGTCAGCAGCGACGTAGGCCGAGCGTGCCGAGGCCAGCGCCTCGCGCGCCGCGGACAGCGCGGTGCGACCGGCAGGGTACATGCTCGCACGCTCGCAGCGCGCAGCGGCGAGGCGCGCGCGGCGCAAGCGCTCGCCGAGGTGCCCGGCGTAGCGGCTGCGCGTGCAGAGCTGGCTAAGCATCATCGCGCCGGTGATGGCGAGCAACAGCAGCACCATCGCGCCGCCCCAGTGCTGGCCTAACCCCGATCGACATCCACCCGAGCCCCACGAGCCGTCACCGTGCGTGGCGAAGCCGCTGCGTCGCGCGTTGAGGTCTGCCTCGTTGGCCGCAGCGCGCGCGGCGCGCGCTTCAGCCTGTGCAGCCTCCCGCGAGCAACGCTCCGCCTCGAGCTCGGCCTCAAGCGTTTGAACTCTTGCTTCGAGTGCCTCGAGATCGTCGCGATACATGGTTCTAGGTTAGCACGCGCAAACACAAAAACAGCCGGCAAGGATCCCCTGCCGGCTGCTGATCTCGCTGACTGACGCTGAAGACTAGAAGCGAAGCGATGCACCCACGTTGAACTGCAGACCGACCGCCTTCTCCGCGACGATGGGGCGCTCGACGCCTGTGTAGTACTGGCCGTCGGAGTCGTTGTCGTTGCGCACCACGCCGAAGGCGCGGATGTCAGCGGTGAGCGCGAACCAGCGGCTGAGCAGCAGCTCGGCGCCGATGCCGCCCTGCATACCGAACTGCGTGAAGTTCTGCTCGGTCTTGAGGTTCGAGAGGTCGTAGCGGATGTGCGTCGGCACGACGCGGATGCCGCCGAGCATGAACAGGTTGAAGCGGCCGCGCGGGATCAGATAGAGCAGGGCGGAGGCCTGAATCGGAACCGAGATGCGCGTCACGCCGCCGTCGGCGAAGTCGCGGCCGAGCACGTCCACCGCCAGCTCGGCGCCCCAGCGATAGCCGCGGAAGCGCAGGTGCCCGCCGATGCCGCCGAGCGCCACCGCCTCGTCGCCGACCTTGTGGTTGGCGGTCAGGCCGGTGAGGTGCAGACCCATCGACCAGCGCGGCGGCGTGAGGCGGATGTGGCGATAGCGTACGCGCGGCTTGTATTCGTAGTAGTAGACGACGTCGTAGCTCTCGTGACAGATGTCGCGGCAGGCCTGAGCTTCGCTCGGCATGGCGACGAGGGCTGCGACTGTGGCGAGGGTTGCGGTGGCGGCGGCGATGGGCTTTGGAAGCATAGTCCGATCCTCGGCTTACCTAGACGGGCTTACCCATGGGGGCGTACCCGTGCAAGAGCAATGCATGTGCCACGCCGCGACCCCGATAACCTCCATGATTTCAACGCGCAAATCCGTGCACCGAGCACACTGTAAGCGAACGTTCCGGATCGAACCGATAACAAACGTTCACACGTCGGGTTTGACGCCGAAGCGCGCCCGGTAGAAGCTGCAGCCATGCGATCCATGACGGGATTCGGCCGCGGCGCCTTCGAGGTCGACGGCCACGCCTATCGCCTCGAAATCCGCGCCGTCAACAACCGCTTCCTCGACATGCGCATCCACATGCCCTGGACCGACGGCGAGCTCGAGCAGCGACTGCGCGCCGGCGTGCGCCAGTCGCTGGAGCGCGGCCGCGTCGAGCTGACCATCGATAGTGCTAGTGGCGGCAGCGCGCCCCTACGGCTCGACAAAACGCTCGCCGCCGATCTGGGCGCGGCGCTGCGCGAGCTCGCCAACGTGGTCGGCTGCGACGTCGCCGCCGCCGCCCACCTCGTGCCGCCGCAGCGCGAGCTGCTCGGCGGTGCGGCGCGCCCCGAAGGTGACGCGCTGTGGCGCGGCATCGAGCCCTGCCTCGAGCAAGCCCTCGAGCGCTTGCTCGAGATGCGCCAGCGCGAGGGCGCCGCACTGCGCGCCGATCTCGCCGGATACGTCGGCGCGCTCGAGACGCTCGTCGCCGAGATCGTCACGCTCGTCGCAGCGGAGCCGGAGCGCCGCGCGCAGCGCATGCGCGAGCGCGTCGAGCGGCTGCTCAGCGAAAGCGAGCGCGACGAGCTGCGCGACGAGTCGCTCGCCTCGCGCCTGGCGCAAGAGATCGCGCTCGCCGCCGATCGCGGCGACGTCAGCGAGGAGCTCGCGCGCCTCGACAGCCACCTCGCGCAGCTCGCCGGCATGCTCGACGCCTCCGACGCGGTGGGGCGACGGCTCGAGTTCATGCTGCAGGAGGTCAACCGCGAGCTCAACACCATCGCCTCCAAGAGCAGCGAGGCGCGCGTCGCCAAGCTCGTCGTCGACGGCAAGGGCGTGCTCGAGAAGATGCGCGAGCAAGCGCAGAACGTAGAGTAGGATGCGCCGGAAGATCCTATGAAGCTGCTCAACATCGGATTCGGCAACGTCGTCGTCGCAGAGCGCGTCGTCGCGCTCGTCACGCCCAGCTCCGCGCCGATGAAGCGCTTGCGCGAAGAGGCGCGCGTCATCGGCAAGCTCATCGACGCGACCCAGGGCCGCAAGACGCGCGCGATCGTCATCACCGACTCCGACCACGTGATCCTCTCGGCGATCCAGGCCGAGACGGTCGCCAGCCGCCTCTCGGCGCTCGGCGAGGACGCCGCCTCGCCGCGCCCCAAGACCGACGCGAGGACCTCATCGTGACCACTTCGGCGCGCACTGGGCGCGGCATCCTGCTCGTCGTCTCGTCGCCCTCGGGCGCCGGCAAGACCACGCTGTGCCGCCGCCTGATGAAGGAGTTTCCGCGGCTGACGTTCTCGGTCTCGTACACCACGCGCCCCAAGCGGCCGCGCGAGGTCGACGGCGAGGACTACCACTTCGTCGACGCGGCGCGCTTCGACGCGATGGTCGAGCGCGGTCAGCTCGCCGAGTGGGCCATCGTGCACGACAACCGCTACGGCACCGCGCGCTCGACCATCGACGCCGCCATCGACGAAGGGCGCGACGTGATCTTCGACATCGACTGGCAGGGCGGCATGCAGCTGTCGAGCAAGTACCCCGACGACACCGTGATGGTGTTCGTGCTGCCGCCGTCGATGCAGGAGCTGGCGCGCCGGCTGCGCGACCGCGGCACCGACGCCCCAGAGATGGTCGAGCGCCGCCTCGCCAAGGCCGCCGAGGAGCTGACGCACCACGGCGAGTACGACTACCTCATCACCAACGACGACCTGGACGTCGCCTACCGCGAGCTGCGCGCGGTATATCTCGCGGCACACTGCCAGGCGCGCCGCCGCAGCTCGCGCGCGATCGCCCTCATCGACGAAGCGCGCCGTCAAAATCCATAAGTTGCAGCGGCCTTAGCCTCTCCGTATGCTCTAGATAGTTGTCGCGATCTCACCCCGCGTGGGTGGGTGGCTAAGAACTCGTGCCAGCCTCGCTACTCCAGGTCAGCGACCTCGTCGCCAAAGTAAAGCGCTACAACCCGGGCGCCAACGAGGACCTGTTGCGCCGGGCGTATCGCTACGCGGCCGCCGCGCACGACGGCCAGACGCGCAAGTCTGGCGATCCGTACTTCGTGCATCCGGCCTCGGTCGCCTCGCTGATCGCCGATCTCAAGCTCGATGTGCCCAGCATCTGCGCCGGCCTGCTGCACGACTGCGTCGAGGACACCGAGGTCACCGTCGGCGAGGTCGAAAAGGAGTTCTCCAAGGAGATCGCCTTCCTCGTCGACGGCGTGACCAAGCTCGGCAAGATCCCGTGGAACACGCGCGAGGAGCGGCAAGCGGAGAACTTCCGCAAGATGCTGCTCGCCATGGCGCGCGACATCCGCGTGATCCTGATCAAGCTCGCCGATCGCACCGACAACATGCGTACGTTGCAGTACATGTCGCAAGACGGTCAGGACCGCATCGCGCGCGAGACGATGGACATCTACGCGCCGCTGGCCAACCGCCTCGGCATCTACTGGCTGCGCGCCGAGCTCGAGGATCTCGCCTTCCAGTACCTCTATCCCAACGAGCAGGCGCAGCTCAAAGACGCCCTCGCCGCCAGCGACCGCGAGCGCCGGCGCTACATCAAGTCCGTCGAGCGCATCCTGCGCCGCGTGATGGACGAAAACGAGATCCTCTGCGAGGTCTCGGGGCGCTCGAAGAACCTCTGGGGCATCTACAACAAGATGCGCAAGGGCAACCGCACCCTCGACCAGATCCACGACATCGTCGCCTTCCGCGTCATCACCGACAACATCCGCGACTGCTACGCCGCGCTCGGCGTGGTGCACGAGCGCTTCACGCCGGTGCCGGGCCGCTTCAAAGACTACGTCGCGATGCCCAAGCCCAACGGCTATCAGTCGCTGCACACGTCGCTGATCGGCCCCGAAGGCGAGCGCATGGAGGTGCAGATCCGCACCCACGAGATGCACCGCGTCGCCGACGAGGGCATCGCCGCGCACTGGGTCTACAAGGAAGGCCAGAGCGTGATCGCCGCGGCGGACCAGCAGAAGTTTCACTGGCTGCGGCAGCTCGTCGAGTTTCACCGCGACCTCAAGGATCCGGCCGAGTTCATCGACGCCGTCAAGATCGACCTCTTCGCCGACGAGGTCTACGTCTTCACGCCCAAGGGTGACGTCAAGGCCTTCCCGCGCGGCGCTACGCCGGTGGACATGGCGTTTTCGATCCACACCGAGGTCGGCAGCCACTGCGCGGGCGCCAAGGTCAACGGCCTGATCGTCCCGCTGCGCTACAAGCTCAAAAACGGTGATGTCGTCGAGATCATCACCAACCCCAACCAGAAGCCCAACAAGGACTGGCTCAAGTTCGTCACGACGGCGCGCGCGCGCTCCAAGATCCGCCACCACATCCGCGGCGAGCAGCGCGAGAAGGGGCGCACGCTGGGGCGCGAGCTGCTCGAGCGCGAGTTCAAGAAGGCCGGCAAGTCGCTCAGCAAGGCGCAAAAGAGCGGCGGCCTGGCGCGCGCGGCGAGCGAGCTGCGGCTCGGCGGGAACAAGGAAGAGGACCTGCTGATGCAGGTCGGCTTCGGCAAGGTCACCGCGGCGCAGGTGATCCGCAGCGTGTTTCCCGAGATCGCCGAGGCTGAAAAGCAGGCCGAGCTCGAAGAGCAGCAAGGCGTCAAGCGCCCGGGGCGCATCTCGCAGCTGATCCAGCGCGTCACGCGGCGCAACCCATCGGGTATCCGCGTTCAGGGCGAGGGCGACGTGCTGGTGCGCTTCGCGCACTGCTGCAACCCACTGCCCGGCGACGCCATCGTCGGCTTCATCACGCGCGGCCGTGGCGTGACCGTGCACAAGATCGACTGCTCGAAGGCGCTCGACCTCGATCCCGAGCGGCGCATCGACGTGGCGTGGGATTCGGGCTCGAAGACCGACCACCCGGTGGCGATCAACGTCCACACCACCGACCAGCCCGGCATCCTCGCCGAGATCAGCAAGACCTTCGCCGAGCAGGGGGTCAACATCTCGCAGGCAGAGTGCCGCGTGAGCGGAGAGCGGGCGACCAACACGTTTCACTTCCGCGTCGGTCACCTCAACGATTTGAAACAGGTGATGCGCGCGCTCCAGCGCGTCAAAGGCGTCTACAACGTCGAGCGCGTGATGGGGTAGGGAGCGGGCGCGGGGCGGCGCTAGGACTGCTTCGCAGCCAGACCAGGAGCGGCCAAACCGGGAGCGGGCTGCCCTGGCTCGCCACAGCCGGCGAAGAGCTCTTCCTGCGTCAGCGTCGAGCGCTCCGCGAGCTTGTTCTTGCGCTTGCGGCCGGCCTTGCGGTTGCGCAGGCGGCGACGGGCTTCGGTAAATCGAGAGAGCGAAGACATGATGCACCTGTGGTTTTCGGCGGGTAGCCGCCTGTCGAAGCACCGGTGTTTAGGCCAACGCGGCCGAGCTGTCAAGCGACTCGCCCTGGCGGGGCCGTGCCGGGCGGGGCAATACCTCGGGCGCCGCAGCGTCGCGATTTACCCCGGGATTCTTGCCTTCCTGGGGCCGCGACGATACCCTGTGGACCTTCGCCAGCACGTCTGAACGCCTCGTAGGGATCCCATGTCCAATTGCCCCAAGTGCGGTAACGGTAACCCCAACGACGCTGTCTTCTGTGGACACTGCGGCTTTCGCCTCACGCCCGGCGAAGAGGCGAAGAAGACGATGTTCGGCTACCAGGCCGACCCCGATCTGATCGGCGTGGCCAAAGCCGCCGCCTCGAGCTCCGCGGCGGTGACACAACCTCAGGCGGCAGCGGCGCCAGCGCACGCGGCGCCCCCCGCGGCCGGCGGCCTCACGCCCGGTGCCACGTTCGCCGCGCGCTACACCGTCGAGCGCCCGCAGACGCGCCTGCCGGTGGGCGAGGTGGCGGTAGCGCGCGACTCGCAGACCAACGCCGAAGTCGAGCTGTGCATCGTCGACGCGGCCGTCTTTCCCTCGCCGCTCGACATGGAGCGCGCGCGCCGCGAGATGCGCCAGCTGCAGAAGGTCGAGCACCCCGCGCTCGCCGGCGTCATCGATCACGGCAAGCTCGATGATGGGCGCCTCTACGTGGTGCTCGGTCCACCGGCTCAGCACACGCTCTCCGACGCCATCGCTGGTGGGGCGATGTCGCTCGAGCAGGCGCAGTCGATCGTGCGCGACGTGGGCGGCGCGCTCGCCGAAGCGCAAAAGGTCGGCGTGATCCATCGCGACCTCGCGCCGCACAACATCGTCTTCTGCGCCGATGGACGCGCGCGGCTGCGCGGCTTCGGCGTCGCGGCGCCGATCAAGCGCCACGTCTTCGGCACTGCCGAGTTCCTCTCGCCCGAGCAGGCGGCTGGCCGCCCGGTGGACCAGCGCTCCAACATCTACAGCCTCGGCGCGCTGATGTTCTACATGCTGAGCGGGCAGCCGCCGTTTGCTGGCTCTGCTGACGACCTGATCGAGGCGCACCAGAAGACCGACGCGCCGCCGCTGTCGTCACGCGTCCCGGGGCTCGACGCGCGCGCCGACCAGCTCGTAGCCAAGGCGCTCGCCAAGAGCTCGAGCCGTCGCCACCTCACGCTGCGGCAGTTTCTGCGCGAGGTCGACGGGCTCGCCGGCGCCGGCGCAGCCGCCCAGGCGCCCGCGCCTCGCCAGCCGGTCTCCTTCGAGACGCCGCTTCACGGCGTCACCGCGCTGACCGGCGGCGACCGCCCGCCGTCGTCCGAGATCCCAGCCGTTGATCCGGCCAAGCAGCAGGTGGTGCTAGCGCCCGACGGACAGCAGGTCGACGACAACGCCAAGACGATGATGAACATGCGCGCCGACGACGTCACTGCGGCGGCGGCGATGGCTCAGGCGCAGCGTCAGGGCCAGCAGCTCGACAGCACGGCTGCCACCCTCGGGGCGGTCGACGATCGCGCCGCCACCGTGCCGCCGAGCGCCGCCACCGCACCGCCGGTGGCGCCCGTGCCGGTAGCGCGGCCGGCGACCGTTCCGCCAGCCGCCGCCGAGGCGCCGATCCCGCAGACCGTCATGCAGGGCGGCGCGCTGCACGACGGCGGCCTGCAGTCGACCAAGACCGTCACGCCCGAGTCGGGCGCCGTCGTCGGCGAGATGGCGGGCGGCCAGCGCGTCAGCATGCGTCAGTCGGAAGAGGTCGCCGCGGTCAAAGCGGGCGAGCAGCAGGCGGCCCAACAGGGGCCGGGCGGCGGCCGTTTCCGCGAGACGATGTGGTTCTTCAAGGGCGAGGTCGAGTCGGCGATGGCCGAGAGCGGCGAGACCGAAGAATCCGCCGCCACCGAGAACAAGGACGCCAAAGACGCCGACGACCTCAAGGGCAAGTACGTCGACGACGGCAGCATGTCCGAGGAAGAGGCCAGGCGCCTCTCGCTGCGCACGGGCAAGACGCAGATGATGCAGGCCGTCAAAGTGCCCGACGGTTACGTGCCCGGCGAGAAGATGGACGAGGGCGAGTTCATCCGCGAGATGAACCCCGGCCGCAAGTGGGCCCTCATCGTCGGCATCCTGGTGCTGCTCGCCGGCATCGGCATCGCGCTGTACTTCATCCTCGGCTGACGCCCAGCCGCGCGCGGCGCCCTGCCAGCCGGGGGCGCGCTCAGACCTTCTGCACTTCGTCCGACGAGAGCTTCACGGGCATAGACCCGAGCATCACCTTGAGCCCGCCCTTGGGGTCGATCGACTGAACCACGCCGACCTTGCCGGCGAACAGCCCGGCCAGCACGCGAACGCGGTCGTTCTTCTGCAGGCCCTTCTGCTTCTTCTTGGCCTTGTTCTCGCGCAGCGTCTCGCTCATCGAGAGGCAGTCGTTGTCGCGGCTCCAGGCGATCTCGTGCATCACGGGCAGCAGCGCGCGCATCAGCTCGGCCACGCGCTCGGCGAACTGCGCCTCGGCGAGCTGCGCGTCGTCGCGTGAAAACGTCGTGTGCACCGACAGCCAGCTGTCGGCTTCGCCGAGGTCGGCGGCGAGCTGCGTCAGCGCGGCCCCGTCGATGCCTGCCACGCTGACCTCGTCGTGTCCCGTCAGGCCGATGGTGAAGCCTGCGGGCAGCTCGGCGAGGCGCGCGGCGAGCCGCTCGCGCTGATTGTGGTCCGCGAGCTTGCGCACGAGGTTTTCGCGGTCGACCGCGGCGTTGCTGTGCAGCTTGAGGCCGATCTCGACCTGATCGCAGTCGATGCGCACGCCGAGGAAGACGTGCTGGCGCAGGGGAGAGGGATCCTCGATCAGCGAGGCCATCGAGCGGCCGCGGCTGTTGATGCCATCCAGCTCGGCGCGCGCGGCGGCGTTGCGCGAGAAAAACAGGTACTGGCACTCGACTTTGTGCTGATTCCAGAGGGCAGGGCTCTCGTTGCTCAGCTCGAGCTCGAGCAGCGAGCCGTCGCTGGCGAGCATCTCGGGCGCGAAGGTGCGCCCCAGCTGCGAGAGCTTCTGTTTGACCTGCAGCCGCTCGAGGTTGAAGACGCGGCTCTGCCACTTCTGCGGCTGGTAGGCGTCGAAGTCGGCGCCGCTGAAACCTGGGAATGTCACGCGGGATCAGCCGCAGTTACGCTTAGGCTTCGCCTTCGCGGTGCTCTTCGGCGGCCTGCAAGTTGACGTCGTAGCCAGGCGCGGTGGGATCGCCGTGAGCCTCGCCCTCGGCTGGGATGATCGTGGGGACGTCGCCGATGCCATCGTTGCTACCCGCGGCGTGCTCGGGCACCAGCTCGGTGGGCCGCTGCGTCAGCGCGTCGGCGTCCATCGCCGCCTGCTCGTCGATGTCGACCTCTACCGAGCGCGGCGTCTCGTCATACGCCTCGTCCTGCGCCTCGATCTCGTGAACATCATCGAGGTCCTCGCTGAGCTCGTCGGCGTCGACGACGTCGGCCTCGTCGTAGCCCGCGTGATCCAGCACATGGTCGGCGTAGGCCTCGGAGCCGTATTCGTGTCCGGCGACCGCCGCGGCAGCCATATCGACGTCACCGCCGACAGCGGCGCCGTCAGCCTCGAGCGCATCCATCTCGGCTTCGTTACGGCGCAGCGCTGCCCAGCGCTCGAGCGCCTGGCATAGCTCATCGTAAGGGATCATCGCGCCTCCGCATCGCAACGCGCCGTCCTTCGCGGCACGACTGCGAGTTCCCGCAAGGGTACCCACAAACGCAGTGAAATGTCACGCCTTCCGCGTGCGTTTTCTAGTCTAGCTGTCGAGGATAGCGAAGGCCCAGCGCTTGCGTTTCCCGCGCCTCAGGATCTCGACCACCAGCACTTTGGCGGTCGCCAGGCGCTGCCACACGCCGATGAATTGCCCCGGCCGCTCCACCGACTGTCCGTTGATGCGCAGCACCACGTCGCCGCGCTGCAGCGCGCCCGGCCCGCGGTAGCCGAGCACCCGCCAGCCGAAGAAACGCCCGCGACGAAACGCTGGCCGCACGTCGATGAGGCCGATGAAGTTGTTGGCGCCGCGCTTGAGCAGCTTGTCGAGCTCGCTGCGCTTGATGCCGAGGTGGCCCTCGGCGGTGCGCGCGGCCGAGATCGTGGGCGTGACGTCGTTTTCGCCCTTGTCCTTGCTCGCCGGCTCGGGGCTCACCGGCTGGCCCGTGGGCGGCACGGTGCTGCGATCCTGCGCCGATGGGGCAGACACATCGGGGTCCGCTGCGCTCTGCGGCGGCGGCGTCGAGCGCGCGCAGCCAGCGAGGGCAAGAGTCAGCGCCAAGGCGAGGAGGGCGACGAGTTGTCTGCGGTTGGAGGTCACGACGAAGCTCCTGATGCGAGATAGCGCGCACCGCGCTCGGCGGCGAACGCACGATAAACGGACCAGATGGCGGCCGCCACGTCGGGCACGGGACGCTCGCCATCGATCAGACAGATCTCCAGCGGCGCGCCGCGCGCTCCACGACGCGCCTCGCGCGCTCGCCGCGCGCCCGCCGGCTCGACGACGAACGTGCCGCTGGCGGGGTCGTTGCCAAACAACACGTCGTAGTTGGCGCCGACGCGGCGCAGCGTCTCGAGCTTGTCGAAGCGCTCGGGGGCGTCGCCGCGGGCGCTGATGCGAGCCATCGCCACGTCCGGCGAGACGCGCAGAAACAGCACCAGGTGCGGCTCGGGCGCGCGCGCGTTGATCTCGCGCACCCACTCGAGGCCGCCACGCTCGCCGTCGCCCACGTCGTCGCTCTGATAGGCCAGCGACGAATAGACCGAGCGGTCGCTGACGACCACCTCGTCGCGAGCGAGCGCAGCGGCGACCACGCGCTCGGCGTGATCGAGGCGATCGGCCGCGTAAAGCAGCGCCAGCGCGTCGGCGCGCGCGCGCTGCGAGCCGCGCAGCACGTCGCGCACCATGGTTCCGATGGGGCCATCGCTCGGCTCGAAGGTGCGTGTACAGGCCACACCCGCACGCTCGAGCGCCTCGCAGAGCAGCTGCGCTTGGGTCGTGGTGCCCGCGCCGTCGAGCCCTTCGAGGGCGACGTAGGGCGCGGAGCCGCTCATTTCGCCGGCCGCGAAGGGGTCTTGCGCGGCGCGGGCGTTTGCCGTGGACCGCGGCGCGTTCTCAGGTGGCGGCGCGCCAAGAGCAGCACCACGATGAACAGACCGAGGCCGCCGGCGCTGGCGTAGACCGCCACGCCGCGCCGCTCGCGCCCCTTGGCCACCGCGTCGATGACGTCCTGCGCGCGCGGCACCTTGGGCCACAGAGACAGCGCGCGTCGCAGCTCGGGCGTGGGGTCGATGTACTGCGAGCCGCCAAGCGTCTCGGCCACGAGGCGGATCGCGCGTGCGCGATCGCGCGTGGCACGGCGCGCTTTGTCGTCGTTGCCCGGCGCAGCCGAGAGCAGATACAAGGCCTTGGTCGCGAAGCGCGCCGCCTTGGCGAGATCAGCGCGGGCGAGCTGCTCGCCGGCCTCGGCGACAAACGTCTCGGCCATCAGCGCGCGCTGTGGATGCTCGGGATCGATAGCCAGCAGGCGGTCGAACGCGGCGATGGCGGCGTCGCGCTTGCCGGCGCGGGCGAGGGCGTCGGCCTGGCGGTAGGCTGCGGCGCGACGGCTCGCGCGGCGTTGATCGTAGAGCGCGAAGAGGCGCTCGGCGATGGTGCGCGGCTCGACCTCGGCGACGAGCGCCTTACGCACGTGCTCGAGCTTCTGCCCGGCGCGCGCGCCGCCAGCGCGCGTTAGCTCGTGCGCGAGCGCGTCGGCGAGCGCGTGCCGCGCGAGCTGCCGGTACGTTAGATAGAGCGAGCGGCTGCGCTCGGTCGTGCGCCCGCCGGTGAGCCGAAGCTTGCGCTTCTTGGCGCGCGGGGCGCGACCGCTAACATACCGCAGCGCCGCCCAGCGCGCTGCGCGACGCACCTCGACGCTCTTGTGATCGGTGTGAGCGACGACCGCGTTGACGGCGACGCTCGAGCGCACCTCGCCGTAGGCGTGCAGCAGCTCGGCCTTGCCGACGTTGGTCGCGTGCTTGAGCGCCAGCTCGGGACGCGCGCGGTTGATACGGTCGAGCTGGTAGGCGGCGTAGCGTTTCATCTTGAAGGCCAGCTCGTCGCGCAGCTCGCGCGCGCGCACCAGCGCCGGCACCGCCGAGTCGCCCATGGCGCGGATCAGACGGCCGCACTCGTCGCGAAACGCGCCCTCGTGGCGATAGGCGAAGCGCAGCAGCGAGATCGCTGCCTCGGAGCGGCGCGTGGCGGCGAGCCCGCGCATCAAGGCCACCGAAACGCGCGCCTCGCGCAGCGCCGGCGACGAGCGGCCTTCGTAGGTCAAAAGCCCGGTCAGCCAGTCGACCTTCTTCTTCGGGGGCGGACCAAAACGGCCGTGTCGGTTGGGAACGTGCGCCCCGATGCGGCGCAGCACGTAGCGATAGTCGCGCGGCGCCACGCGCGTGCGGCGGTGCAACCGGCGGTGCAGCAGCGGCGCGTCGGCGGCGGTGGCTTCGAGCAGCGCCTTGGCCGCCTCGAGCCGCGCCTCGAGCTTGTCGCTCTTGAGGCGCCCGATCAGCGCGTCGAGCGCCTTGTCGTCGAAGCGGCGCTGCTCGCCCGCGAACGGCGAATCATCGGACGCGCGCTTGGATCGCGCCGCCAACGCCGGCGGCGGCGACAGCAGCAGGACCCAAAAAAGCGCATGCAGTGCTCGCCACATAGACTGCTCTAGTAACAAGCGAAAGCGCGCTCTGTCCACTTTCTAGGGCTAGTGCAGCTGGGCTTCGATCTTCTCGAGGGTCGCCTCGAGCAGCTCGCGGTCACCGTCCTCGAAGGCGGCGAAGCGGATGCCGGCGCCGCGCACTTGGCGCGGGCGCTTGTCGGCGTAGTAGTTGAACACGTAGTGGTTCTTGACGATGCCCCAGGCGGCGATGCGCGCGCCGCCAGGCGTGACGAACCACACGCGC
Organism: Myxococcales bacterium; assembly: GCA_020431405.1. Lineage (GTDB taxonomy): Bacteria > Myxococcota_A > Polyangia > JAGQIK01. The sequence goes on from JAGQIK010000512.1 coordinate 41,878, forward strand.
ACGTGCGTACCGATGGCCGGCGGCTCGCGCAGCTCCACGCACAACCCGCCGCACGAGACGTTGCGGGCGATACAGCGCTGTGTGCCGTGGCCATGCACCTCGATCAGCACGGGCAGAACGGTTTCGAAACGCAGAAAGCTACGGCGCTCCGCGCTGCTCAGCGGCGACAGCGTGCGAGCCAGGCTTGTAGACACAGGTTCCTCCGCAACAACGGGTTTGGGGCGTGTGCAGCGATCTTCCCCGGGCGCGCAGGTGAAGTCAATTTGTCTACATTGTCCTACATAAGCTGGCGTTGCTTCCTACCGATGAAGAATGTGAAGGAGAAAGTCTCTTGGCTGTCAGCCTCACCCTTGCGAGCGGCGGTGCAGAGGTGGGATCGTGGAGCTACGTGATCAAGACCTTCGAGGAGATGAGCCCGCAGATCGCCGACGACGTTTTCGTCGCCGAGTCGGCGCTGGTGCTCGGTGACGTACACATCGGCGCGGGCTCGAGCGTCTGGTATGGCTGCGTGGTGCGGGGGGACGTGTTCCACATCCGCATCGGCGCGCGCACCAACATTCAAGACCGCACCGTAATCCACGTCACCACCGACACGCACGCGACGCTCATCGGCGACGGCGTGACCGTCGGCCACGGCGCGATCCTGCACGGCTGCCGCATCGCCGATGGCGTGCTGGTCGGGATGGCGGCCACGGTGCTCGACGATGTCGAGGTCGGCAGCGGCTCGGTGATCGCCGCCGGCGCGCTGCTGCCACCGGGCAAGAAATACCCCGAGCGCTCGCTGATCGTAGGCGCGCCCGCGCGCGTCGCGCGCCCGGTCAAAGAGGCCGAGCTCGCGTGGATCGCGCAGTCCGCCGACCGATACGTGCAGCTCGCCGAGCGGCACCGAAAGGCGTGGCGCTGATCGAATGGCTGCGCTGCTCCGTCGCCTGATCGGGATCACGGTCCTCTCACTGCTCGCGCTAGCGCCTCGGGTCGCCGTCGCCGATTCGGTGGATCGCCTGATCAAGCTGCTGCGCACCGACGAGAGCTACAAGGTGCGCCTCGCGGCCGCGCTGCGCCTGGGCAAGCTGCGCTCGCGCCGCGCGGTGCCCGCGCTGATCGCGGCGCTGCGCGACAGCGAATACACCGTGCGCGGCATCGCCGCCGCGGCGCTCGGCAAGATCGGCGACACGCGCGCCGGCGGCCCGCTGCGCGCGATGCTCGCGCGCGAGAGCAACAGCTTCGCCAAGCGCATGGCGCAAAAGGCGCTCAGCTCGCTCGGTAGCAGCGGCCCCGGCTGCGCCACGCCGTCACCCGGCGCGAAGTACTTTCTGCTGCTCGGCAAGATCGCCAACAAGTCGGGCAAGGGCGGGCGGCAGCTGGCCGACCGCCTCGGTCGCGCTTTGCTGAGGCATTTTCGTTCCGTGCGCGGCGTCACGGTCTGCAGCATGGGCTCCAAACCGTCGGGCAGCCTGCTGCGTAAGCACCGCATGCGCGCCTTCGTGCTCGACGGCTCGATCCTGCAGCTGACGACGTCGCGCTCGGGCTCGCAGGTGCAGATTTCTTGCTCGATCAAGGTTTCCCTGGCCACCTATCCAGGAAACAGTTTGAAAGCGTTTTATTCGGGCGGGGCGAGCATGGCGGTCGGCGCGCGGGAGCTGACGCCGTCGAGCTCGAGCTCGCTGTTCGGCGAGTTGATCGCCGGCGCCGCGGCAGGCGCCAAGCAACAGATCGCCAACAGCTATTTGAGCCGGCAGTAGGAGCGAGGGCATGGCCCACAAACGTAAACTTCGTAACTACCTGCTGAACCGCAAATACCAGCTGCGGTTCATGCTGATCATGGTGCTCCTCACCTCCGTGCTGACCGCCGGCCTCGGCCACTTCTGGTACGCCGAGATGCGCACCACGTCGCGCATGCTCGAGGTCAAAGCCCTCGCCGACATGATGAGTGACGCCGAGGTCAAGAAGGTGCAGGAGAAGCTCCAGCGCGAGGATCGCAAGCGCCTGCTGCTGCTCGTCGGCTTCGGCGTGCTGCTGGCGTTGATCATCTCGGCCTACAGCATCATCTCGACGCACAAGGTCGCCGGGCCGCTGTTCAAGATGACGCGCCACATGCACGACATCGCCGACAACCGGCACTACTCCTTATGGGGCTTACGCAAGGGCGATCAGCTGAAGGACTTCTTCGAAGACTTCAAGGCGATGTCCGACGCGCTGCGCGAGCGCATCAAGTACGAGGTCACCGTCCTCGAGAAGGCCATCGACGAGATCAAAGCCAAGACCGGCGACGACGCCGACGAGGCGGTCAAAGCCCAGCTGCTCGCGCTGCGCACGCTCGTCGCCGAGAAGCTCGCCAGCCTCGAGCGCGCCAGCGACCAGACCGTCGAGCGCGCCGAGCCGCCGCCGGCGAGCCGCGCTGACCTGAAGGCGACGGACGCGGCGAAGAGCGACGACGGTGCGGACGGTGATGGCGACGGCGATAGCGGTAAGAAGAAGGACGACGACGCCTAGGCGCGTTGATGAATGCGCGAATGGCCAGTAACGAGCTTCAATACATGAACGACGGAACAGGGAACGCGAACCTCGAATCGCCTAGAGGCTAGACCTGCGCGAAGCGCCGCAGCACGGCTACCAAGCGTTCGCAATTCGCGTTCTTTGTGCCGTCGTTCATGTATTCGGATTCGTTGCTGCTCGTTCCCACCGTTTTAGCGCGAGCGCTTCTTGCGGCCGCCCTTCGTCGCCTTGCCCTTGCTCGTCTTACTCGTCTTCTTGCTCGCCTTGCCCTTGCTCTTGCTCGCCTTGCTCGCCTCGCCCTTGCCCTTGCGCGCTCTGAAGAACACGCGCACCGGCGCGCCTTCGAAGCCGAAGCGTTCGCGTAGCTTGCCCACCACGTAGCGCTTGTACGACTCGGGGACGCCTAGCGGATAGTTGGTGGAGACGATGATCGTCGGCGGCTGCGCCTGCGGCTGCTGCGCGAAGTAGAAGCGCACCGCGTGGCCGCGGTGAGCTGGCGGCGGGTGGGCGAGGGCGATGTCCTCGAAGAAGCGGTTCAGCTCGGCGGTGGCGACGCGGCTGCTCCAGCTATCGTGTACGCGTCGCACCGCGGCGAGCAGCTTGTTGACGCCGGCACCGGTCTTCGCCGAGACGAGCAGGTGTGGCGCGAAGTCGGCGAAGGCGATGTGGTCCTGGCGCTGCTTTTTGATCGCCGCGTTGGCCGCCGCGCCGCGTTCGAGCAGGTCGGACTTGTTGAGCACGATCAGCAGCGCGCGTCCGGCGTCGATCACGGCGCTGGCGATCTTGGCGTCCTGTACGCGCAGGCCCTCTTCGGCATCGACCACCAAGCACGCCACGTCGGCGTCGACCAGCGCGCGGCGCGCGAAGAGCACGGCGAGCTGCTCCATGGCCGGGCTCGAGCGGCGGCGGCGGCGGATGCCTGCCGTGTCGACGACGGTGATCGGGCCGCGCTGGGTCTCGATCACGGCGTTGACCGGATCGCGCGTGGTGCCCGGCACGTCGCTGACGATCGAGCGCTCGCTGCCGGTCAGGCGGTTGAGCAGCGCCGACTTGCCCGCGTTGGGGCGGCCGATGAGCGCGATGTTGAGGCCGGGGTTGGCATCGTCGGCGGACGCGCCCTCGTCGTCGCCGTCGGGCGGCGCCGGAAGCGCCTCTTCGATGGCGTCGAGCAGCGCGTCGAGGCCGAGGCCGTGGGCCGCCGAGATGCCGAACAGCTGCTCGGCGCCGAGCGCGTAGAACTCGTTGGCGAGCAGCTCCTGCTTGGGCCCGTCGACCTTGTTGACGGCGTGCAGCACGGGACGGTCAGCGATGCGCAGAAGCTCGGCCACGCGCTGGTCGGCCGGCGTCAGGCCGGCGCGCGCGTCCCACACGGCGACGATCACGTCCGCCTCGGCCATCGCGAGGCGCGACTGCTCGGTGATCTGCGCCTCGAGACTCGGCTGTTTTTGCCCCTGCGGGATGTTGGCCGGCGCGTCCGGCTCGAGCCCGCCGGTGTCGATCAGATCGAAGGGGCGGTCGGCCACGGTCACGCGCCCGTAGTGCCGATCGCGCGTCATGCCCGGCTCGTCGGCGACGAGCGCCGAGCGCGCGCGCACGAGCCGATTGAAGAGCGTGGACTTGCCGACGTTGGGGCGGCCGACGATGGCGACGAGCGGGAGCACGGGCAGGTCCTACTCGTAGCCGAAGCGGCGGCGCCCGCGCGGCGAGCGCGTCCAGGACGGCTCGACGTGCACGCGCAGTGACAGGTGCGCCTCGCAGTCGAGCAAGCGTCCGATCTCGGCGCGCGCGGCGGCGCCGATCTCGCGGATCATCGCGCCGCCTTTGCCCACGACGATCGCCTTCTGGCCGTCGCGCTCGACATAGATCACCGCCTCGATGGCGATGTCGCCGTGGCCGGGGCGCTCGCGAAAGGCCTCGATCTCGACCGCGGTGGCGTAGGGCAGCTCCTGTCGGCAGCGATTGAAGACCTGCTCGCGGATGAGCTCGGCGGCGAGGAAGCGCTCGGCGCGATCGGTGAGCATGTCTTCGGGGTAGAGCAGCGGTCCGCTCGGCACGCGGCTGGCGAGCAGCTTCAGCAACGCGTCGACGTTGTCGCGCTTTTGCGCGGACAGCGGCACCAGCTCGGAGAAGCCGCGCTTGCTCCACGTCTCGAGCAGCGGCAGCACGTGCGCCTTGTCGGCGAGCAGGTCGACCTTGTTGACCACCACGACGAGCTTGTCGGCGAGCTTCTCGCCGCCGGCGCCCTCGGACGCGCCCGCCGAGACTTGCTCGAGCACGTACTCGTCGTCGGGATGGATCGTGGCGCGCGCACCCGCCTTGCCACCCTTGGCAGGGCTCACCTCGGTGACGAGCACGACACAGTCGACACCATCGAGGCTCGCCAGCGCCTCTTGGTTCATGAAGCGGTTGAGGTTGGCGCGGCTGCGGTGAATGCCGGGGGTGTCGACAAAGATCAGCTGCACGCGCTCGTCATCCTCGCCGTCGTCGTCGGAGGGCACGGCAAACGTGTGCACGCCGAGGATCCGGTTGCGCGTGGTCTGCGGGCGCGGGCTCGTGATCGCCAGCTTGGTGCCGAGCAGCGTGTTGAGCAGCGTCGACTTGCCGACGTTGGGCCGACCGACGAGCGCGACGAAGCCGGCGCGCGTCGGTCGCGCGTCCGCCTGCTGCGGCTGGTTGTCGCTGGACGTTTGGGGGTGGCCCTCGCTCATGGGCAATGCACCTAGCACGTGCTTGACGCGAGCGCGAGAGGCACCGACCATCATGCGCGATGATCACCCTCGGTCTGGCACTCGGCGCGGCGGCGCTGCTGGCGGCGCTGGTTCCGCTGCCGCCCGTCACTCAGGTGCTCGCCGCGCTGCTCGGCGCGGCGGCGGTGGTGGTGGGCGCGATCGGCCGCGGCTCGGCGCGCAAGCGCGGCGGCGGCACGAGCGTCTATCACGCCACCATCGCGCTCGGTGCGCTGGCGATCCTCACCAGCGGCGTGGTCTTCGCCAGCTGCGCGGCCTGTTCGGGTGCCGAGCACGAGGGCAACGTTTCCAAAGAATTCCGAAAAGAAGCAAAGAAAATCCTCGAGTAGTTTCTAGCTTTGACTGCCGCCCGCCTGCTACGCCTCGTCGGCACCCTCGCGGTCCTCGCCGCGTCGCTCGCCGCAGCCACCACCGCACGGGCGGCCGAGCGCGACGAAGGCGTCGGACGCGCCGGACGCTTCGCGTTCGTCATCGAGCCGCGCTACGGCTACGTAATCCTCGGCAGCAACGACGAGCCCTCGGGCTGGGGCATCGCCGCGCGCCTCTACTACGGCATCACCGAGGCCGTGGGGCTGCAGGTGCAGGGCAGCTACACCGGACACGGGCTCGACAAGACCGACAACCGCGACGCAGGAACCCTCGCCATCATCGCGATCAACGCCGGCGCCAGCTTCGCCATCGACGCCATCCCGCTCTCGCCGATGCTCGAAGCCGGCATCGGCCTTTTGCAGCGCCGCTTCGGCGACTCGGTCAGCAACGACGTCGGGATCCGCATCGGCCTCTCGATGCGCTACTGGCTAAGCGACTGGATCGCGCTCGGCTTCTCGGTGAGCTACCACGGCTTCCTCACCGATCCCACCAACGTCCCCGTCTACGTGGAGTTGGGCCCGCAGATCGCGCTGCGTTGGCCCCGCTGAGCCAGCAAACGCGCGCGGTCGCAGCAGCCGCGAGCAACCACACCTACAGCTCGACGGTCTCAAGCGATTGACAGATGCGCCCGGCGTCTGCTAACTGCGGGTAAATTCTGGCAGGAAAGCCCCGTGGCGAGACAATACACGCGCAAGAAGAAGCTCAAAGAGCCCGATCAGCTGATGACCATGTCGGGCAAGGCCGCCGACTACGTCAAAGACCACGCGAAGCTCGTCGTGGTGGCGGCCGGCATCTCGGCCGGCATCATCGGCATCGCCTGGGGCTGGAGCGCATACAGCGACTCGCAGGCGCGCAAGGCGACCGCCGTCGTGACGCGCGCGATCACGATGTACAACCAGACCATCGTGCCGGCCAGCGCGCGCAAGAAGCTCAAGAAGCGCACCGATGGCATCCCGCACTTTCACTCGCGCGCCGAGAAGCTCAAGGCGTCGGTCGCCGAGCTCGACAAGGTCGTCAAGCAGTACGGCAGCTCCTCCATCGGCCAGCTCGCGCGCGCCATGCGCGCGTCCGTGCAACTCGAGCAGGGCGCCAGCGGTCGCGCCATCTCGGACTACACCAAGGCGATTCCCGTGCTGCCCAAAGAGCTGGCGGCGCCGGCGCGCGAAGGCCTGATCTACGCCTACGCCGCGACCAAGCAGTGGGACAAGGCGCTGGCCGAGGCAAAGCAGCTGCCCAAGGACGAGCGCTGGAAGGCCGTCGGCCTGTATCACGAGGCGCGCGTGCTCGCCGCGCAAGGACGCACCAAGGACGCGCGCGAGCGCTTCGAGAAGGTCGTCAAGACGACCAAGTCGGGCACGCTGCGGCGGCAGGCCAACCAACGCCTCGCCCTCTTGGGCAACGACATGACGACGCCGGCGCCCAAGAAGTCGGTCACGCCGCCGGCGCCGAAGAAAAACGACACGCCGCCGCCAGCCAAGACCGTCACGCCGCCGCCGGCCAAGAAGGCGGCGCCGCCGGCCAAGAAGGCCACGCCGCCGGCCAAGAAGGCCGCGCCCAAGAAGAGCGCGCCTGCGCCGAAGAAAAAGCCCGCGCCGGCGGCGAAGAAAGCAGCGCCCGCGAAGTGATCTCCGCTCGGCGCCTGCGCCTGCTGACGGTCGCGATGTCGCTGTTGCCCTGCGCCTGCGCGGGCAGCTACCGCTTCGACAACACGCGTCCCATCGACCAGGCCGCCGAGGACGTGATCCAGCTGCGCTGGCAAGCCAAGCTCGCCGAGCACGGCATCTTCGACTTCCGTCCGCAAGAGTTCGCCAGCGCCGCCATCGACGCCAAACACGGCCGCGTCTTCGTCGGATCCACGGCGCGCGAGTTCGTCGCCTTCCGCTACGACGGCAAGCAGCTGTGGCGCTTCAAGACTGGCGGCGCGGTCTCCTCCGAGCCGCTCTACGACGCCAAGCGCGACACGGTCTACTTCGGCGCCGACGATGGCAAGATGTACGCGCTCGACGCCACCAGCGGCAAGGCGCGCTGGAGCTACACGACCCAAGGCACGATCAATCGGCGCCCGACGCTCGCTGGCGAGCGGCTGGTCTTTACGAGCAGCGAGGACCGCATCTACTGCTTGATGGCGAGCAGCGGCACCTGGCGTTGGCAGTACGACCGCGAGACCCCCGAGGGCTTCACGATCCAGGGCTACGCCGGCGTGTTGGTGCGGCGCGGCGTGGCGTTCACGGGCTTTTCCGATGGCGTGTTCGTCGCGATGAAGGTCGCCTCGGGCGAGGTGATCTGGACGCGCCGCCTGACGGGCGGCAAGTCGCGCTTCGTCGACATCAACGCCACGCCGGTGTGGGTCGAGCCGGGGCTGGTGCTCACGGCGAGCTACGCCAGCGGCGTCTACGCGCTGGTGCCCGACAGCGGCACCATCGCCTGGCACGTGCCGGTGGAGGGCGCCTCGACTGTGGTCGCCGCCGGCAGCCGGCTCTACGTCAGCGCGCCTCGCGTGGGGCTGATCGCGCTCGATCTGCGCGGCCGCCAGCTGTGGCGGCAGGCCATCGCCAAGGGCGTGCCCTCGCGACCGATCGTCAGCGGCAACTACGTGATGGTCTCCGGCACGGCCTCGGGGCTCTTCATCGCCTCGGCCACCGACGGGCGCCTGCTGCAGTACTTCGATCCCGGCCACGGCATCAGCGCGCCGCCCGCCATCGGTGGCGGCCTCGTCGCCGTCGTGAGCAACGTCGGCCGCCTCTTCACGTTCACGTTACGCTAGGCGCCGCCTGCGGCGGCGCGGGTCGCCGTCGCTATATCGGCCGTTGCGCTCGCTTCGCTCGCTCCACCTTCCGATAAGAACTCGGCTCCGCCCGCTTCCGGGCGACGCTCGTCGAGCGTGGGGTGGCGTATCGAGCGGGCTAGCTCGCCGCTGGGCTCTGTCCGGCAGCACACGTAACGTGAACGCGCTGCCGAGCCTGCATCGGTCGTGCAGGGCGGTCGCGGCGGTCGTGCAGGGCGGTCGTGCAGGGCGGTCGTGGGCGTTCTGTGGCCCGTGGCCTGTAGCCCGTGGCCTATGAGCCCGTGGCCCTAGCTCAGCCCCGTCGCGTGAGGACCGCCTCGAACTGATCGGTCTCGATGCGCCGCACCAGCTCCTTGAGCCGGCGCGCGCCGCCGACGTCGCGGCAGCGGAACTCGATGCCCATGCCTTCCTCGCCCTCGGTGTGGCAAGTCCAAGCGACGCGGCCTTGCAGTGCGACGGTGCGCGTGGAGCCCGGCGGCGTCAGCTCGAGCAGCACCTCGCTGCCCACGGGGCGGAAGTCTGTCGTGCGCACGAAGGCGCCGCCTTCACCGATGTCTTCCAGCTGCGCTCGGAAGCGCGAGCGGTCGTCCTTTTCGCGCCACTCGATCTCCACGTCGACCGGCACGCGGCGGTGGCGACGCGGCAGCATCTCGACGATCTCGCCGCGCGCGACGCCGAGCAGAAAATCTCGCTTGCGACGCTCGCTGGCCAGAAACTCGACGCCGATGCCCGCGCGCACTTTGCTGCGGTGACGCCCGGGGCGGCGCCAGGCGATAAATCCTCTCAGCGAGATCGAGTTGCGTAGCTCGGGAAACCGAACGTCGACGACGACGGCCGTACCGAGCTCGTGTTGGCTCCGGGTCGGGATGAACAGGCCGCCACATTCAAACTGTGCCTGATAGGCGGCCATGAACGCAGACCCGTCGCGGTATCTCGCGCGCACCAGCTTCATCGAAACCTCCAAACGCCGCAATCCATACGAGCACCTCGAGGTCCGCCGTCCTCGGGGCGCCAGCTGCGGTCTCTTCTCGGTAGAGTGGGTCGAGTTAAGTATAGTCGACGAGAGACTTCAGGACACCGGGAAAATGTACGCTCGAACACGGGTAGGTGCTTTCCTGCACGCTCCAGTACGCGGCACGGCGTGATCCGGTTGCGCCCGGCGTCGGCGAAGATTCTCCGCGACAAGCAAATTACCGGTATACTTCCGCAATCATGGCATCCTGCCCGAACTGCGGCACCGCGCGTCGCGCGAGCGATCGCTACTGCCCCTCGTGCGGAATGGATCTCGTCGGCGCCCTGCGCCCGCCCGATCCCCCCGAGCCGATGGTGGGCACGACCATCGCGGGAAAATTCCTCATCAAAGAGCTCATCGGCTCTGGCGGCATGGGCAAGGTCTACCGCGCCGACCAGAAGGGCGTGGGCCGCATGGTGGCGGTCAAGATCATGCACCGCCACCTGCTCGGCGATCAGACCGCCGCCGCGCGCTTCACCAACGAGGCTCGCGCCTCGGCGCGGCTCAACCACCCGCACAGCATCAGCGTGCTCGACTTCGGCCAGACCGAAAACGGCGTGCTGTACATCGTGATGGAGTTTCTGCGCGGCCGACCGCTCGACCTGGTCCTGCGCGACGACTATCCGCTGTCCTTCGGGCGCATCGCCTATCTGATGTGTCAGGCGATGGACGCGGTGCACGCCGCGCACAACCTGCAGATCATCCACCGCGACCTCAAGCCCGAGAACATCTTCCTGCTCGACCGCAAGTCGGATCTCGACTTCGTCAAGGTGCTCGACTTCGGCATCGCCAAGATGCTCGACCTCGAGGACCGCTCGGTAACCACACCTGGCCTCGTGCCCGGCACCCCCGAGTACATGTCACCCGAGCAGGCGCGCGGCGAGAAGCTCGACCCGCGCAGCGATGTCTACTCGCTGGGCGTGATCTTCTACGAGCTGCTCACGCGCACGGTCCCGTTTCGCGGCAACTCGGCGGTCGCCACGATGATGGCGCACGTCCAGGATCCGCCCGATCCGCCCTCCAAGCGCGCCCCGGAGCGCAACATCCCGGCGGCGCTGGAAGCGATCGTGCTCTGGGCGCTGGCCAAGGACTCCGACGACCGCATCACCTCGGCGAAGCACTTTCGCGACGTGGTGTCGGCCTGGGCGCAGGTGGCCGGCGTGTGGCCCGAGGACGACCCGCGCGCGAGCTCGCCCGAGGTCCTTCTCGACTACTTCAGCCCCACGCAGGTCAGCGAGTTTCACCAGCAGGTGCCAGCGGGCGGCGAGCGCCCGGCCACGCGCAGCGACGTCGACCTCTCGGTACCGCGCCCGCGCCCGGCGGCGAGCCTCATCGGGCGCAACAGCGAGCTCGTGCAGGTCAGCAAGATCATCGAGCGGCGCGGCCCACGCTGTCTGCGCATCTCCGGCGGCTCGGGCAGCGGCAAGACCGCGCTCGCGCAAGCCGCCGCCGAGCTCGCCGAAGAGCTCGGCATGGCCGTCTTCACGGTCAAGCCCGACCGTGGCTGGGCCGGCGAGATGCTGGCGCCCGCCACGCGCATCGCGCGCTACTGCTTGCAGCTCGAAGAGGACAAGGGCGGCAGCTCCGAGTCGGCCGACGGCAACACCGACGCCGAAAAGCTGCTCACCGCCGCGAGCGTCGCCGGCGTCGCGCCGACAGCGATCCCGGGCCTCAAGGAGCTGTTCGGCGTGCCCGCACACCTCGCCGAGCTCGATCCCGACGCCCGTCGCCGCGAGCGCGCCTCGGCGTTTCGCGACTTGGTCGAGGCGGCGGCGCGTCGCCAGCCATTCGTGCTGATCGTCGAGGAGATCGACCGCTTCGACGTCTCGTCGCGCGAGCTGGTGGCGAGCCTCGCCGCCTCGGCGCGCGGCGAGGTGGCCGTGATCATCACCCACGACCGCGACCTGAGCCTGCTGTGGCCGCCCGAGGTCGAGCACATCGAGCTCTCCTCGCTCTCCGAGGCCGACAGCGGCGCGCTGCTCGACGCGCTCTTTCCCAAGGCGCTGCCGCCGGACGTCAAAGACAAGGTGCTCGCCGCCGCGGGCGGCCACCCGCTGTACATGGAGCAGCTCGCTTTCGCGCTGCACTACGACCCCATCGACGACCCACCCGAGCGCGTCGCCGACCTCATCGCCGCGCGCCTCGATCGCCTCGAGCAGGCCGAGCGGCGCGTGCTGCAGGTGATGTCGGTGCTGCGTGACGTCGCCACGCGCCGCGAGCTTGCGCGCATCTCGGGCCACTCGGTGGACGAGAAGCTGCTCACCTCGCTGCGCGAACGAGCGTTCCTTCGCAGCGAAGGCGACGGCCTGCTGTTCAAGCACGACCTCACGGCGCGCGTCGTCTACTCGTCGATCCCCGCCGAAGTGCGCCGCGAGCTTCATCAAGCGGTGGCTCAGGCGCTGCGCGCGCGTGGCGCCAGCGCAGCGTCGATCGCCTATCACGCCTTCCACGCCGACGACGGCCCGCGCGCTGTCGAAGAGCTCGACCGCGCCGGCACGTGGGCCGCGCGCTGCCTCGAGTTTCACGGCGCCGTGCGCTACTACACCCAGGCGCTCGAGCTCGTGCGGCGCGAGTGGGGCAGGGGGCGCATGGATCCTTTCGAGCTCGATCGCATCGCCGTCGACCTGGCGCGCCGCCTCGCCGCGGTGCTTCGGCGCACCGGCGATCTCGTGGCGGCCGAGGGCGTGCTCGAAGAGACGCTCTCGGTGGCGGCCGGGCGCGAGGGCGCACGCGCCACGCTGCGCCTCGAGCTAGGACGTCTCGATCTCGACCGCTCGAACCTCGCGCGCGCGCGCCGCCACCTCGAGCTGGCGAGCACCGACGCGGAGAGCGCCGGGTCGGACTGGCTGCGCGGCGAGGTGGTGCGCGAGCTGGCGCGCGTACGCGGGCTCGACGGCGAGCGCGACGAAGCCGGCAAGCTGCTGCATCGCTCGCTGGAGCTGAGCAAGCGTGCCGCTGGGCAAGCCGACGCCTCGTGGCAGACACTGCTCGACGCGGCCAAGATCGCGCGCCAGATCGGCTACGGCGACCGCGCGCGCGGCTACCTGCTCGACGCGCTGCAACAGGCAGAAGGCGAGCGCTCGTCGCTGGGCAAGCTGCAGGTCTCGCGCATGATGGCCGAGCTGGCGCAGCGCGCCAAGGAATGGAGCGAGGCCGAGCTGCGGCTTGCGCAGTCGGTGGAGCTGGCGGCGCAGGTCGGCGATCGCACGTCGCAGGCCAGCCTCTTGATCGACCTCGGCCGCGTGCGCCGCATCGGCGGTGACGTCGAAGGCGCACGCGAGCGCCTCGAGCACGCCGTGCGCGTCTGTCGCGAGATCGGCTGGTGGCAGGGCATCAAGCGTGCCGAGCAAGAGACCGAGATGCTGCGCTACGCCGCGCCGCAGGCGCTCTGAGCAGCGGCATCCCGCGCGCCATGGCCGAAAAGAAGCAGCAGATGTGGCGTCGCCACGACCGGGTGCTGGCCCTGCATACGCCCGTCTTCGACATCGCGCGCTACCGCGCGGTGCCTCCCGAAGGCAGCGCAGTGACGGGCGGCGAGGTGCCGCGCTACGTCATCGAGGCGCCCGACTGGGTCAACATCATCGCGCTCACGGCTGACGAGCGGGTGGTGATGATCGAGCAGTACCGCGCGGGCACCGACGACCTGACGCTCGAGATCCCCGGCGGCATGGTGGATCCGGGCGAGGATCCAGCGCAGGCCGCCGCGCGCGAGCTCTACGAAGAGACCGGCTACACGGCCGAGTCTCTGCTGCACATCGGCAGCATCGCGCCAAATCCCGCGATCCAGAGCAACCACTGCCACTCTTTCGTCGCGCGCGGGCTGTCCGCGGGGGCGCAGGCGCTCGGCGAGGGCGAGGACATCTCGCTGCGGCTGATGCCTCTCGACGAGGCCCGCCAGGCGGTGGTAAGCGGTCGCGTGACCCACGCCCTGGTGGTGGTCGCCTTTCACTTCTTCGCCGCCCGCGGCGCCTGAGCGGCGACGCGGCAAGGCTTCGGCTGCGGCCGACGTATGAGATCGCCTATGAACGAGCAGACAAAGCCCACTGGGTCCACCCGCGCCGCCGTGGTGCTGGCCGGCGCGCTGTTCATCGCCGCCTCCGTCACGTCGTGCGGAGGCTGCGGAAAGAAAGCACCCACCGGCTTCGTGCCCGATGACGCTACTGCTGTGGCGCTGGTGCCTTCGGTCAAGGGCGCGGTAGTGCGGCTGCAGCAGCTGCTCAAGCGCGTCCAGGGGGGCGTGCTCTCGAGCGCGATCTTGGCAGCGCCGCGCACGTTGATCGAGCGCGAGCTGGGCATCGATCCGACCTCGCCCAAGAGCATCCGCGAAAAGGGCATCGACCCCGAGCGCGGCCTCGCCATCGCCTCGGTGGGAAGCAGCGTGGTGTTGGTCTGCGGCGTGGCCGACGAGGCCAAGCTGCGCAAGCACCTCGAGTGGCTCGCCAACCGCGTGCTGCGCGGCGCGGCCAAGATGAAGACCAAGGGCAACATCACGCTCGTGCACAGCGAAGGCGTCGACCGCCCGCGCGCGGGGTTCGCCTTCGCCAAGAAGCACCTCGTGCTCGTCGTGGCGCGGCCCGACCCCACGGCGGACATGCCGAGCAGTCAGCCCGCCAGCGGCAGCGACAGCGACAAGAAGAAGGCTGCCGCCGACCCCAAGGGGCAAGGGCAGGGCGGCGGCGTGGCCGAGCTGCTGGCGCGCCTGCTGACGCTCGACAAGACCATCGAGTCCAACCCGCGCTTCGTCGCCGCGCGCAAGACGCTCGGCAAATACCAGCTGATGCTCTACGTCGACGGCGTGGCGGCGCGCCGCGTGGTGGAGGAGCGCAACAAGCGCATGATGGCGCGCGCCAGCGACTGGATGAAGAAGTACATCCGCGAGCGCCAGAAGCTGAGCAAGGCGGCGTTCGGCTACTTCGGCGGCTTCGCGCTGGCGGTGCGCATGCGACCCGACGAGCTGGCGCTGCGCAGCTACTACAAGGTGCCCGAGCAGCGCAGCAAACAGATCGCGGCGCTGCTCAAAGGGCGCGGCGACTCGCCGCCGTTCGGCAAGTACATCGGCGCCGACGCGCTCGTGGTGGGCCGCGGCGCGATCGACTTCAAGCGTCTGCTCGACCAGGCGCTCGAGCTTCTGCCGACGTTCGCCAAGCGGCGCATCTACCGCAAGATGGAGCGCCTCGAGCGCGAGAACAACTTCAGCCTCGAAAAGGACGTGCTGTCTTTGCTCGGCAACCGCTACGCCGGCGCGCTTTACCCGCCACGTGGCGGCCTGAGCTCGCCGCCGCGCACGCCGGTGGCCATCGCCAACGCCGCACCGGTGGCGTTGATGGCGCAGGTCGAAGACGCCAAGAAGGCCGCCGCACTGCTCGCACGGCTCGAGCGCGCGATGGTGATGCGCGGCGCCGCGGTGCGCACGCGCAGCGCAGGCGAGCGTAAGATCTACACGCTCGAGCTCGGTGGCGAGCCGCTCGTCAGCTGGGCGCAGGCACGCAAGGTCATCGTCGTCGCCACCGGCAAGCGCCTCGACGCCACGCTCAAGCTGATCGACAAGGGCGGCAGCAACATCCTCGACCACATGCCGACCACGCGCTCCAAGTCGCTGATGAAGTCCGACAACGCCTTCGTGATCAGCGCCGACGTGAGCAAGATCTCCGACATGCTGCGCAACCTCGATCTACCCGCCGTAGAGAAGATCGCGCTGGCGCCGTTCTTCGCCGCCGTCGCCAAGATCAAGTCGGTGACCATCGCCGCCGAGCACAAGGGCGGCGGCGTGCTGGGTGAGCTGTCGATCCTGTTCGCGGGGAAGTAGCACTCGGGCCTCGGGCCTCGCTCGGGCCTCGGGCCTCGGCCTCGCTCGGGCCTCGGGCCTCAGGCCTCGGGCCTCAGCTGCGCCTGCGAGCGCCAAGCACGCGTTGCAGCGGCGCCGAGGACGCGCTGCAGCCAACGATGCACTGCAGCCAACGATGCACTGCAGCCAACGATGCACGGGGTCGACGATCGCCGCTGCGAAGCGTTCCCCGCGGCCCGCGCTCGATCCTGAAGCCCGAAGCCTGAAGCCTGAAGCCCGCGTTAGTTGATGTTGTACTTCTTGAGCTTCAAATAGAGCGTGCTCGGCGCGATGCCGAGCGCGCGCGCGGCGGCGCTGCGGTTGCCGCCGCAGTGCGCCAGTGTCTGCGCGATGGCGGCGCGCTCGATGCTCTCGAGCGTCTTGCCGGCGAGCGACATCTGACCGTCGCTCTGGTTGGTGGTGTCGCTGGTGTGCGAAAAGAGCAGATCTTTGGCGTGCAGCACGGTGCTCGAGGCCATCGCTTGGGCGGTCTCGATCACGTTGCGCAGCTCGCGCACGTTGCCTGGCCAATCGTAGTTGGACAGCACGCTGACGGCGTCGGCGGCGGCCGTCATCGGCGGATTGCCCTTGTCCAAGAACGACTGGATCAGAAGCTCGATGTCTTCGGGGCGGTCGCGCAGCGGCGGCAGCTGCAGCACGACGACGGAGATGCGGAAGAACAGATCATCGCGGAAACGGCCCTTCTTGGCCTCCTCGACGAGGGCGCGGTTGGTCGCGCAGACAACGCGCACGTCGACCGAGATGCGCTTCGACCCGCCGACGCGCTGCACTTCGCGTTGCTCGAGCGCGCGCAGCAGCTTGGGCTGCAGCTCGAGCGCCAGCTCGCCGATCTCGTCGATGAACAGCGTGCCGCCGTCGGCCAGCTCGAAGGCGCCCTGGCGCTGCTCGGTGGCGCCGGTGAAGGCGCCGCGCTCGTGGCCGAAGAGCTCGCTCTCGATGAGGTTCGACGCGACCGCGCCGGCGTCGAAGACGACGAAGGGCTTGCCGCTGCGCGGCGAGGCGTCGTGGATCGCGCGCGCGACGAGGTCCTTGCCGGTGCCCGTCTCGCCCTGGATCAGCACGGTCAAATCCGTGTTGGCGACCTTCTGCAGGATGCCGAAGATGTCGCGCATGGCGCCGCTGCGGCCAACGAGCTCGCCGAACTTGTGCTCTTTCGACGCGTCGACGCGGTGCTCTTCTTTGCCGGGCGTGAAGCGCAGCGTCGAGCGACCGAGCTGCATCACGACCTCGTCTTGCAGCACGGCCTCTTTGACGCGCATGCCGGCGACCACGGTGCCGTTGGTGCTGCCCAGGTCGCGCAGCACGAAGCCTTCGTTGCTGTGGCGAAGCTCGCAGTGATAGCGCGAGACCGACGGGTCGTTGATCGCGATCTCGTTGTTGGCCGCCGAGCCGATGCGCACGTGCGGAAGCTCGATGGTGCGCTCGCTGCGCTTGCCGTCGGGGGTCGAGACCGTCAGCTTGCCGACGCGATAGCTCAGCGCGGGTCGGTCGGTGGTGCTGAACGCTACGGTAGCTTCGTCTAGACCGTCGTCGTGATTGATAGCGTCGTCGGACACGACACTCCCTCTGCGTGATGCGCGTTGCCGCCGCGGACGACCGCTCCGCGACCAGAAACTCTAACTTCGCGTTATCCTACAGCGCCGCCGGGTTTCAGACCAGCATCGCGCTCGCCTTTCGAGAGGCCAACAGGCGCTCGTTTGTCGCCTGTCGCATCCGGCTGGCGCGCTGCACTTCGGCCCAGATCTCGGGGTGCAGCGAGGCTAGCTCGTAGAAGTCGCGCGTGTCGAGCACCAGCACCTCGGTCATGCGCAGCGCCCGCACGGTCGCCTCGGCGGGATAGCCCGAGATGAGCGACATCTCGCCGAAGTAGTCGCCCTCCTTGAGCCGGCCGACCTCGACATCGTCGCCTTCCTCGTTGCGGCAGGTCACGACGACCTCGCCGATGAGCACGACGTAGAAGCTCGACGACTCGCCGCCCTCGCGCACGATCACCTCGCTGCCCATGAAGCGGCGCGTGGTGAAGCGCGAGAGCACGCGCTCGCGCTCGGTGGGGCTGACGGCTTGAAAGATCGTCGACGTCGCCATCACCATCTCGAGCACGCGCTCGCGGTAGAAGCGGCGCAGCGTCTGCGCGATGGAAGGGTGCTCGCGGATCAGATCGGCGAGCACCTCCTTGCGCAGCTCGAGCAGCTCGCACTCTTCGAGGCAGCGCACCGAGGCGTGCCGCCGTTGATCGGTGAGCAAGCCGAACTCGCCGAAGAACGAGCCCGCCTCGAGCACGGCGAGCTTGATGTGCCCCGTCTCGTCGGCCTTGAGCACCTCGAGCTTGCCGGCCGCGACCAACATCAGCGAGTCGCCCTCGTCGCCTTCGCGCAGCACGAGCGCGCCCGGCTGGAAGTGCCGCCGCTGTAGGCGCTCGACCAGCGCGACAAACGCCTGCGGCGCGAGACCCGAAAAGAGCGGCAGCGCCGGCGCGTTGTCGCGCATCGAGAGCGCCTCGGCGCTCTCGCGCGCCGAGAGCTCGCGAATGGTGTCGCTCAGCGCGCGCTCGGCGTGCGCCGCGTCCTCGTTGGAGAGGTCCTCGTCGTCCTGGTCGGCGCCCTCGGCACGCACCTGACGGCTGATCGCGGCGTAGCACTCGGTGACCTTGGGGCCCTCGAGGTAGGCCAGCTCTGCGTCCTTGCGCAGCAACGTGCTGGCGGTGGCGCTGTCCATCGGCACGGTCTCGCGCGATGGACGCGGCTCGTCCGCACGCATCGCCGGCGGCACGGTCTGCTGCACCTCGGTGGGCCTGTCGATGCGCGCCGACCAGTCCTCGCCGGACGCGCGGGCGCGCTTTTCGAGCTCGGCGATCGCCTCCTCGGACTGCACGTCGGTCTGATCGAAGGATGGCGATTGACGCGCACCATCTCTCGGCGCGCCGTCGCGCTCGTCAGCGGGCGGCGACGCGGCAAACATCTCGGCCCCCGGCGGCGGCTCGACGTCGGTGGCCTCGACGGAGCTCTCGTCGGCAGGCTCGCCCCGCGCGCTCTGCGCTTCGGCATCGACGTCGACGTCGACCTCGACCTCGGCGGCGTCCGCGTCGGCACGAGCGTCGGCGCTCGCGTCGATGTCAGCCTCGGCGCCTGCGGCAGCGTTCGCAGCGGCAGCGTTCGCAGCGGCGGCATCGGCGGCGGCGGCGCGCTCGGCGGCGGCAAGGTCGCTGCCGAGGCTGTCACGCGGCGCGTGCTCCGAGGCCGGCGTGGGGTCCGGATCGGTGGCTTCTTCGTCGCGCACCAGCTCCGTCTCGCGCTCGTCGCCGAGCTCGGCGAGGTCGTCGTCGTCGGCGCCGACCGCGGCGTCCGGGGCGGGCGAGGGCGCCGCCGCGTGTGGCGGCACATCGGCCGGCTGATCGCGCTGCGTGCGGCTCTGCGCGCGGGCGTAGCGCTTGGTCGGCTTGATGTGACGGTCTTCGTCCTTGGGCTTGGGACGCGGATCGTAGCCGGGCTGCACGACGGCCACCGGCGTCTGCTCGTCGAGGTCGCGCTGCGGTGTGGCGATGGCGGCGCGGATGATCTCGACGTCGTCGAGGTCTTCGATGAGCCGCACGTCGTCGACGCTCGGCGGGGCCGAGGCGGCGTCGGCGATCTGCGACGGCGTCACCTGGTGCACGTTTTCGCGCAGCGTCGGTCGAGCAGGGCGGCCGCCGATCTCGCGGTCGATGGGCTCTGCCTCGTCGCGCGCCGGGCCCGAAGAAACCACCGACGGCGTGGCAGGCACGCTCGGACGGGCGGCGGCGGGCACCGGGCCGCTGTTGTCGCTGGTCGGCCGCGCGCTGGTCAGCACCTCGCTGGAGGTCGAGGTGCGGATTTTGGTCATGCGCGCGGTCTCGCGCCGCAGCCGGCGGCGGCCGATGTTCTGCACGCCCGTGCGCGCCGCGGCCTCGTCGCTGCGCATCTCGCGGCGCGGCGCCTCGGGCGAGCTCGCTTCGGCCATGTGCTCGCGGCTCACCGGGCCGGTGATCGGCTTGAGCTCTTCGTTCGAGCTGGGCTGCTCGTGTTGCTGCTGCACCACGGACGGCGCGCCGCTGACGCTCTCCACCGAGCCGACGAATGTCTCGGGCATCGACTCGCCGCTCTCGAGCGGCGGCAGCGCGGGCAGCTCCTCGTGCGACGGGCCTGCGCCGGCCACGTCGTGCACGCCGCCGTGCTGCGCACGCGCGTTGGTGGCGCCGTAGCGCGTGCGCGGCGTCGGCGAGCCAGGCTCGTCGCGTTCGACCGACGTCTCGGGCTCGTCGCGCGAGACCGAGTCCTGCATCATCGTCGGGCGCCACTTCTCGAAGTCCTCGCCGCCGCCGGCGCCGGGCCCGACCGCGATGCGGCCACCGTCCTCGGAGATGATGACGGGATCACGACGCGGCGCTTCCGCCGGCTCGTTGGCGTCCTCGGGCGTGGGCCGGTCGCGTACCAGTGGCCCCATTCGATACGGCGGCGGCTTGGTCTTGCGCTTGGCGCGCGCGCGCGCCGCATCGTTCTGGTTGGCCTTGGCCTCGGCGCGCGCGAAGAAGTCGAGGTTGCTCGGCGGCGGCTCGGTGATGCCGGGCTCGTCGAGCACCGGCGCCTGCGGCGTGTGCAAGCGCGGGAGCGGCGCCGGCGCTTCGGGCAGACGCAGCGGCGCCGGCCCTGACGGCTCGTCGAACGGTGACTCGGCGCGCTTGGCGCGCGGCGCTTCCGGCGAGGTCGTGACGAACGGCTGGCGCCCAACCGGTCGCGCTGGCGGCGTGTCCATCAGCGCGCGCTGCCGCGCCTCGGCCGCTTGCTCGCCGAGGCCGAGCCCGATGGCTTGGTCCGCGGCGGCGGGATCGGCGAGCGCGCCCGGGTCGTAGCGCCGCGGCGCCGGGCCCGTGCTGGCTTGCGCTGGCTCCTCCGCGCCGAGATCCACCGGCGACAGCGCGAGGCTGTCGGGACGCGAGAGCGCCTGGTTAGCCACCGGCGCGGGACCGACCTGGCTTCCGTCGCGCGGGTCGACGACCCATCGGTCGCCGACTTTGCGTACCGGAACAGACTGCTTTTCCTCGCGGATGCGCTTGCTCGCGTAGAGCTTGGCGAGCATCTGCTGGGTCTCGCGGTGCGACGGCTTGAGCTCGAGGATCAGCTTGCAGAGCATGATCGCCTGCACGAGGTTGCCGGCGACCGCGTACGACCAGGCGACGCTGCTGTAGAGCGAGATCGCCTCGTCGAAGCGCTCGAGCAGGCGCAGCACCTCGGCGAGCTTGAGCCTCAGCAGCAGATCGTCGGGGTTCTTGCGCAGCCCGTCGGAGAAGACCCGCAGCAGCTTGCGCAGCTGCTTCGGGGATGGGTTCTCTCCGGCGGTGTAGCCCATGATGTCGCCATTATACGCGCCAGGTGCCCGGCGTGCGCGCGCGCGGACGCGTTAGCGCAAAAGCAGCGCGAAGGCGATCACGCCGGCGACGGCCGAGACGGCGACGACCACGCGCAGCAGCAGCGGACGCGCGAGGCGCGGCGGCTTGGTTCGCGGTCGGTGCGGTCCGTCGAGGTAGCTCGGCAGCATCGCTTCTGACGATGGGCTACCGATCGGCGCGGGGCAAATTTGTTGGCCGCGGAGCGGTCGTCCGCCGGCGGCGAGCGGCATCTCCTACGTCGCCGCCAACGGTGCCGGTGCCGACCGCCCAGACCGGCACAGCCAACCCATACAGGAACTTCCGATAAGATGTATTATGTTAACTTTTCTGGATCGGGCTCTAGCTGGGGCTACGTCGGCGTCTGCTGCTACTTGGCCGCGGCCGCTGCCGGGACGCCGGCCGCGCCCTTTTCGAGCTCCTTGGCCAGCGCGGCGAGCTCCTTGTTGGTCTTGCGCGAGACCACGAAGCGATTGACCGCTTCGCGTCCGTGCAGATAACCGCCGGTGGTGATCGTCTCGGTGGCGCCGAGCACCGCCATCAGCGCCGTCGCCAGCCCGGGTCCTCCGGCGAGCGACAGCGGACCGGCGGCCAAGCCGAGCACGCCCGACGCCACCACGCCGACCAGACCTCCCTGCTGCGCCGTGAACGCCAGGTGCGTCTTGCGCGCCTGCTTCTTGGCCCAGCCGCGCAGCGCCTTGCCCTCGAGGGGCTTGCCGTGCTTGTCGCTCGGCCGCGGCAGCTGTCCGGCTTCGACCATCGCCACGATGGGATCGACGAACTTGCCCGACGGCTTGAAGGACATGTAGATGGTGCCGCCCGACGACAGCACGCCGTAGGCCGACCACGCCACCGCGCGCGCGATGGGGTCAGGCGTGACGCGCATGATCTCGGCGATGGCCGGGAACTTGAGCAGCGGCAACGCCACGGCGGCGCTCGTGCCGAGCGCGGCGGCCAGCGAGCCGAGAAACTCCTTGCGCGCCTTCTTCGGGTCGTCGCCGCGCGACTTCATCTCGATGTAGTTCATCACCGCGCCGAAGCCGTCGTCCCACGCCCCGAGCACCACCGGCTTGAGGTTCATGATCAGATCGGAGCCGCTCTTGCTCGCCACGTGGTCGATGGCGTGCCCGAGCAGAAGCCCGACGGTGACCACGCGCATGAAGCTCTCGCGCGCCTCGTCGCCGGCACGCCCGTAGAAGTCGGAGCGCAGGATCTTGCCCGCGATCTGGTCGTTCATCTTGCGCAGCGTGGTGCGCAGGCGCTTGTCGAGCTCGACCGCCTTGCCTTCGCGCACGGCGAGCACGCGCGCGGCGCCCTGCTTCTTGAACGCCACGATGGCGTCGACCATCGCGCGCGCCTTGTCGTCGGGCAGCGTCTTCTTGACCGCCTCGGCTTCCTGCTCGCCGTTGGGCCCGAGGATGCGATCGAGCCACAGATGCGTCACGCCGTGGAAGTACTCGCGCGTGAGCACCTGGATCGCCTGCAGCGGCAGCGCCGGCGCGCGCTTGCGCACCGCCAGCGCGACGACGGTCTTCTCGTCGGTGCCGAGCTTGTCCATGCTCGGGCTGAGCGACTTGTCGCGCAGGCGGCCTTTCCAGTGCAGCTTGAGGTCGAACGCCTTGGGGATGGCGCGGCAGAGCTCGATCGCCCCCTGGTAGCGACGCATGAACCACGTGTCGCCACGCTTGGCGTTTGCTGGGTCTTTGCGCCAGGCGGCGAGCACCGCGGCGGCGACCTCGGGCGTCTGGAGGATCTCGGCCATCGGCAGCTGGTTGTTCTTCAGCGAGAGGCGCACCTCGCGCTGCGAGAGCACCTTGGCGGCGAGCTGCACGAGCGGGATCATCACCTCCGCTTGTCCCTTGCCGAGATACTTGGGCCGCCCGGTGGCGCCGTGCACGACTTTGATCGGCGTCGCCTTGAGGCCCTCGAGCAAGTTGATCGTGATCGCGGCGATATCACCGATCTCGCGCCCGTCGAGCACGTGCTGCGTGCCGCGATCCTTGCCGATCTGGATCCTTCGCGGGATCTCGCTGGATCCGATCCGCGTGACGGCTTCGGCGAAGCGCGCGTTGCGCTGGCGGCGCGACTTGGACTTCTGCGCGTTGTAGGCGTTGGCGATGTGCTGGTCGATGGCCAGCGCGCCCCACAGCTTGTTGGCGCCCTTGCCGATGGCCTGCCCGACGCGCGACTGCGCAGCCCACTTGACGCCGCGAACCAGCCGGCCGGTGATCTTCTGGCCCGTGTGGCGCGCCCTCGCCCGCAGCCCCGCGCGCTGCTGCGGCCCGTCGGCGTGGGCCGCGGTGCCGGCGCCGAGCGCCAGCGACCAGGCCAGCGCGAGGGCGACGAGCAAGCGAGTGGAGCCGATAGAGCGCGAGCGTCGAATCATGCGCGGCCAAAAATGCAATGCCCGTGCCGCGCAAGGAGCGCTCCCCTGCCCCGATTTCCCTGTGGTTTCCGATCGTTCTGTCGGATTACGCGGCTAGTTGACTAGCCGTTGGGGCGTCGCGACGGACAGTCTAGCGACGCGAGCCGCGGCGGCGGCGCACGGCGAGCGTCGCGACGAGCAGCAGCAGCAGCAGCGCCAGCCAGCTGGGCTCGCTCGCTGGGGCGGCCGAGCAACCACCCGCGATGCGGCTGACGCCAGGCTGCTCGCTGCCCGTGCTCGGTGCGCCAGGGCTCGGTGGCGGCGCGTCGACGGTGAAGCGCGCCTGCGCCGCTTCGGAGAGATTCCCCGCCTCGTCGCGCGCGATGAGCTCGACGCGATACTCGGCGTTCGCGAGCCCCGCGAGCTCGAAGCGCGTGGTGCCGGCGGCAAACGGTCGTTGCTCGATGTCCACGAGCTTCCCCGATACGACTTGCTGGAGCACGAGCTGCACGGCGATGCGGCTCGGCGCGGAGCGATCGTCGGAGACGTTGACGTCGATGCTGAGCGACGAAGCCTTGATGGTGTCCGCCGGCTTGTTGGCGATGCTCACCTTGGGCTTGCTGGTGTCGACCTCGAGCGTGTAGCGGACTGGAGAGCCGTCTTCGTTGTCGTTGAGGTCGATGGCCTTGACCTCGATGACGTGCGAGCCGGCGCCCAGCGACAGCTCGTTGCCGCTGCCGAACACTGGCTGGCTCCAGTCGCCGCCGTCGACGCGCCAGCTGTAGCGCAGTAGCTCCGAAGGCGTCTGCGTGTCGCTGCCGCTGGCGACAAACTGGTAGCTCGCCTTGGCCGACGTCAACGCCGGCGGCGCGCTGGCCAGCGACGTCGTGGGCGGCGTGGTGTCGACCTTCGGCCGGCTGAACAGCTCGCCGTAGAAGCGCACGTACTCGGTGCTGTTGGCGCGACGCTTGATCAGCAAGAACACGTCGCCGAGCGGGCCGGCGGCACCCGGGCCGCCGCTGAGCACCTGCGGGATCAGCGTGCGATTGCTGATCGCGGTGCGCGCCGATGGAAACGCCATGCTGTCGAGCGCCGCGATGACCTTCTTCGCGTCGGGCACCTTGGCGTTCTTCGCGGTGATCGTCGGCGTCCCGCTGGTCATCGACTTGACGTCGAGCCGCAGCCCGCTGGTCAGCGGATCGATGACGACATTGCCGCGCATCTGCACCGGGACGAGCACCATGATCGTGCCCTCGCCGTCGTTGCCATCGGTGGTGATCTCGACCTCGAACGGCGCGTCGGCGACGAGCTCGCCGGCGGCACCGCCGATGGAGCGCAGCGTGGGCGCCGTCGGCACGCGCGCGCGGATGCTCTTGACGGTGCCCACGCCGAGCAGCAGGCCAGCAGCGGCGAACGTCTTGTCGATGTTGAGCTGCTTCATGCGCGCTTCGTCGAAACAGAGCCAGCCGGCGCGCCACAACGCGTGCAGCGCGCGCGTGGCTGTGCGCGTGGAGATCGCCATGCCGATGTGCTCGTTGAAGGCGCCGAGGTCAGGCAGCGTGGCCGGCGCGGTCGGCGCCGGCACGTCGCCGACGGCGCAGTAGTCTTTGGCGAGCGTCGCAGCGCTGATATCGAAGCTGGCGTTGGCGCGCACCAGCGAGCTGGTAACCAGCACGTCGGAGAGGCCGGCGTTCATCTTGAACATGCCGAAGGTGCCCGAGTAGCCGCTGAACGAGCCGAGCGTCTTGCGCAGCAGCGGCTCGAGCTTCTCGATCACGAAGGTCTGGATCCACGCGTCGAGGCGATCGAAGACCACCGAGCGCACGTCGGAGATCACCTGGTTGGCCACGTCGGCGAGACCGCAGCTGGAGACGTTTATCTGCGTCGTGCTGTCGGGCAGGTCGAGCGTGATCTTGGGCTGAACCAGCGCGAGCGCACCGTTGACCACCGCCGGCGTGAACTCCGCGTGGATGCCGATGTGCGAGGCCGAGAAGCTGACCTTGCACTTGGTCGTGCCGCCGATGCAGATCTGAAACGACGCGTCCATGTTGCCCGAGGCCTTGCCCGAGAGGTCGACCTTGATCAGGTTCGCGCTGGTGCTGACCTGAACGTTCGCGACCTGCACCGAGGCTTGGCCGTTGGAGAGCGCGGCGAAGGCGCTCTTGCTGCTGAACGGGCAACCGAAGAGCTTCTGGTTGAGGTCGGGCCAGCTGATGCTGTCGGGGATCAGCGCCTTGAGCTCGTTTCCAACCTTGGTCAGGCCGGGCTGCGAGAGCTCGACGGTGATGTCACTGGGCGCCGCCGACGCCGGACGTGGCAGCGCCAAGAGCAGGACCAGCGCGGCGGTGATGCGAAGGTGGTTCACGGCGACTCCCAGCAGGACCCCGAACCTTTGCAGGAGGTGTTCCCGGCGCCTCGGCGCCGTAAGTGCTGAATCACAGGCGAGCTCGAGGGTCGACCGGCTACCACGCTAGCTTCCAGCGTGTCACCTCCGACGACGTGGCGCCGACGCTACACGGCGGCGGCTCTGGTGCTCGGCGCCAGGTTTGCTATATCGTTCGCCGTACCGCTCACGCCCCCGTAGCTCAGCCGGATAGAGCGGCGGTTTCCTAAACCGTAGGCCGCAGGTTCGAGTCCTGCCGGGGGCATCTCGGATCTCCACTATTCCCACCTGGCTCAAACTCGGCTCCGAGGTCGCCCGTCGACGGGTGCTGTTCTCGCTGGTCGGGGTGCTCACGCTGCTGCGGCTGTGGGCGGCCTCGCGCGTCGGCCTCGGTGACGTCGAGGCCTACTACTGGACCTGGTCGCGCGAGCTGAGCGCTGGCTACCTCGACCACGGGCCGCTGGTGGCGTGGCTGATCAAGCTCGGCACCACGGTGCTCGGCGACACGGCGTTCGCCGTGCGCGTGCCCTTCGTGCTCGTCTCGGCGCTCACGCTGCTGGCGCTGGCCGGCGTCGCCGAACGCGCCGTCGCCGACGGCCCCGACGACGCGACGCACGTGCGCGGCGATCTGCGCGCCTCGCTCGCTGCCGTGGCGGCGCTGATGTGCATGCCGATGTTCATCGTCGCCGGCGGCGCAGCCAACCCCGATGTGCCGCTGGCGCTGCTCGAGGTGCTGTTTATCGGCGCGCTGCTAAACGCCGCGCGCGCCGCCGACGATCGCCGCGACGCGTGGCGGCCCTTCGCGGTCGCGGGGCTGCTCGCCGGCCTCGCCTGTCTAGCGAAGTTCTTCGCCGTGCTGCTGGTCATCCCGCTCGCGGCGACGGCGCTGGCGCGACCGCGCGGCAGGCGCCTCGCGCCGCTGTTGGCGAGCCTCGCGGCGATGGCCGTCGCCGCGTCGCCCGAGCTCTACTGGAACGTCCAGCACGACTTCGCCTCGCTGCGCTATCACTTCATCGAGCGCCACAGCAGCGGCTTCGGTCCGAGCCTGACCAACCTCGGCAAGCTCGTCGGCGGCCAGCTGCTTTACGCCTCGCCCGGCGTGCTGCTGCTGATGGGCGCCACCTTCGTGTGGGCTTGGCGCCGGCGCGCGCAGGCGCCGCTGCTGACGGGCCCGCTGCTGCGCGTGGCGCTGCCGCTCGGCGTGGCCGCGTTGCTGCTGATCGCGCTGATGCCCGGCGCCGAGCCGCACTGGACGGTGCCGGCCTACCTGCCGCTGTGCGTGGTCGCCGGCGTGGCGCTGCCGCGCTGGTGGCGCCTGCGTCGCTGGCGCGTGGTGACGGCGCTCTCGGTGGGCTTTTCACTGCTCGTCGCTGCCGCGTTTCACGTGCACGTGCTCACCGATTTCGGCGTGCGCCTGATGCCGGAGAGCTACGTGCCGCGCTACGACCTCAGCAACGAGCTTCACGGCTGGCGCCGCATCGGCCGCGATCTGGCGCCGCTGGTGCGCACGCTGCGCGTGAGCAGCAAGACGCGACGGCTGGTGCTCGTCTCGGGCGCGCACTACACCACCTGCGCTCAGCTGAGCTTCGCCGCGCAGGGTCGCTACCGCGTGGCGTGCCCGTCGCCGCGCCTCGACCAGTTCGACATGCGCGACGGCGGCGACGGCAGCGCCTTGCGCGGCGTCGACCTCGTCTACGTGCGCGACGAACGCTTCCCCTGGGACGCCGAGCAGCTCTATCGCTGCGAGCGCACGCGCGACCTGCGGCGCGTTCGCATCCACCGCGGTGGGCGGTTGGTGCGGCGCTTCGTGATGCAGCTGTGCGAAGGGTTCGCTGGCCTGCGCATCAAGCGCTGGCCGCCAGAGGTCAAGCCGCGGCTCAGTACTTCAAAAGGGAGTGCGTCGGGGCGCTGAGCTTGCCGCGACCGCCGAGCGCTTCGAGCTCGATGATGAAGGCGCACTCGGCGACCTCTGCACCCTGCTTGGCCACCAACTCGATCGCCGCCGCAGCGGTGCCGCCCGTGGCGAGCAGGTCGTCGATGATCAGCGTGCGGCCCGAGCCGAGCTGGCCCTTGTGCACCTGCAGCGTCGCCTCGCCGTACTCGAGGGCGTAGGAGACCTCGTCCACGGCGGATGGCAGCTTGCCCGGCTTGCGCGCGATCTGCAGGCCGATGCCGAGCTCGAGCGCCAGCGGCGCGCCGAAGATGAAGCCGCGCGACTCGATGGCGAGCACCTGGGTCAGACCGGCGCCCTCGTAACGCTCGACGAGCAGCTCGATGGTGGCCTTGAAGGCCTCGCGGTGGGCCAGCACCGGCGTGATGTCCTTGAAGAGGATGCCTGGCTTGGGAAAGTCAGGCACGTCGCGGACGGTCTGGCGGATCAGCTGCTGTCGGCTATCCATCGTTAGGGTCCCTCACACCTGAAGTTTACATATTCTGCGCTATGTCAACCCGCACGGCACCCGCCTACTTCGCAGCCCCGCCCGCGGGCTGAACATAGCGCAGCGGATCGCGCGGCGTCTCGCCCACCCGGACCTCGAAGTGCAGGTGGTTGCCGGTGGCGCGACCGCTGCTGCCCACCTCGGCTACCACGTCGCCGCGCGCTACACGCGTGCCGCGCCGCACGAGGTTCTTGCGGTTGTGCGCGTAGACGGTGACGAGCCGGCGGTGGCGTACGATCACGAGGTTGCCGTAGCCGCGGATCCCCGCGCCCGCATAGATCACGACGCCCGCGGCCGCCGCGCGCACGGCGCTGCCTGCCGGCGCGGCGATGTCGATGCCCTCGTGCGGCCGGCCGCCGCGCGGTCCGAAGCGCGAGCTGAGCGTGCCGCCAGCCACCGGCCAGAGCATGCCGCCGCTGCCGCCGCTCGCGGGGGCCCCCTTCCCTAGCGGTCGCGGCGCTGGCGCGGATGGCGAGGGCGGCGTCGGCGTCGGCGCGGAAGCG
>JAGQIK010000513.1 GCA_020431405.1 Myxococcales bacterium
AACGTCTTTCACCTCAAGCAGCACTACCGCTGCACCATGAGCGACGTCTCGGCGCCGATGCTCGCGCTCAGCCGCGAGCTCAACCCCCAGTGCGAGGCGGTGCTTGGCGACATGCGCGAGCTGCGGCTCGAGCGCACGTTCGACTGCGTGCTGGTGCACGACGCGGTGACCTACATGACAAGCGTCGAGCAGCTGCGCGCCGCGGTGCACACGGCGTTTGTCCACACGCGCCCTGGCGGCGCGGCGATCTTTACGCCCGATGACCTCGCCGACGATTTCGCCGAGCGCTGCAGCCTCGTCGAAAACGACGACGGCGCCGGACGCTCGCTGCGCTGCTTGGAGTGGGAGTGGGACCCGCTGCCCGGCGACGACATGGCGCGCACCGACATGGCCTTCCTGCTGCGCGACGGCGATCAGGTGCAGGCCGTCAGCGACTGCCACATCTCGGGGCTGTTCGCGCGCGCGACGTGGATCGACGTGCTCTCTCGCGCGGGCTACGCGGTCGAGATCGCCGAGCGGCCCATCGGCGAAGGCGCGGTCGACGAGATCTTCGTCTGCCGGCGACCTCGCTGAGGCGCCAGCCCTTCGCGCCAGCCGGGCCACGCCAGCACGTCAAGTCCTGCGCCGCGCACCTCTCGTCGCTATCAGCAGGCAGAGCAGCAGCAGCAGCGGCAATGCCACACCAGAGCGTCCCGCGCTCATCGAGCATCCGCTGCGAAGCGAAGGCCCCTCGACGGTGATCTTGAACACGACGGGCGGCGCGTCTCGCGGCCAGCTGGGATTGGCGCTGTCTGCAAAGAGCAGCGCCGCCTTCAGCTCCACCTGGTACTCGCCGGGCTCGTAGGCCGTGAAATGCGGAATCGCGCCCTTCGAATAGAAGTACCCATAGCGACTCGACTTGCCGACGACCCCCTCGGCAGGGAAGAGATCACGCCCTTTGCCGATCTCGACATCCCCGTCTTCAGTCGGCGTCAACAGGCGGAACGCGTAGCTGATGGCGCGGTTTTCGCGGTTGGCAAACAACGACAGCCGCGCCGCGTCGCCCGTCGTGCGCTTCAGATCGGGCGATGCCACGGCGAAAGGCGCCTGCGGATCGAGGCAGGTCTTGGCTCCAGGCTGGACGAAGTAGCAGAACTTGGGGTCGCACGCGTCGCCGAGACCATCCCTGTCGCGGTCGCGCTGAGGCGCGTTGGCAACGAGCGGGCAATTGTCCCTTTGATTCACCACGCCATCGCCGTCGGCATCGGCGTCGCAGGCGTCGCCGACGTAGTCGCCGTCGAGGTCCCTCTGATCGCGGTTGCCCGTCGCCGGGCAGTTGTCGGCGCTGTCGAGCACGCCGTCGCCGTCACTGTCGGTGTCGCAGGCGGCTCCGAAGGTTGTCGGGTCGGTGGGCTGCTGCTGCGGATTAGAAACCAGCGGGCAGTTGTCCTTCCCGTTGATGTGCCCATCTCCGTCGGCGTCGCCGTCGCACAGGTCACCTTTGCCGTCTGCGTCGGTGTCGAGCTGCCCCTTGTTGGCCACCAGCGGGCAGTTGTCGTCGGCGTCGGGCACACCGTCATCGTCATCGTCGTCGTCGCACTCGTCGCCCATACCGTCACCGTCGGTATCGATCTGCGACTGGCTGGCGCGCGTCGGACAGCTGTCGCACAGGTCACCGATGCCGTCACCGTCTTGGTCGCGCTGCTCGATGTTCCACAGCCAAGGACAGTTGTCGTAATCGTCTTCGAAGCCGTCGGCGTCATAGTCGTCGGCGGCCCGGTACGGCTCGAGATTGTAATCGTATGGGATCGGACCACACCCACCTAGGCAGGTTGTCCCGTCGCCGCCGCCTCCAGCGCTGCCGCCTCCCGAGAGGCTCCGGGTGGCAAGACCGGTTGACGGCGGCGCCCCCAGCGCCACCCGGCCCGAGCCGAGAGCCAACACCAACACCAGCCACCACGCGCGCGTTCTCACACCCCACCTCCCACTCTCCATCCTAGAACGGAAAGGCGCGCTAGTGCTCGTCGCGCCTCTTCGGCCCTTCGCTCTCGCCCTCGGCACGTAGTCGAACCAGACCTCGTCCCACACGCGGCCATCGCTTCGCGTCCAGTGCGCGCGGGATCGCTGGCGGTCGGAGGAAAGGGCGACGTCGCAGGGGTAACGTCTCGGATGGGCTGCAGGTACGTCACGCCGCGGGCCAGGGCTCGGCATGCTGATCACACGCGAGGTCGCTCGCCGCGCCGGCTGGAGCGTCTCGTTCGTTCCGCTGGAGCCAGACGGACTGCAAGCCCGCATCGAGGGGACCGTGATCGATGCGCCGCCAAGCGACGGCGCACAGTAGCGCCCACGAACGCTCGACACCTCTCGCCCGTCAGCCGACGGTGATGCGATCGCACGCGGCGCCGAAGCGCGACGACCAGAACGAGAAGCCATAGCGGCGACGCGACCCCGCCTTGCCCGTTGGCCATCGAGCAGCCGGCGCGGCCCGAAAGCGCCTCGCCCTCGACGGTGCTCTTGGACACCACGGGCGGCGCCTCCTGCGGCCAGCTCGGGTTGGCGCGGTCGGGAAAGAGCAGCGACGCCGTCAGCTCGACCTCGTATTGGCCCGGCACGTAGGCGGTGAAACGCGGCACGTTGCCCTTGATGTAGAAGTAGTAGTAGCTGCTCGACGTGCTGACCATGCCCTCGGCCGCGTGATCGCCGGGCCCGCCGCGCACGACGGCGACGTCATCGCCCACGGGCGTGAGCAGACGAAAGCTGTAGCGAATGACCTGCCCCTGGCGGTTGGCATACAGGGGCAGTCGCAGGGACTGGCCGGTGGTCGCGGTTAGATCACCCGAGACGACTCTGAATGGCTCGCTGGGATCGAGGCAGCCTGGCGCGCCTTTGACGACCAAGCAGAACTTGGGGTCGCAGGCGTCGCCGAGCCCGTCGCGATCGCCGTCGAGCTGTAGCGGGTTGATGGAAGCGGGGCAGTTGTCTCTCGCATCGAGCACGCCATCGCCGTCGCGGTCGGTGTCGCACACGTCGCCGACGCCGTCGCCATCGAGGTCTCGCTGATCGGCGTTGGCGTGCGCGGGGCAATTGTCCTTGCTGTCGGCCACGCCGTCGCCGTCGGTGTCTCGGTCGCAGGCC
>JAGQIK010000514.1 GCA_020431405.1 Myxococcales bacterium
CCCTCGTCGGCAGCGGCAACTGCCAGCACCGCGCCCGCCGCGGCGGTCACGCAGCCCTCGCCGCCAGCAGCGCCGGTCCGCCGCGCGCGTCCGTGGTATCGACGCTGGTGGGTCTGGACGCTGATCGGTGGCGCCGTCGCCGCGGCCGCGGGCGTCAGCATCGGCGTGGCCGCTGCTAACAGCGGCGACACGCCGCCTGGCTTCGACCTGCGGCTGCGTTTTCCAGGGCGCTAGGCCACCCCCAGACCCCACCGGGTGGGCGCGTGCGCCCACGCCTGCCTCGCGCCGCTAAGATGCTGTAATCATAGATAATTGTGGCGGCCGTCAGGGGTGTCGCGCAGCGCCCACCCCGGCAGCGCGCCGCGCGCATTTTCCGCAACGATTTCAAGGTGCGAACAGCGGTCCGGCCCTTGCTCTTGTCGACACCCAACAAGGAGAACCACTCGATGAGACGCACCGCCACCCTGTTCGCCACCTTCGTCGCCCTCGCCAGCATCGGCTGTGGGTCCAGCTCGATCGACAGCACCTCCACCGAGGACAACGTCGAGCTCTTCGCCTCGACCACGCTGAGCGCCGGCACCGTGGCGCAGGCCTGCGCCGAGCTGGACAAGGCGTGCAAGAACCAAGGCATCGGCTGCGCGGCGCACGCGCAGTTCTGCTCGCCGCCGCCGAGCGGCCCCGTGACCGTCGACAAGACGTTCGTCTGCACCAAGATCGCCGACTTCTGCACGCAGGGATTCCAACAGGCCTGCGACGTGCACAAGCTGTACTGCAGCACGAGCAACGCGCCCACGCCGCCCACGCCGCCGACCAATCCGCCGACCAACCCGCCGCCTCCGCCGAGCGGCGGCTCGAGCGCGACGCAGTGTTGCACCGACGCGCGCGCCTGCATCAACGGCGGCGACTGCAGCAAGGCGATCGCGAGCTGTGGCGGCTACCTGAGCGCAAATCCGCAGGTGCTCGCCAGCGTGGCGCAGAAGGTTCAGTCCGTGGTGTGCGGCCCGCTGCTGCCGCAGAGCTCGACCTGCTGCACGCAGCTTTCGACCTGCGCCAGCGGCGGCAACGCCGCGCAGTGCGCGCAGGCGGCCCAGACCTGTCTGCAGATCTCGGGCAACACGCTGCCGCCGCAGCTCGGCGCCGCGCTCGACCCGTTCTGTCCCGCGTCGCCCACGCCGCCGACGCCGCCGACGCCGCCGACGCCGCCCGCGCCCTCGCCGATCCAGCAGTGCTGCACCGCGGCCAAGACGTGTCTGGGCGGTGGCGACTGCCTCAAGGCGATCAACGACTGCCAGAGCTTCTTTTCGGGACAGCCCTCGTTGCTGCTCGGCAACGCCCGCGATGTCTACAACCTCGTCTGCACCAGCCTGCTGCCCAAGAGCTCTGCGTGCTGCACGCAGCTCGATGATTGCGCCAACGGCAAAGGCAACTGCCTGCAGGCAGCGGGCACGTGCTTGGCGCTGACCGGCGGCAAGCTCCCGCCCGGTCTGCCGCTCGGCCTGCAGAACGCTGTCAACACGTACTGTCCGTAGCCGCCCGGGGCCTTTATCTTCTACTGAGTGCCCACCCGTCCACAGTCTCGGCCTCTGCCGCGCGCGCTCGCCAGCCTGCTGCCGCTGCTGCTGCTGCTGCTGCTGGCGAGCGCCTGCACTCGAGACGCCGCGCGCATCGCCATCGAGGTCGACAGCAGCGGCTGCGATCCCTGCATCGACAGCGCCCAGCTCAGCGTCGGGCGCGACGGCTGCTTGCTCACCAAGTACGACGCGGCGACCACCAGCGGCGAGCGCTCGCTGGCCGCTGGCTCGGTGCGCGCTGGCGACATGCTCACGCTCGCGCTGGTGATGCACTGCCCCAACCAGACCTGCGCCAACTGCGTCGCCAGCGCCGAGGTCACCGCGCGCGATGGGCTCGTCGTCACGCTGACGGGAAAGAAGCCCACGGGCTGCGTCGAGCGCGGCGCGTTGCCGCCAGTCGAGGGCCTATCGCTGTGCAACACGCCCGACGGCGCGCTGCCCGATACCACGCCGCCGCGTGACAGCACGCGCGACAGCACGCGCGATCGCGGCCCGCAGGATCTCGACAGCGGCGGCGGCGGCAAGAGCACCTGCGCCCAGGTGCGCGAATGCGGCTTCGCGTGCACAGATCAGACCTGCCTGACCGCATGCTTGCTGGCCGCCTGCCCCAGCTCGGCGGTCATCGCCACCCAGCTCGTCACCTGCGTCGGGCTGCGCTGCCCGTCGTGCCTGCAAGATTTCAGCACCTGCGCCTCGTGCATCGAGCTCAAGTGCAAGAATGAAAACGACGCCTGTACCAACGCCACCTGTCCCTGACCTCGCCTCGAACCCCAGGAGCTCGCCATGAACAAGCTCGCCGCGCTCGCGCTGGCGCTCGCCTTCGCCTTGCCGCCGCTGCTCGTAGCCGCCCCCGCGCGCGCCAAGCCGGCCTCGGCGCTCGCGCTGGCCACCAAGGGCTTCGCGCTGGCGCAGACGCAGTACCGCGTGGGTAGAACCACGTTCGAGACGGTGTTGGGCTGGGCGCACCGCCTGCGCCGGCTCGAGGGCCGCGCCGCGCGCAAGAAGCACCTCGCGCGCGTCAAGGCGCTCGGCAAGCTGGTCAAGGCGCGCGTGGCCTCGGGGCAGGCCACGCAGCTCGACGCCATCCTCGCCGAGCTCGAGCTGGCCTTGGCGCGCGAGGGCAAGCTGCGCTGGAAGTAGCGGCCGCAGGCGTGCCCACGCGCGCGCGCGTCGCCCACCTGCTCGCCGCGCGCGCGCGCGATCCGATCGGGGAGCGCGCCCGCCACGTCGGGAACTGAATCTCCCACTGCTTTGGCGCGCCCCTAGCTAACTGCGCTAGATCGCGGGACACGCCGCTGGCCTCGGCCTTGCTCTCTAGCGCGGCATGTCTGACCGCCACATCGTGATCGTCTGCGCGCTCTCGCTGCTCGTCGCCTGCGGCGGCGACAAGCCGCCCGCCGGCTCGCCGCTGCCAGCCGACGGCGGTCCCGGCGCGGACACGCGCGCGGCCGACAGCACCGCGCCGCCGAGCGGCGACACCCTCGCCTTCAGCGACATGGCGCCGATGCCCGACACGCAGCCGGCCGCCGATGGGTCGCCGCCGCCAGCCGCCGACGCGCAGCCTGCGGCCGATGCGTCACCGGCCGCCGACGCGACACCCGCGGCCGACAGCGGCGGCACGCCGGCGAGCAAGGGCTGCAACGGTCAGGTGCCCGCCACGCGCGACTACACGCTGACCATCACCCACGGCGGCATCGCGCGCACCGCGCTGGTGCACCTGCCGCCGAGCTACGACGGCAAGAAGCCGATGCCGATGGTCTTCAACAACCATGGCAACCTGCACTCGGCGCCGCTGCAGGCGGACATGTCTCAGCTCGACGCGCGCGCCGACACGCGCGGCGTCATCACCGTCGCGCCGCAAGGCACCGGCGGGCTGTTCTCCGGCTGGAACGTCGGCAAGTCGCCCATCGGCCAGCTCTACACCAACGTCGACGACGTTGGCTTCTTCGGCGCGCTGATCGACGAGATGCAGCGCACGCGCTGCATCGACAGCAAGCGCGTCTACTGCACCGGCTTCTCGCTGGGCGGCTCGATGTGCTACCGGCTCGCCTGCGATCTCGCCGACCGCATCACCGCCTTCGCCTCGGTCTCCGGCCCTGACGGCACGCAGAGCTGCGCGCCCGCGCGGCGCGTGCCGCTGCTGCACATCCACGGCACCGCCGACAACTTCGCCGGCTACAACTCCGACGGCAACCTCAACAAGGGCGTGCTCGGCTACGTCCCCGAGCACGCCAAGCGCGTCGGCTGCAGCGCGAGCAAGTCGGTGTCGCTGACCAAGGGCGCCGTCGTCTGCTACCAGTTCGGCGGCTGTCCCGCCGGCGTCGAGGTCGGGCACTGCGACGTCAACGGCTTTGGCCATAGCTGGCCCGGCGGCAAGGGCTGGTTGCTCAGCGGCCCGGTCAACCAGGACATCGACGCCTCGTCGATGATCCTCGACTTCTTCCTCAAGTACTCGCTCTAGATCAGCCGAGCGCTCGCGCTCAGGCCGCGAGCTCCTCGGCGACCTCGGCCCGCCGCGCCTCGTCATGCAGCGCGGGCGCCGGCACGTGATCGCTGCGGCTCGAAAACGCGATCTGTGGCTCGCAGCCTTCGACGAAGCGCGCCTCGAGCACGTTGCGCAGTCCTGGTGCCAGCTCGCCGCGGCGTAGCACCGGCGCCCAGGTGCCGGTGTTGACGTAGGTCGAGCCGCCGCTCAGCGGCACCAGCTCGGGGCGGTGCGTGTGGCCGAAGGTCACGAGCTTGCATCGCGTCAGCCGCGCGACCTCGCGCGCGACCTCGAGCGCGTGGCGCTCGATGGAGAAGATCGTCTCGCCGCGCGCGAGGTGCTCGTAGCCGAACCACAGCAGCGGCATCACCGACAGCGGCACCACGAGCTTGATCCACAGCGGGATCGGCACCAGCGCGAGCGCCACCGTGCCGCCCGTCATGGCGAGGGCGAGCAGCACGCGGTCGAGCCATAGCTCGCGCATCATGCGGTAGACGCGCTGGTGGATCGGCCGGCGCCGCAGCCGCTCGAGCGCGTGCACCGTCTCGAGCGGGACGCCCGCGCGCTCGGCCTGCTGCGCCAGCAGCGCGTCGTAGTCGGCGGGGCGGCGCCTCAGCCGGCGGCGGATCGCCAGCATGCGGCGCAGCACCGCGAGGCTGCCCAAGATCCAAGCGCCGATCAGCGAGCGCCGCGTGAAGGCGTAGTGGCGCAGCCAGTGTCCGACGTAGCTCAGCGCGCCGAGGATGTAGTCCGAGGCGTGCGGGTTGAACGTGCCCATGCGGCCGAGCAGCAGCCGGTTGGACAAATCGCCCATGGAGATCGTGACCTCGCGCTCGCGACCCGGCGACTCGAGCGTCGGAGAGAGCACGAAGCGCTGAGCGCAGTAGACGTCGTACTGCTGTCCATGCTCGACGTAGATCTCGCCGGGCACCATGTAGAACCAGCGCTCGAAGCGCACGCGCGCCTCGACGTCCGCCTCGCGCGCGCCCGCCGCGCGCAGCGCCTCGCGCACCGCGGCCTGCACCTCGTCGAAGACCAGCTCGGGGTCGTGGTTGCCGGCGATGATCACCAGCTCGTGTCGCGCGCTGGCGCTGACGAAGCGCGCCAGCGCTTCGACGAAGAACGGGTGATCGGCGAGCACGCGGCGTGCTTTCCAGGCCGACTTGCTCGCGGTCGCGTCGAGGCCCACGCGGCGCTCGCGCCGGCTGACGGAAAACGGTGCGCGCTCGTCGGCGTCGGGCACGGCCGAGACGAGATCGAAATCGAGCGTGTCACCGTTGAGCACGAGCACGCGCCGCTCGTCGCGCGCGGCGCGCCCGTCGTCGTCGCCGTCGCCGTCATCGGCGAAGCGCGCGATGGTCTCGGCGAGCGCGTCGTCGTAGGTATGACGGCGCGCCTTGTGCGCCTTCCAGCCGTCGTCGTGCTCTTCGATGTCGGCGAGGTGCAGATCGGACAGGACGAGATAGCGCGTCATGGTGCTTATGACCTAGCACCCGGCAGCATGGAGGAATGTAACAGTAGTGTAATCGCTATACTGGAGCGATGCCGCTGCGCGTGCACCCAGGCGTGATCGGCCGGCGCCTCGACGACTGCTACGTGTTGATCGACGGCGACGGCGAGCAGATCTACGAGCTCGACGCCACCGGCGCGCGCGTCTGGGAGCTGCTGCTCGAGGGCGTGCCCGTCGCCGGCTTGGCGGCACGGCTGCTCGACGAGTTCGAGGCCGACGCGGCGCGACTGCGCGCCGACGTCGAAGCGTTGGTGGCCGAGCTGCGTGACGCGCGGCTGCTCGTCGAGGCCGGCAGCGTCGAAGCCGACGCGCCACGGTCGCCGCTGACGCCGAGCGACGCGCGCGCGCCCAGGCTCGCGCAGGGCGCGTGGCTTCTGCGCTGGTGCGCGGCGAGCGGTGATGCGCCGCAGCTTTCGCGCGGCGACGCCGCCGCCCTCGACGTGCAGCGCCGCCCCGACGGCAGCTGGCTGGCCCTCGCCGGCGACGTGCACGACGCGCCGCGCGCGGGCTTTCTGGTTCGCCTGCTGGCGCGCGAGTCGCTGGCGCCCGCCATCGAGGCGCTGCGCGGCGCATTCGTCGTGCTGAGCTTCGAGGCGGGCACCAACACGCTGCGTGTGTGGCGCGACGCGATCGGCCTTTGGCCTTGCTATGTCGTCTGGTGCGCCGAGCAGAAGACGCTGCTCGTCAGCTCCGATCTCGACGTGCTGCAGGCGCAGCCCGAGCGCGCGCGCGGCTTCAACGCGGCGCTCGTCGCCGAGTTCGTGCGCGGGCGGGCAAGCGTCGCGCAGTGCCGCGAGACGTTCTACCAGGCCATCGAGCGCCTGCCCGGCGGCCATCGGCTGACGCTCGGCCGCGGCGGCGCTGCGCCGCGCGTAGAGCGCACCTGGGATCTCTTCGCCCGCCCACTGCGCTGGGCCGACGACGACGAGATCGCCACGCTCGAGCCAACCCTCGAGCGCGCGGTGGTGCGCTGCATCGAGTCGGGGGCCGACAGCGTCGCGCTCAGCGGCGGCTACGACTCGGTGACGATAGCGCTGCTCGCCGCGCGCGCGCGCCAGCGCCGCGCCGCCGTGCCTTTGACGGCGCTGTCGCTGGCGATGGTCGGCACGCCGAGCGACGAGAGCGCCATCCAGCGCGGCGTGGCCGAGGCGCTCGGCATGCCATTTCGAGTCTTCGAGCTGCCGGCGCTCGAGCGCTGCGACGACTTCTGTCAGCGCGCCCTGGCGCACAGCGCGCGCTCGCCCGTGCCGATCCTCAGCATGTGGCAGTGGGCCTTCGATGCGCTGCTCGCGGGCGCGACCGACGGGCGCCGCGTGATGATGGGCACCGGCGGCGACGAGATGTTCATCGTCGACGCGCGCTACGCCGAGGACCTGCTGCGCGCCGGCGACCTGCGGCGCTTGCTGCCCTTCGTGCGCGCCTGGCTGGCCACCTCGCCGCTGCCCACGCGCCGCGTGCTCGCCGAGCTTTTGTGGCGCGCCGGCGCGCGGCCGCTGCTCGCCGACACGTTGGGGCCGCAGCTGACGAGGCTGCTGCGGTCGGTGCTCGCCTTCGGCCGCAGCGTGTCGCCCGCGCCGCCGGCGCTCAGCACGCGACCGGTGACCGAGCTGCTCGAGGCGCGCGCGGCTCGCGAAGCACGCCGCGACGGCAGCGCCTACGTCGCGGCGCTGCGCGAGCTCGTGCACGGCCCGACGCTGATGCTCGAGCTCGACCAGTCCGGCGCGTGGTCGGCGCGGCACGGC
The DNA here is from genome assembly GCA_020431405.1 of Myxococcales bacterium. Taxonomy (GTDB): domain Bacteria; phylum Myxococcota_A; class Polyangia; genus JAGQIK01. Next base: position 7,309 of record JAGQIK010000514.1, read on the forward strand.
CGCCGCCTGTGTTACCCGTTCTTCGACCGCGACCTCGTCGAGCTGGCGCTGCGCTTGCCTCCCGAGCACCTCTACCGGCGCGGGCAGATGAAGTCCCCGCTGCGCGAGCTCGTCGCGCGCGAGCTGCCGGCGCTGCCGCCGACGCAGCGCAAAGTCGACTTCACGGCGCTCGGCTGCGAGCTGGTGCGCCGCACGGGTGCCGCGGTATGGCAGGCGCTGGGCGGCGCGCCGGCGCTGGCGGCGCTCGGCGTCGTCGAGCGCGAGGAGGCCGAGGCCTGGATGCGTGCCTACTTCGCGGGCCAGGTCGAGCGGCCCGCGCAGGCCTGGCGGCTGCTCAGCACCGAGCACTGGCTACAACAGCGTACGGACTGATCGTATTTTGAGATACACTTACTCATGGCCGAAAAGAGCGTCAGGCCCTCGGCCTCGCCCAAGCCACGCTGGACGCGTCCTAAGCTGACGCGCGTCGGCGCCCTGCACGAGGTCGTGCAGGGTGGCGGCAAAGCGGCCTCCAACCTCGACAGCGACCCCCAGGTCACGTTCAAGAACGGCATGGGCTAGTCCCTGAAAAAGCTCGGTTTAGCGGGATTCGAGGGATTGCTGGCTGCGCCGCGTGTGACCCGCGGCGCCGCGAAAATGCTCGCGTCTGGGCCACGCCACGAGACGGGCCATCGCTTCGTCGACGCCGCAGGTGCGCTTCAGGCCTACAGCGTACGCCTCGACGGCGTGCTCGAGATCTTGCTGCCGGGCCGGCTGCGCTGCCGGCTGCGCGAGGGCGAGCAACACAGCGAGGTCGACGCCGCTAGCGACGACGCGCTCGATCTGTTCTACCGCTTCGCGCTGCCGCGGCTGATGCACGCGCGCGGGGCCGAGGTGCTGCACGCGTCCGCGGTGAGGCTCGCCGATGGCTCGCTGCTCGCGTTCTGCGGCGACTCCGGCAGTGGCAAGTCGACGCTCGCCACCGCGGTGTGCCAGCTCGGGCACGCCACGTCGAGCTGGGCCGACGATGCGTTGGTCTGGACCGAGGACGCGGGCGCGCCCTATTCGCTGCGCCTGCCTTTTCGTCTGCGCCTGCACCGAGAGGCCGCAGCGCGCCTCGAGCGCCTCGGCGCCCTCGACGACGCCACGCTCGACGACGCCATCGCCACCCACGTGGCAGCGCGCGCCCCGCTGCGCGCCATCGTGTTGCTCGACGCCGCCGCGATGCCCGCCGACCGCGCCGACGCCCAGCTCGCGCGCCTCTCGCCGGCTAGCGCCTTCAGCGCGCTGCTCGCGCACGCGATCACCTTCGACGCCGGCGACGTCGCACGCCGCAAGGCGATGGCCGCGCGCTACCTCGCCCTCGCCGACCTCGCGCCCACCTACCGGCTCGACGTTCGCCGAGATCTCGAACGACTGCCCGAGGTGGTCGACCTGCTCGCGCGCGGCCTCGAAATCTAGCCCGCGACCGATTCCGATCCCTCAAGTGTTGCCGCGCACGGCCGATGTGCTGTGCAGGAGCGCGCGCGCGCCCCCCTCTCAGCGCGCGCGCGTCCACAACGAGGCGATCATGACCATCACCCACCGAACGCTGACCCTCGTCGTCCCCCTGATCCTCTCGGCTTGCGGCGGCCGCGCCTTCGAGCCGCTGCTCGGCGCCGACGACAACGCCGTGACCATCACGCGCCCCGCGCAGCCCGCGCTTGCACTGTGCGCCACGTCCGACGTGACCTTGGGCAGCAACAGCGAGATCTTCACCTTCGATCAGCCGAGCGGGACGCGCAGCGAGCGCGCGCACGTGGCGGCCAACGGCGTGCTCGCGCTGTCGCGCAATGCGCACGTGGAAGGCAGCGTCGTCAGCGGCGGCGACCTCGTGCTCGAAAACGGTGCGCAGGTCGAAGGCGACGGCACCTACGGCGGCGCGCTGACGTTGCCGCGTCGCGCGACGATCTTCGGCGCGCTGACCAGCGCCGCGCCAGCGCCCGCACCCTGCGGCTGCGCACCTGACATCGACCAGATGTTCGCCCAGGCGGCCGCCAGCAACGACAACGCCGAGCTCGCCGCGTCGTCGCCGCTCGCGCCCTATCTGGTCGGCGGCAAGCTGGTCATCCCGCGCTCGACGCTGGTGGAGATCGCGCGCTCGGCGGTGCTCTACGTCAGCGAGCTGACCGTGCAGCGCGGCGCCGTCTTCGCGCTCAACGGCAGCAACACGCGCCTCGACATCTTCGTCGAGGGGCGGGTCACCATCGAGCGCGGCGCCGAGGTCGAGGCGCACCCGGGTGTGCATCAGATCTGGATCTACAACCGCGCCAGTTGGCCGATCCGGCTCGCGTCGTCGAGCACCACCTGCGCGCGCATCCACGCGCCGCGCGCGGCGGTGACCTTCGACGCCGGCGCGCGCGTGCTCGGCGCGGTGCAAGCGGCGTCGATCACGCTCGGCAGCAAGGCGCGCGTTCGCTTCGATGGTGCGGAGGTGGCGTCGCCGGCGCCGAGCTGCGTCGCGGCGCCCTAGCGCGTGTTGGCGGGGCTGACGAGCTAGCGCTTCTTGCCGACGAAGGGCACGCGGGCGAGCAGCGCGTCGCGCGCCTTCTCGACGCGATCGAAGACGGCCATCGCCGGCTCGCCGTACTTGGCGATGAGGCGAAACAGCAGGTCGTCGTCCTCGCTCTGACCGATGGCCGACAGGTCGGGCACCTCGCCGGTGGGCCCGTACATGCCCTCCATGATCTTGCGCACGCTGAGCTTGACGAAGCCGCGCACGGGCACCTTGGCCATCATGCCGTACATCGCCGCGTTGCCCGACTGCGCCGCCTCGGGGTGCGCCCTGACGTACTCGACGGCGTCACGCAGGTCGGCGAGGTAGCCCTCGATGGCGGCTTCGTTGCCGGCGCTGCAGGTGCAGTGGATGCAGTTGGGGTTCTGGTGGCGATCGAACTGCCAGCCGCGCGCCTCGAGCTGGTCGGCGACGGCGAAGATGTCGAGGCCCGACTCGGCCGTGGTGCTGTAGCTGACCAGCGCGGCGTCGGGGCGGCCGAGCACCTCGAGCCCGTCGATGTCGGTGACACCTTCGACGAGCTTGTCGCGCACCTTCATCGAGCGGCGCGTCAGGTCGAGGTAGCCGTCCTCGCCGAGAGTCATCAGCGTCGCCCAGGCCGCCGCGATGGTGCCGCCCGGGCGTGTGCCGGGCAGCGTCGCCGAGGCGTAGATGCCGCCGGGCCAGTCCGTCGAGACGAAGAACTGGTGCTTGAGGTAGTCCATCGAGCGATAGATCACCGACGAGGCGCCCTTGGCGGCGTAGCCGTACTTGTGCAGGTCGGCCGAGATCGACGTCACGCCGTCGACGCGAAAGTCCCACAGCGGCAGCGCGTAGCCGAGCTTCTCGATGAACGGCAGGATGAAGCCGCCCACGCAGGCGTCGACGTGGAAGGGCAGCTTCTTCTTCTTGGCGAAGGCGGCGATCTCCTCGATGGGATCGATCACGCCCTGCGGGTAGTGCGGCGCGCTGGCGGCGATCATCACCGTGTTGCGGTTGACGGCCTTCTTCAGCGCGCGCATGTCGACGCGGTAGTCCTTGTCCACCGGCACCGTGCGCAGCTTCATGCCGAAGTAGTGCGCCGCCTTCTCGAAGGCGACGTGGACCGTCACCGGCGCGACGATCTCGGGGCGCCGCACCCACGGCTTGCGCCACTTGGCGCGGTCGCGATAGGTCTTGCACGCGAGCAGGATCGACTCGGTGCCGCCCGAGGTCAGCGTGCCCACCGACTTGTCGTCGCCGTTGAGCATGGTGGCGATCATGCGCACGCTCTCGGCTTCCATGCGCTTGAGGCTCTTGAAGGCGAGCGGGTTGAGCGCGTTCTCGGTGAAGAACGTGTTGTGCGCCTTCTTGAGAAACTCGCGGTGCGCCTCGCCCGCGTCGTAGACCAGCGCCCAGGTCTTGCCGGCGCGCCAGTCGGCGTCCGACTGCGCCATCTTCTGCATGGCACCGAGCAGCTGGTCGTGGCTGTAGCCGTGCCGCGGCAGGCTGCGGGCCTCGGGGATGTCTTTGCTCATATCGTGAAGCGGCGTGACGGGGCTGGCGGCCATGGTGAGCTCCTACGCGGCGGCGGTGCGCGTCGAGGGGTGAACGATCTTGCTGCCGTTGCCGTTGCCGGCGCTGGCGCGCTCGGGCTGCTGCTGCGCGCGGGCGGTCTCGAGGCCGTACAGGCGCGCCGCGTTGTCGTGCAGGATCAGGCGGCGCTCGGTGGGCATGCCCTCGGTGGCGATCAGCGCCTTGGCGATGCTGATCGCGAGCGGATAGAACGGCCAATCCGAGCCCTGCATGATGCGCTCGACGGGCGCCTCGGCGAGGATGCGGCGCGTGCCGGCGATGCCCTGGCTGGCGAGCTCGAGCCACACGTTGGGGTAGACCTTGGCCAGCTGGATCGCCATGTCGTACTGCAGCGCGCCCGAGTGGCCGAAGATGAACGTCGTGCCCGGAAAGTCGTGCACGGCCTTCCAGTAGTGCTTGAGCTGGCAACGCTCGCGCGCGCGCGAGCTCTCGATGCCCACCGGACCGCCGTGCCACATGATCGGCAGACCGAGCTCGCCGCAGGCGCCGTAGAGCGCCATCGCTTTGGGGTGATCGGGCGGCAGCATCTGGACGGCCGGGTGCATCTTGAGCCCGCGCGCGCCGGCGGCGGCGTGGTGCTCGAGCACGCGCAGCGCGTCCTTCTTGTGCGGGTGCACGCCGGAGGTGCTGACGAGGCCGTCGTAGCGCTGCGCCGTCTCGATGAACGTCTCCGAGTTCCACGAGAACATCGGAAAGTCGATCGGCAGCAGCACCGAGTGGGTGATGTTGAGCGCCTTCATCTCGGCGAGCAGGTTGGCCGCGGTGTGCGTCTCGCGCATGCCCGTTCGCGTCACCGACTTGAGCGACAGATCGACCTTGAGCGTAAAGAGATCGTCGTCGGTGAAGTTGCGGTTGCAGTAGGGATCGAGGTCGAGCTCGTGCGCCATCGGCAGGTAGTGCTCGGTGGCGCGCGGCGAGGCGTCGAGGTCGACCGACGTGCGCCGCCCGTAGGTCAGCGCGAGGTGCGTGTGCACGTCGATGACCGGGCCCACCGCGGGGTCGAGGGTCAGCAGATCGCCGCGGCGCTCGAACCAGGGCAGCTTGGCCAGCTCGTAGGTGGACGAAAAGCGCGTGGGGTGTTTGTCAGTCATGCGGACATAATTAATCAACTGCCCAGTTAAATCAAGAGGCGCATGTAATTTCTGGTTTTAATTCTCCCAGGCGCCAAAAATCTAGTTGATCCAGAGCAGATAGCGCAGCTTGCGTCCGAGCGTGCTCTCGCCGCGCAGAAGCTGCTGCTGCACCCGCGAGAGGCGCTGGCCGAGCCCCGAGCGCGCCATGCCCGTGCGCAACGCGGCGCCGAAGGTCGCACGCAGCGCCAGCTCGGGGTTTCGCAGGAAGGCGCGCGGGCGCACGTGGTGAAGGTCGATCACGAGGTCACCGGGCTCGCGGAACATGCGGGCGATGTCGATGAAGCTGTCGGGCAGCCGCCCGAGCCGCTTGGCCCAGCGCCCGCGGCGACCGAACAGCGTGGCCGCCACGTCGCGCACGCCGAGGCCCGTCTTGCCTTCCACCAGCGCGGTCAGGTCGACCAGCACGCCGCGCCACGTCTCGTAGAGCGCGGCGTCCACCGGCAGCGGCAGCGGGTGGTCCTTCTGGCGCGGGTTGGGCAGCCACTCGCGGCGGTCGTCGGTCTCGGCGAGGTAGGCGCGACGGGCAGCGTCCGAGTGGCGCAGGCCGGCCAGCACGTGCGCGCGCGCGCCGATGACACGGCCCTTGTCGACGAGCGGGATGCGCAGCTCGCCGCGGCGGCGCGCGTGACGCACGATGGTCTCGATGTCGCGCCAGTCGTAGGCGAGGGCGAGGTCGAGCGCCGCGCGGCTGAAGGCGACGAAGGCGCGCGCCCAGTAGATGTCGCCCACGTCGAAGCGAAACGTCGGGCGGCGGCGCGGATCGTCGGGCGCGATGCGCTGGCCGTTGGCGTCGCGCTCGATGGCGAAGATGCGCGCGTCGCGATAGTTGATGCGGCCATCGTGGTTCCAGTCGACGCGCCAGCAGGCGATACAAAGCTCGAGCGAGAAGTCGCGATAGGGCGCTGCGCGGGCGAGGTGGCGCTCGACGCGCCCGAGCGCCTTGGCGGTGCGCGCCATCGCCTCGCGCAGCGCGACGGCGCGTTCGCTCACGCCGCCGCGCCGCCCCGACAGTAAGCCCAGCGCGCTGCGGCCGAGCGGATCCATCGCGCGCTTGTAGCGCACGATGGCGGCGACCACGTTGACGCGCGCGTTGTCCGCGTCGCGCGTCAGCACGGTGTCAGCGAGCCCGAGGGCTTCGTCGAAGCGGCCGGCCCGCAGCGCCTGTACCGCGGGGGCGGCGCTGCGCGCCTGATCGGGCTTGGCGCGGCGCGCGGGCGGATCGGCGCTGCGCGGGGTCGTCGCGCAGCTGGTGGCCGCGAGGGCGGCGACGAGCGCGGCGATGCGCGCGACGTGTGCGAGGAGCAGCTTGACGGTGTGGTTCATAACGGGTCTCTCGAAGCAGCGTGCGTGCCAGCGCTAACTATCCGCACGTAGGCGATCACGCTGCGTAGCGCGCTATGCGGCGCGCAGCTTGGCGCATAGCGGGCTGCCCACAGCGTGCGCTCGGTCACGCGCCGCGCGCTGTCAGTGTATGCTCGCGCGCTATGGACGACCACGCTCGCATCTCGCGCCCGACGGCGCTCTTGCTCTCGCTGTTGCTCGTGGTGCTCGGCGCGGCGGGTTGCTCGTCGGGCAAGTCTTCGAAGACCAAGTCGACCAAGGGCTCGACGAAGAAAGGGCAAGCGGGCGGCGCGAGCCACCGCGGCCCGGGCAGGCCAGCGGGTCAAGCGCCGGTCGATCCGCCCACGGCGTCGCCGTCGTCGGACAAGCGCGACGTGCTGCGCGTGGCCTACGATGCGGCGAAAGACCCCGCCAACAAGGCCAAGGGCGGCTTCGACTTCACCGACAAGCGCGCCCCCGACGCGCCCGCCGATCGCCGCAAGCGCCCCTTCGACATCGAGGCGCTCTACAAGGTCGCCAGCGTCTCGTCGCCGGCATTTTCGCCCGACGGCAAGTGGCTGCTTTTCACCGTCACGCGCTACGCGCTCGCCAAGGGCAAGAGCAACACCGATATCTATCGCGTGCGTCCCGACGGCAGCGAGCTTCGGCGCCTGACGCATCACGAGTCGTCGGACAGCTCGCCGGTGTGGGCGCCCGACGGCCGCTCGTTTGTCTTCGTCTCGGGCCGCAAGGACGGCGCGCAGCTTTGGCGCATGCACGTCGACGGGGGCGAGCCGAAGAAGATCAGCGACATCAAGACCGGCGTGTCGCATCCGCGCTTCACGCCCGACGGCAAGTCGCTGCTCTTCGTCTCGCGCGTCTTTCCCGAGCTCGGCGCGGACCAAGCCAAGAACAAGGCGCTCGTCGACGACATCAAAAAGAGCCCGATCAAGGCGCACCTCGCCGACGAGCTGCTCTACCGGCACTGGACGTTCTACAAGGACGGCCGCCGCTCGCACATCCTGCGCCTCGAGCTCGCGACGAACAAGCTCACCGACCTGACGCCCGGCGACTTCGACACGCCCGCCTTCGGTCAGGGCGACGCCGGCTTCGACATCTCGCCCGACGGCGCGGAGCTGTGCTTCGTCAGCAACCGCGAGCCGGGCAGCGCGCGCGCGTGGACGACCAACAAGGACCTCTTCGTCGTGTCGCTGCGCGGCGCGCCGAACCGCAACCCGCGCAACCTGACCAAGGCCAACAAGGCCTTCGACGGCCACCCGCGCTACTCGCCCGACGGCAAGCACATCGCCTTCGTCACGCAGAAGATCCCCGGCTACGAGTCGGACCGGCTGCGGTTGGCGGTCTACGACCGCAAGGCCGGCAGCACGCGCGTGCTCAGCGAAGGCTTCGACAACTGGGTGATGGACTTTCAGTGGAGCTACGACAACGCCGCGCTGATCTTCAAGGGCGCCGAGAAGGGCCGCTTTCCGCTGTTTCGGCTCAACGTCACCAGCGGCAAGATCGAGCGGCTCGCCGTGCCGCCTTCGGTGCGCAGCTTCGACGTGGCCAAAGACGGCCGCGTGGCGTTCACGTTCACCAGCGTTGGCCGGCCGGCGGAGCTCTTTATCAGCGACGTGATGGCGTCGCAGGCCAAGCGGCTGACCTTCATCAACCGCGAGGTGGTCGAGCGCTACGACCTGCGTCCGGTGGAAGAGATGTGGATCGAGGTCGGCGGGCGCAAGGTGCACACGTTCATCGTCAAGCCGCACGGCTTCGTCAAGGGGCGCCGCTACCCGCTGATCATCAACGTGCACGGCGGGCCGCAGTATCAGTGGACCGATCGCATGCGCGGCGACTGGCAGGTCTATCCGTCGGCCGGCTACGTGGTGGCGTTCTTCAACCCCACCGGCTCGATCGGCTACGGCCAGCAGCTGACGTACGCCATCTCGAAGGACTGGGGCGGCGCCGTCTATCGCGACGTGATGGCCGTGACCGACGCGCTGGCCAAGCTGCCCTTCGTCGACGCAAAGAAGCTCGGCGCCATGGGCTGGTCCTACGGCGGCTACATGATGGCCTGGCTGCTCGGCAACACGACGCGCTTTCGCGCCATCGCGGCGATGATGGCGGTCTACGACCTGCCGTCGTTTCACGGCGCCACCGAGGAGCTGTGGTTCCCCGAGTGGGATCTCGGCGGCGTGCCGTGGAACAACGCGGCCGCCTACAGCAAGTTCAACCCGTCGAGCTTGGCGGCGAAGTTCAAGACGCCGACGCTCGTCATCACCGGCGAGCGCGACTACCGCGTGCCCTACACGCAGAGCCTGCAGCTGTTCACGGCGCTGCGGCGCCAGAACGTGCCGGCGCGGCTGATCGTGTTTCCCAACGACGGCCACTGGCCGAGCTGGGTCAAGTCGATGCCGCTTTACTACGCGGCGCACCTCGACTGGTTCGCGCGCTATCTCGGCGGCAAGAAGTCGCCCTACGATTTGAAGGCGATGATCCGCGGGCGCGCCTTCAACAAGAAGAAGAAGTAACGCCAGCGCGCGCTCGCGCGCTAGAGATCATCGAACAGCGACTGCTGCACGGGGCGCTTGCGTTTGTCGGCGGCGTCGAGCACTTCGTCGACATCGCCTTCGAACGGCGCGAGACACTCGGGGTCGTCGTTTTGCGGCGAGCCCACGCGGCGGCTCACCGCCGAGGCGACGAGCTCGTCCTCGTAGGGCACGAGCAGCGCTTGCAGCTCGGCGAGCGCGTCGCGGTCTTTGATGTGCTCGGGATCGAGCCACGCGTCCCAGCGCGCGGGCGGCAAGATCACCGGCATGCGATCGTGGATCGGCGCCACCAGCGGCGTAGGGGTGGTAGTGACGATGGTGCACGAGGTCAGCGGCTGCTTCTGTTTGCGCCACACCGCCCACAGCCCGGCGAAGGCGAATGGCGCGCCGTCGGCGCGACGGATGTACATCGGCACCTTGTTCTTGCCCTTGCCGCGCCGCCACTCGAAGAAGCCGTCGGCGAAGACCAGGCAGCGGCGCTTGGCGAAGTAGCGCCGGAAGGCGGGCTTTTCAGCGAGCGTCTCGGCGCGCGCGTTGATCATGCGGTAGCCGATGCTCACGTCGTCGGCCCAGAACGGCACCAGGCCCCAGCGGAAGGCCTCGAGGTGACGGTCATCGGAATTCGGCATCACCAGCACCGGCTGGCTCGGCGCCACGTTGTAGCGCGCGATGTCCATGCCCTCGGGCAGCACGAGCTCTTCGTCGAGGCCGAGCGACGAGCCGATGGAGGCGACGAGCGACTTGGGATCGGTGAGGGTGAAGCGGCCGCACATGCACCGACTAGTGTATCGCGGGAAGGAGCGCCGCTTGACGGCGGCGCGACCGCGAGCGTAGCGAGCGACATTGGGGTGAGCCGGCGACGGGCCGCCCCTAGCCGGCGAGGGGGCTGGGACAGCCCCCTAGAGATCACGCGCAGGCGCGGACGGGGCCGTGGCGCAGCTCGAGCGGGGCGCCGTTGAAGCGCAGGCCGAGGCCTCGCTCGCTGTGGCGGGTCACGACGCAGCCGAAGATGTACTCGGTCTCGCTGCGCTGTCCGACGCGCACCTCGACGCGGCTGCCCACGGGCAGGCGCACGTCGGTCTCGAGGTACATGCCGCTGCCGGAGATGTCGTAGATGGTGGCGGGGACGTCGATGCCGCGCAGGCGAACCGACGCTTGCGCTTGCAGGGTCATGCGGCGGTGGCTGCGGCGATTGCGTTCGGGATCGCCCTCGAGGGTGCTCTGCAGGACCGCCCAAATGATACGCTCGGCACGGTTGAGATCGTCGTGGCGCTCGCGAAGGTAGGCGTAGCGATAGCAGAGCGTGACGACGCGCAGGCTGTCTTCGGCGGAGGTGCTTGTTTTCGCGTTCAACATGGACGGTGCCTTTGCTTACACATTCTTGATGCAGTTTTGCTGCAAACGCCGATCCATCGCTGCGCGCGCGTGTAACGGATTAGAAACACTTGGTGTTGATCTCCGTCACGTGTCAAAGCTACGACATCTGCGTCAGATCCACGTCGCGATAGTAGACGTCTGTTCACGGGGCGATATTTGAGGACGCGTTACATAGCGCTGCTCGCCACGGTCGCCGCGCTCGCGCTAGCCGCTTGCGGCGAAGTCCCCTCGCGCGGTGGCGACGCGCTGCCGCTCACCGACACCACCGTCTTCCCCGATGGTGCGCGTCCAGTGCCCGACGCGTTCGTCGGCGAGGGCGGCGGCGGCCTCGACGGCGGGCCGGGCGATGGCGCGCCGCCGAGCGAGGGCGGCGTGGCGATGCATCCGGCGCGCTACGTCACGGGCCGTACGCAGTCGCCGCTGTCGCCTTACGTGGTGCGCGAGCTGAAGAAGATCGTGCAGCAGGGCACGCAGCGCGAGGCGCGCGCGTTCGCCAAGATCGGCGCCTCGGCGACCAAGAGCACGAGCTTCATGCACTGCTTCGCTGGCAGCAACGTCGACCTCGACGGGCGCAACGGGCTGCAGCTGACGATCCAGCACTTCAGCGCGCCGCTGCCCGGCGGCACCACGTCGTTCGATCGCACCAGCCTCTGCGCGACCGTCGGCTGGAACGCGGCCAAGGCCATCGCCGGCTCGCCGACGCCGCTGGCGCAAGAGGTGGCGGCGATCTCGCCGCGCTTCGCCGTCGTGATGTATGGGACCAACGACATCGGCTACAAGGACATCTTCGGCTACGCCAACAACATGCTCGAGCTGTCGGACCGGCTGATGGCTGACGGCGTGATCCCGATCCTGACCTCGATCATGCCGCGCGACGACAACGCGTCGGCCGACGTCGACGTGCCGCGCTACAACGCCGTCGTGCGCGGCGTGGCGCAGGCGCTGCAGATCCCGTTTATCGACTTTCACCGCGAGCTGCTGCCGCTGCCCGGCCACGGGCTGGCAGGCGACAACCTGCACCCGTCGACCTACAGCGGCGGCGCCTGCGTGTTGACGGCCGCCGGGCTTCAGGACGGCTACAACGTGCGCAATCTGATCACCATCGAGGCGCTCGATCGCATGCGCCGCGTGGTGCTCGGCGCGGACCCGGCGCCCGATGCGGCTGGCCCAGCGCTCGCCGGCGACGGCTCGCCGTCGTTTCCGTTCGTCATCGATCACTTCCCGTTTTCCGACATGCGCAACACGGCGGGCAGCCCCTACAAGAACCTCCAGAGCTACAGCGGCTGCAACGCCACGCAGGACGAGTCGGGCGGCGAGTATCTGTACAAGCTGGTGCTGACCAAGCAGACGACGATCCACGCTTACGTCTTCGACCGCGGCAGCGTCGACATCGACCTGCATCTGCTCGACGCCACGGCGAGCGAGGCGGGCTGCATCGCGCGCGACCACCAGGAGATCACGCGCACGCTGCAGGCGGGCACGTATCACTTGGCGCTCGATACGTTTGTGATGGGCGGCAGCGCCAAGGCGGGCGAATACCTGCTGGTGGTGCTCGAGGAGTAGGCGCGCTATATACGCGCCATGAATTTCAAGCTCCTCATCGCCGCTGCCGGCGTGGCCCTCGCGCTCGGTGGCTGCAAAAAAGACAAGGCTTCCACGACGCCCCCCGCCGCGACCAAGACCGCCAACAAGACGACGCCGACCTCCAAGCCCTCGGCGACCTCCAAGCCGACGGCCACCTCCAAGCCCACGGCCAGCGGCATCCCCAAGACGTGCGACCGCGCCAAGTACGCCAAGCTCGCGCTCGAGCAGGGCACCAAGGTGATGGCCGGCGTGTCGATGAAGGACAGCACCAAGCAGGCCGATCTGCTCGCCTCGATGACGCTCTACAGCGGCAAGAAGGTGCGCATCGAAGGGCCGATCGTTGGCATCTGCCAGGGCGCCGGCTGCTGGGCTGCGGTGCGCGGGCCGAGCGGCAAGCACCTCAACCTCAAGGTCAAAGACGGCGTCGTCGACTTCCGCGCGCTGTCGAAGCTCGGCTACTACGCGGTGGGCGAGGGCGTGTTCACGCCCACCGGCCACCACGGCGCACAGCTCGCGCTCAGCGGCGCGATGATCAGCAAGACGCGCTGCCAGTAGCGCCGCTCACGGCTCGCCTTTGGCCTGCGGCCGCTCGGCGTCGAGGCGCGGGCCGCGCGCGCGGTGATAGGCCAGCGCGATGAACATCACGATGGCGGCGACCTGCATCGTCGCGCCCGCCGTGGCGAGCACGAAGGCGGCCGTGCTCTCGAGCTGAAACGGCGCCGCCAGCGCGCGCAGCAGCGTGCCGCCGCTGAGCAGCGCGTAGAGCGTCCAGCCTTGCGCGCCGGTGGGCCACTGCGGCTGCTCGGTGCGTCGCGGGAACATCCACAGCGCCACGCCGACGATCATCTGGATCACGCCGCCGACGAGCAGCATGTGAATGTGGCTGCTGCGCAGCGCGTGCGCCCACGCGAGCTGCGGGATGCGGTAGGCCAGCTGCATCAGCAGGCCGGTGAGCGCGCCGGCGACGATGAAGAGCATCGCCGAGCGCACCATCCATCTGAGGTAGGCGAATTTCATCGCCACGACGCTAAAGCAGACGGCGTGCCAGCGCGCGCTTCGTGTAGCTCGTGAAACCCTAAGGGTCTCGGGGCTGTGTTAGGCTCTCGTTGTCATGCTGACCACGGCCTCAGGTGTCGCGCGGACAACGGCGAAGCTCGACCGACACACCCTCGACAGCCTCCTCTCGGTGGCGATGGATCTGACCCAGAGCCTCAGCACCGAGCAGCGCTATCAGCGCTTGCTGTCGGCGGTGCGGCGCGTGGTGCCTTGCGACGCGGTGGCGCTGCTGCGCTGCGACGAGCAGGTCTTGGTTCCCGTGGCGGCCGACGGGCTGCACCGGCGCGTGATGTGGCAGCGCTTCGTGCCCGACGAGCATCCGCGGCTGCGCGCGATCCTCGACGCCGACGGGCCGATGCGCTTCGCCGCCGACGATGCGCGACCCGATCCATACGACGGGCTGGTCGAGCAGGTCGGACAGCTGCACGTGCACTCGTGTATGGGCTGCACGCTGCGCGTCGACGGCGAGCTGGTGGGCGTGCTGACGGTGGACGCCGTGCAGCCGGGGCGATTCGACGCGATCGATGACGACACCTTTGGCCTCTTCGCGGCGCTGGCGGCGGCGACGATGCGCACGGCGGGGCTCATCGACGCCCTCGAGCACCTCGCCGAGCGCCGCGGCTTGCTCGCGCAGCAGCTGGTGGTCGACGCGCTTCGTCGCGGCGGCGGTGACCTTATCGGCCACAGCGCCGCGATGCAGCGCGTGCACGAGGAGCTCGCCACCATCGCGGCGGCGGACGTGACCGTGCTGATCACCGGCGAGACCGGCGTTGGCAAAGAGCTCGTGGCGCGCACCGTTCACGCGCAGTCGGCGCGCAGCGACAAGCCGTTGGTCTACGTCAACTGCGCGGCGCTGCCCGAGTCGATCGCCGAGAGCGAGCTGTTCGGCCACGTGCGCGGCGCGTTCACGGGCGCGAGCGACGCGCGCGCGGGCAAGTTCGAGCTCGCTGACAGCGGCACGATCTTTCTCGACGAGATCGGCGAGTTGCCGCCCTCGATCCAGGCCAAGCTGCTGCGAGTGCTGCAGAACGGCGAGCTGCAGCGCGTGGGCGCCGATCGCAACGCGCGCGTCGACGTGCGCACGCTGGCGGCGACCAACCGCGACCTGGCCGCGGAGGTCGAGGCCGGCCGCTTTCGCGCCGACCTCTATCATCGGCTGAGCGTTTACCCGCTGCACGTGCCGGCGCTGCGCGAGCGCGGCGATGACGTGCTGCTGCTCGCGCGCCACTTCGCTGACACAGCGCGTCTGCGGCTCGGTGTGGGCGAGCCGCGCCTCTCGCCGGCGGCGCAGCGCGCGCTGCTCGCGTACAGCTGGCCGGGCAACGTGCGCGAGCTCGAGCACGTGGTGATGCGTGCGGTGCTGCGCGCGTCGCGCGGGTGCGGGCGGGATCCAGAGCAGCAGATCCCGATCGAGCTCTCGCACGTCGACATCGACGAGCCGGCAGGTGGGTCGGAGGCGGGGGAGCGCGAGCTGCTGGCGGTGCTGCCCGACGAGGACGTGCCGCTGCACGATGCGATCGACACGTTCCAGCGCGCGCTGATCGCGCGCACGGTCGAGCGTGCCGAGGGCAACTGGTCGGAGGCGGCGCGGCGGCTCGGCGTCGACAAGAGCAACCTGCACCGCCTGGCGCGCAGGCTCGAGCTCAAGTAGCGCGCGGCGCCCGCCAATTCGACCGCTGACGCGGCCCAATTGATCTAGATCAAGTCAGAGCAAGCGGCGGCGCAAGGTCGGCGACCTGCGTGCGTGATTGACTGTTGTCAGCGCGCGCGCGAGAGGTTGCATGGAACCGCAGGCAAAACGACTGTTCGCTCACCTCGCCGTCGTCGCCGCAGGGCTGGCGGCGATGGTGCTCTCGATCTTCTACGGGTTGCCCATGTGCAACCCCGACTATCAGCACCGCCCAGGTGTCGCGTCGTCGGGCGCAGGCGGTGCGCGAGGCGCGCCCGCGCGCGCGCCCGACACGGTGATGCGCAGCGTCGGCGTCAACTCCGAGCGCATCGCGGTCGGTCAGGCGCTCTTCAACGAGCGCTGCATCGCCTGCCACGGCAAAGAGGGCAGCGGCAAGATCGGCATCGGTCCGCGTCTCAACAGCAAGACCTTCCTCGCCGCCGCCAGCGACGCCTTTCTGATCCGCACCATCACCAAAGGCCGCGCGGGCACGACGATGGTGCCGTGGGGCGCGCAGCTCGACGCGGGGAAGATCAAGGCCATCGTCGGCTACATCCGCTCGTGGCAGCAGGTCGCGCCGGCCAAGCTCGACGAGCGGCCCGTCGCGGGCAACGCCGCCGCCGGTCGCGACACGTTCCGCGGCATCTGCGCTGCCTGCCACGGCCGCACGGGCGCGGGCTACATGGAGACGGCCAACGGCACCGGCATCGGGCGCAAGGCGTTCCTCTCGGCGGTCACCAACGGCTACCTGCGCTACCTCGTCAACCACGGCAAGTCGGGCACCAAGATGAAGCCCTTCGCCAAGGGCAGCAAGGTCGCCGTCGCCAACCTCGGCAAGCAAGAGATCGAAAACGTCATCGCCTATCTGCGCCAGAGCGCGTGGTGATCGGGGAGCTCCTCAATGTCCCGTAAGCAACGTCGCCATCCGGAGTCGCACTACGGCGGTCGCGATATCGAGCTTCGCGCCGAGCCGCCGCCCGCCGAAGAGCTGCCGCCCACCGGGCGGGTGCGCCGTCGCGCGTTTCTTGGTGGCCTCGCCGCGGCCGGCGTGATCGGCAGCGCCGCCTGCAAGAAGAAGCCGAGCGGCCAGGGCGCGGGCAGCGGCGCGACCAAGCGCGTCAACGTCGACTCGCCGCGTCAGCACGGCATCGGCGACAGCAAAGGCTCGGTCTCGCCGCCCGAAAAGAACGTGCCCAACAACATCTTGGCGCAGTGTCCGTATTGCGGCGTCGGCTGCGGCACGCTGATCCAGGTCGAGAAGGGGCGCATCGTCGGCATGAAACCCGACCCCAAGCACCCCACCAACCGCGGCCTGCAGTGCATCAAGGGGCTGACCTCGGCCGAGGCGATCTACGTCGATCGGCTCACCAAGCCGCTAGTGCGCAAGGACATGACCGACATCCTGAAGGGGCACGTCAGCAAGACCAAAGGGCGCTTCGACGCGTCGGTCTTTCGCGAGGCGAGCTGGGAGGAGGCCGAGCACATCGTCGTCGAGCAGATCGCCGGCATCGTCAAGAAGCACGGCGGCAACTCGGTGGGGCTGTATGGCTCGGGGCAGCTGCCGGTCGAAGGGCAGTGGCTCGAGAACCTGTTCATGAAGGGCGTGCTCGGCTCGAACACCATCGAAGCCAACGCGCGCATGTGTATGACGTCGGCGGTGACGGGCTACTTCAAGTCGTTCGGCTCGGACACGCCGCCGACCGCCTACGACGACATCGAGCTGGCCGACATGGTCACGCATTGGGGTCACAACGCGCGCGGTTCGCACCCGATCATCTTCTGGCGCATCGCCGACCACAAGTCGAAGACCGGCATCCCGACGCTGGTTGTCGATCCGCGGCGCACCGGCACGGTGCAGGGCTACGAAGAGATCGCCAAGACGCCCAACGCTTATCACTTCTCGACGATCAACGGCGACATCTCGATCCACAACGCCATCGCGCACGTGCTGCTGACCAAGCACGAGAAGGCCTGCGACTTCGACTTTCTCAAGAAGCACACCACGGGCTGGGAGAAGTACATCAAGGCGTGCAAGGAGCGCTACTCGCCCGAGCAGGTAAAAGACATCACCGGCATCAGCCCCGCCTATCTGCGCAAGGTCGCCGCCGAGTGGGCCGAGGCGTCGATCAAGGGCAAGAAGCGCGGCAAGGGCGGCGTGCTGTCGTTCTGGGGCATTGGCTACAACCAGCACCTGCACGGCCAGAACAACACGGTGAGCCTGATCAACTTGATGGCGCTCTCGGGCAACATCGGGCGCCCCGGCTGCGGACCGTTTTCGATGACCGGCCAGCCCAACGCCATGGGCGAGCGGCTCACCGGCGGACTGACTGGGCGACTGCCCTTCAACCAGGGCATCGCCAACCAGTCGTGGCGCGATCACATCGCCGACAGCTGGCGCATCCCGCGCGACCGGCTCGCCGGCGTCTCCAAGCTGAGCAACACCGGCTACGCCGTCGGCATGATGGAGCGCGCGCTCAAGGGCGAGGTCAAGGCGATGTTCTTGATCTACGCCACGCACATCGATCTGCCCGACCAGCACACGCTGGTGCGCCCGGCGCTGAGCAAGATGTTCAACGTGGTGCAGGAGATCTATCGCCACGCGCCCAACAACCTCTACGCCGACGTGATCCTGCCGGCGGCGACATGGGGCGAGTGGGTCGGCGGCACGTACATCCAGTCGGAGCGCCGCTTCTACGTCACCGATGGCACGGCCAACCCGATCCCGGGCACGCGCCCCGACATCGACATGGTCATCGACAAGGGCAAGGCCATCGCCGAGAAGCTCGGGCTCGATGGCGAGAAGATCTTTCCCTACAAGCGCAAGAAGAACGGCTTCTACGACCCCGAAGACGTCTTTCGCGACATCGTCGTCGCGTCGAAGGGATCGGACGCCGACCTGACCGGCATGCTCGAGGTCGAAAAGCGCGACAAGGTTGGCCTCTACGATCAGATCCGCAAGCACCGCGGCATGCAGTGGCCGGCGCCGACCTACGAGATCGCCAAGAAGGGCGGCACGCCGCGGCGCTACATGTCGCAGGAGCACTGGGCGGGCAAGCCCTACGGCGAGTTTCGCACCGCCGACGGCAAGCTGCACATCCACCTCTGCGAGCAGGACTACTCCAAGCGCAAGGAGATCACGGCGCAGCTCGCGCGCGCGGGCACCGAAGAGGGCTTCTACCTGATCGACAACTACCATCTGCTGGTGCAGGCGCGTGACATGGGCCTCACGCCCGAGCTGCCCGACGCCGAGCACCGCGACAAGACGTGGCAGAAGATCCCCAAGGACAAATACCCCTACTGGCTCGGGCTCGGTGTGGTCTACGAGCACTTCCACACCGCCAAGACCGTGCGCTCGGGCACGACGCGGCGGCTGGTGCCCGAGCAGTACCTCGAGATGCATCCCGACGACGCCAAGACGCTCGGCATCAAGGACGGCGAGTGGGTACGCGTCATCACGCGGCGCGGCAGCTACGAGGCGCGCGCGTCGATCGGGCTCGACTCGAAGGTCAAGCCGGCGCGCAACACGGTGCCGCGCGGCTACATGTTCAGCCCCTGGAACCTGTCGGTGGCCGACTCGGCGGACCCGAAGAAGAACCGCTGGCTCGTCAACGGCGTGAGCCATCGCGCGTTCGATCCGGTCAGCGGGCAGGCGGACTTCAAGAAGCTCGCCGCGCGCATCGAGAAGATCGGGTGACCCCATGAGCGAAGGCGTGGCGCGACGCACCGCCCTCGGCGCGCTGGTCGCCGGGGCGGTGGCCGGCGCCGCGGGCGTGTTCGCCAAGCCGCGTCGCGTCGAGGCTGCGCTGTTGCTGCGGCCGCCCGGCGCGCTGCCCGAGCCGGAGTTTCTCGCCGCCTGCGCGCGCTGCTTTCGCTGCGCCAACGCCTGTCCCAACGACTGTATCCAGATGCGCGGCCTCGCGAGCGGCCTGCGTCAAGCCTTCACCCCGGTGATCCGCGCGCGCGAGCGCGGCTGCACGCTGTGCGGCGAGTGCGCGCGCGTCTGCCCCACAGGGGCGCTGCGGCCGTTCGCCGCCACGCGCGAGGGCTGGAAGGCGGGCGTCAAGATGGGGCTGGCGCGCGTCAACAAGGCGATGTGCTACAGCTACCACGGCCGCACCTGCGGCGCGTGTTATCGGGCCTGTCCGCTGGCCGGCGAGGCGATGACCATCGGCGTCTTCGAGACGCCGCACGTGCATCGCGACAAGTGCGTCGGCTGCGGGCTGTGCGAGCAGGCGTGCTTGCACTTGCCGCAGGCGATCCGCGTGATCCCTGTCGAGCGCCCGCGCGCGGCGCGCAGACGAAGGCGCGTCGCATGAGACGGAGATTGCCTCAGATCGCGCGGCGCGCGCTGCAGCTGGCGGTGCTGGCGTTCATCGTCTACGCCGCGCTGGGTGGGCCGTGGCGCAACTACAAGGTGGCGCACAACAACGCGCGCTTGGTGAGCCTGATGCACGGTGCGACGGTGGCCGCGCTCTATCGCGCCAACGAGCGCGCGCTGCGCCTGCTCGGCGATCCGTATGGCGCGAGCCTCGGCTTTCTCGGCATGCCCGGCTCGGCGCGCCTGTTCGGCGTCGATCTCACCGATCCGGTGCTGGCGCTCGCGCACGTGATGCGCGCGCGCGCGCTGCCCGACAAGCTGGCGCTCGGTCTGCTCGCGCCGCTGCTGCTGGTGTTGCTGCTGGGCAAAGTCTTCTGCAGTCACCTCTGCCCGATGCGGCTCTGCTTCGAGCTCGCGCAGGCGGTGCGTCGCGGGCTGCTGCGGCTCGGCGTGCCGCTCGGCAGCTTGCGTGGCGGGCCACGTCTCGGCGGGTGGGTGCTGCTCGGCGGGCTGGTCGCGTCGACGTTGGTCGGCGGCGCGGTGTGGCTGCTGCTGCTGCCGTACTTCGCGCTCGGCGCGAGCCTCTTCGTAGCGCTGGCCGCGGGGGCGGCGAGCGGCCTCGTGTGGGTCGTCGGCGCGCTCGTCGTCGTCGATCTGGCGTTGGCGCCGGGCTACGTCTGTCACAACCTGTGCCCGACGGGGTTTCTGCTCGAGCAGCTCGGGCGGCTGGCGCTGATCAAGCTGCGCAAGCGCGGCACGCAGGACTGTCCGCCAGGCTGTGCGCAGTGCGTGACGCAGTGTCCGTACGGGCTCTCGCCGCGCGCGCAGACGCATCTCCCGGCGTGCGACAGCTGCGGGCGATGTGTCGCGGTGTGTCCGCTGCAGCGGCTCGAGCGCGGCTTGGCCACGGCGCGACGCGGCCGGCGCGTGGCGGCCGGCGCGGCGGCCGCGCTGCTCGTGCTGCTGACGTTTGCCGGCGCCGCCGAGGCGCACCACAACAAGGGGCTGCCGCACTACGGCTACTTCAAGAACTACCCGCAGGTGCCCACCAAGGAGTACGTGCGCATCCAGGGCCGCTGGGAGATCGGCGCCACGATCTTCAACTTCCAGGGGCTCGATCGGCGCAGCGCGGACACCCCCAACGACGTCAAGATCTACTGCTACCTCTACGACCTCGCCGCCGATCGCGCCTATCTCGGGGCCGTTCGCTTCGTCATCGAAAAGGACGGCAAGCGCGTCAAGGCGTTCGCGCGCGAGCGCGTCGACGAAGAGGCGGTCTACTCGACGCGCGAGACGCTGCCCGAAAGCGGCGACTACGCGCTGGTCGCACACGTGGGCGGCGAGCGCGTGCAGCTGCCCTTCCACATCGACATCGCCTCCGAGGGGCCGTCGTTGGCGGCCATCGCCGGCATCGGTGGGCCGGTGCTGGCCGTGTTCGTGCTCGCGCTGATCGGTCGTCGTCGGCGCCGGCGGCGCGCGCGCTCGTCGTCGTCGCCGTCGTCGCAGCGCGCGCACACGGCGAGCGCCGCGGCCAGCGCCCTGCTGATCGCCTCGCTCGCGATGCCGGGGCTGGCGCGGGCCGAGACGCCGGCCTCGCAGCCGAGCTGTCACGGGGCCGGCGCCTACGCGCCCGGGCTCGGCGGCGCGGCGAAGGCGCACGGCCAGCATGCGATGCACGGCCAGCACGCGATGCACGGCAAGCACGCGATGCACGGCAAGCACGCTCGGATGAAGCACTACAAGACGCCCGCCGGCGCGGTGGTGATGGTGATGGGCGGCTTTCCTTTGTGGTGGCTGCTCGTCGGCGTGGCGCTGGTGATCGTGCTCTCGTTCGTGGCCACCGAGTGGCTGGCGCCGCGCGCCGGACGCGGTTTGCGCGTCAACCTGGCCAAGAACAAGCGCATCTATCGCTGGCTGCGCAGCCGCTGGTTTCAGGCGATCCCGCAGCTTCTGATGATCGCCGTGCTGGCGCTGCTGATCTACGTCGGCCTCGCCGGGAGCCGCGTCAAGAACCTCACGCCGGTGATGGTGTGGACCATCTGGTGGGGCGGGCTGATCTTCACTGTGCTGCTCTTCGGTGCGGCGTGGTGTTTCGTCTGTCCGTGGGACGGGCTGGCCAACCTGCTGTCGCGGCTGCGCCTCGCGCGGCGCGTCGAGGGGCTCTCGCTGCGCTGGTCGTTTCCGAGCTGGCTGAAGAACGTCTACCCGGCCATCGCGCTCTTCTGCGTGCTGACTTGGCTCGAGCTCGGCTTCGGGGTGACCAGCGATCCGCGCTGGACGGCGTATCTCGGCCTCGGCATGGCGGCGGCGGCGGTGATCTGCGCGCTGCTGTGGGGCGAGAAGGTCTTCTGCGCGCACCTGTGCCCGGTGGGCCGCATCTGCGGCGTGTACGGCAACTTCGCGCCGGTCGAGATCCGCGCCAAGAAGGCCAAGACCTGCGAGATGTGTCTCACCGAGGACTGCCTACACGGCAACAAGGACGGCTACGCCTGCCCGGTGGGCATCTCGCTCAAGCACGAGCGCATGGCGACGATGTGCACCATGTGCACCGAGTGTTTCAAGAGCTGCGACAAGCACAACGTCGCGATCAACCTGCGCCCCTTCGGTGCTGACCTGCGCGAGGTCAAAGCGCCGCGCGCCGACGTCGCCTGGCTGGCGGTGTTTCTGCTCGCGCTGACGCTCTTTCACGGGCTGTCGATGACGCCCGCCTGGGAGAGCTTCGCGCCCGGGCAGATGAGCATTCTCAAGTGGTTGATGGTCACGCTGGGGCTGTCGCGCATCAGCAGCTTCACGCTGGGCATGGCCGTGGCGATCGTCGTGCCGGCGCTCGCGTACCTGGCGAGCTGCCGGCTCGGCGCCTGGTGGGCGGGCGGCTCGGTGCCATGGCGCCAGCTGTTGGTGCGCTACGCGTACTCGCTGCTGCCCATCGCGCTCTTCTATCACCTCGCGCACAACCTGATGCACGTGATGATGGAGGGCACACACGTGGTGCCGCTGCTCTCCGATCCGCTCGGGCGCGGTGCCGATCTGTTCGGCACGGCGAGCGCGCAGCCGGCGGCGATCCTCTCGGAGAAGGCGCTGTGGGTCATGCAGATCGCGCTGATCTTGATCGGCCACGTCTACGGCGTGATCGTCGCGCACCGCAGCGCGCGCGCTCTCTATGAAAACAAACACGCGGCGCGGCGCTCGCTCTTGCCGATGCTGCTGTTTGTCGTCGCGCTCTCGCTGGCTGCGCTCTACCTGATGCACATGGACATGAACATGCGCGTGGGGCGCATGTGATGGCGCAGGCGATCGACCGCCGCGCCTGGCTGCGCCAGGCCCTGCCGCGCGCAGCGCACGCCCTGCGCAGCGGCCTGTCGCAGGCGCCGGCGCCGCGGCTCGTCTTCGAGCACGAGCACTGCATGCCCTACCGAGGCCCCGAGTGCGGCGCCTGCGCGGGGCTGTGTCCGCCCGGTCTCGACGGCTTGTGGCTGGTAGCCGGCAAGCCGCGCATCGATGCCGACGCGTGCACGGGGTGCGGCGCTTGCGTCGAGGCCTGCCCGGTATCGCCGCCCGCCCTGCGCCTCTCGCGGCGCGAGGCCGCGCGGTGAGCGAGATCCGAAAGCCGCCGCTGCGGCCGCGCCGACTGCGTGCGCCGACCTCGCGGCGCGCTTTCCTCGCCGGCGGCGTCGGACTTTGCGCCGCCGGTGGCGCGCTGGCAGCCCTCGGGGCGGCGACCAGCAGCGAGAGCGCTTGGGGCATCGAGCACGACAGCCCGCCGGTCCGACCGCCCACCGCGCACGCCGACGACACGCGCTTCATCGCCGCCTGCGTGCGCTGTGGCCTCTGTGGCACCGTCTGCGAGAACGGCTGCATCCGCTTCTTCGGGCTCGACGCACAGGGCCACGGCGCGTTGACGCCGTATCTCGACGTGCGGCGACGCTCGTGCACGCTGTGCATGCGCTGCACCAACATCTGCCCCACCGACGCCTTGAGCGCCGTGCCCGAGAACCTGCTGGCGGCCAGCGAGCAGGTGGCGATGGGCGTGGCGGTGGTCGACCGCGACCGCTGCTTGTCGTTCCTCGGGCGCATCTGCGGCTATTGCCACGACGCCTGCCCGCTGCCGCGCAAGGCGATCCGGCTGCGTCCGCCGGCGCGGCCCGAGGTGCTGCTCGACGGCTGCGTCGGCTGCGGCCGCTGCGTCGAGCACTGTCCCGCCGTGCCGACGGCCATCGATGTCGACGTCACGCGCGGGCGAAGAAAGCGCAGGCGCACGGCATGAGCGGCGCGCGCGACGGATACGCGCCCGGTGGGTGGTATCGTTGGCTGCGGCGCGCCTGTCAGGTGCTGGCGCTCTCCGCGTTGGTCTCGGCGCCGCTGCTCGGCGGCTGGCAGCGCCTCGATCGCGCCGAGCTTTCGGCCTGGGAAAACCGCGGCTGGGACCTCGACGCGCGCCTGCGCGCGCGGCTACCGCTCGGCGACGCGCCAGCACGCGCGTACGTCGCGCTGAAGCTGCGCGGCGGCGGCGCCGCCATCGACTACCTCGGCCTCGCCGTGGTCGATCCCGTGCTCGGATTGCCGGCGCTGCTGCGCGGCGTGACCTTCGTGCTGGTGCTGGCGCTGGCGATCCCGCTTCTGCTCGCGCTGCTCGCCGGACGTGTCTTCTGCGGCTGGTTCTGCCCGTTCGGCACGCTGGCGCGGGCCCTCTCGTGGCTGCGCGGCAAGCTGCTCGGGCGTCGCGTGCGCGACCTGTCCTTGCCGCGCGCGCGCCCGCTGCGTTGGCTGCTGCTCGCCGGCTGCGTGCTCGCCGGTGCGCTCGGCGCGCACGGGCTCTCGGTGTGGCTGCTGCCGCACGTGCTGCTGCAGCAGGCGGCCTACACCGCGTGGCTGCTCGGCGGCGCGGGCGCTGCGCTCGGCGCGCTGTGTGGCTTGGTGCTGGCAGGGCTCGTCTTCGGCCCCACGCTCTACTGCGCGGCGCTCTGTCCGACGGGCGCGCTGTTCGGTCTGCTCGGTCGCGCGCGGCGTGTGCGCGTCGAGATCGCCGAGCCCACGGCCTGCGGCGCGCACTGCTCGCAGTGCACGGCCGCCTGCTGGCTGCAGCTCGACCCGGCCTCCGGGCAGGCGGGGCCGCACTGCGACGGCTGCACGCGCTGCTTCGATGCCTGTCCGCGCGTCAACTTGCGGCTGCGCTTGCGCGCGCGTCGACCGGTGCGCGCGGCTTCGGCGGCGAAGGCTGCGCTGCTGCTGCCGCTCGTGCTCGCGCTGCTCGGCGCCGGCACGGTGCACGCGCGCTCGTCGCGCCCGCGGGCCGAGCGCAAGCCGGAGATCGTGCTGCGCGTCGAGCGTCGCATAGGCGACGTGGTCGTCGCGTTGAGCGTGATCGACCGCAGCGGGACCAAGCTCGGCATCGACGACCCGCGCCGCGAGCAGGGCGTGCGCGTCTCGCTGCTGATCGTGCGCGGCCGGCGCGCGCTGCTGGCCAAGGGACCGTGGTCGGCCGAGGCCAAGCAGCGGCAGGTCTATCGCGGTCCCGCCACGATCACGCTGCGGCCGCGCGCCGGCCAATCGGTGGCGCTGGTCTTCAAGCGGCCAACCTCGCCGCGCTCGACGCCGCGCCACACCATCTTTCGCGCGTCGCACCCGACGACGCTGGCGCCCGGCGACGTGGTCGAGATCGCGCCCATCGCGTCGTGGCTGCCGAGTGGCGCGCGCTTCGTGATCCCCGATCGCGGCACAGCGCGCGCGGCGCCGCGCTTTGTCAGCACGCTGCTCTCGGCGCTGCTGGTCTTCGGGGGGCTATTGGCGCTGTCGCTCGCGAGCGCTGGCCGGTCCGAGCGCTAGCCGTCCGTCCGAGCGCTAGCCGGCGCTGCGCGACCAGACGTCGTCGTCGGGCGTGTCGGGCTCGACCAGATCGAAGAGGCGGTCGAGGTCGGGCACCGACACGCGCCGGCCGCTGAGCTCGGCGATGCCGTCCGTCTCGAGCGAACGCAGACAGCGCGTGACGGTCTCGGGGCGGCTGCCCACGATCGCGGCGATATCCTGGCGGCTCAGCGGAAGCTCGATGACGAGCACGCCGTGGTCGTCGACGGTGCCGAAGCGGTGACGCAGCTCGAGCAGCAGCCGCGCGATGCGCGCGCGCGTGTCGAGCGTTCGGCCAGCGAGCTTCTGCGCGTCGGCCTGCGAGACGTCGCCGGCGAGGCGCTCGAGCAGCCTGCGCGCCAGCTTCGGCTCGCGTGAGAGCGCGGCCTCGATGGCTGCCGCGCCGATGAAGCACACCGAGGTGTCGGTGAGCGCTTCGGCCGTCGCGTCGTAGGGCTCGCCCGCGAAATACGCGCGCTGGCCGAGCACGTCGCCGGCGGTGCGCAGGCGCACGATCACGTCGCGGCCGCTCGACGCGTCGCGCTTGCGCAGCGCGACGGCGCCCGACCCGACGCAGTAGATGCCGGCGGGTGGATTGCCCTGATAGAAGATCGCGTTGCCCGCGCGATAGATGTTCGCGCTGGTGCCGCGCTCGATCAGCTGCAGCGCGTCGCGGCCGAGCTCGCTGAATACCGAGCGCGCGCAGTTCGTGCAGCTCGTGCAGCGTTTGATCTGTCGCATCCTCCGCCTCCTCCCGCTGCCTCGCCGGCTAGAGCGTCACGCCGGCCATCAGGTAGCCCCAGTACTCGGCTGGCGCGTCGCTGCGGCAGCCGCCGTGCAGGCACGTCACGCCGCGCCTGGGCAAAAACGCGGCGAAGCCACCCTGCACGTTGATGACCTTGTTGATCGGAAAGACGAGCACCGCGTCGAGCTCGTGGCCGAGGATCAGCAGCGACTCGCCGTCGAGCGTGTAGCGCTTGGCGTAGCGAAAGTGGTGCAGATCGACGAGCAGCTTGAGCCAGCGCCGCGGACGCAGCGAGAAGCGTCCGCCGATGTCGATGAGGCCGAAGCCCGCGGTGTTCGCCGGGATGTTGAGGAAGTAGTCGGCGAAGCCGTAGAACTTGTGGTTGGTGGCGAAGAGCGTGTCGAAGCTGTTGTTGATGTTGTCAGTGCGGTCGCCGTCGCCCGAGACCTGCTCGAACCAGCCAGCCAGCGTTGGCTTGCCCCACACCGGCAACGTGTACTGCGCGCGCACGGCGACGAGAAACGCGCGCAGGTCCTGTTTGGCGGCGTCGCGGCCGCTGGTGCCAACCTGTCCGTAGAGCTCGAACCAGTAGCGCAACCCTTTGGCAGGTTGGCCGTCGGCGTAGAGGCCGAAGGTGGCGCGACGGCGGCGCGTGCGCGAGTCGGTGTCGAAGAGGCCGAGCAGCGACGGGCGCAACCAGGCGAGCTTGCCGTAGCGCACGTGCAGCCCGAAGAAGTCTTGCGTGGTGACCTCGGCGGGATCTTGCGCCGCCGCGCCGAAGGGCGTCGGATCCTCTTCGCGCAGGCGGAACCAGAACGCTCGGCCGACAAAGCCCGCGCCCGCGCCCTGCAGCAGCACGCCATCGAAGCTGCGCGCCTGATCGAGCCAGTCGAGATTGCCCACCAAGCGCTGGCCATCGAGGATGATCTCTTGACGCCCGATGCGCAGCAACAGGCCCTTGGGGCAGCGCACCTCGGCGTAGGCTTGGTGCACGTCGAGACCATTGGCGATGAAGTCGACCGTCGACGTCTCTTCGCCCCAGCTGCGTACGTCTTGCACCTGCACGAAGGCGGTGGCCCAGCCGAACATGTCGACGCGCAGGCCGAGGCGGGCGCGCTGCATCACGGCGTCGTAGCTGTTGCCGTCGGCGAAGTTGCGCCCGCCGTGGGCCAGAAAGCGCGCGCGGTATTGCAGGCTCGGTCTGAGCACGAAGTGCTCGCCAAGCTCGAGCGCGAGCGGGTGGTCGCGTGGGTCGGCGGGCTTGGCCGCCGCGGGCGAGGGCGAAAGACAGACGACTATCAGCGAGAGAGCAAGTGCGCTGCGCAGCATCAGCGGCCTCCGCCGGCCGCTCTGTGCAGCGCGCGGGCCACCGCCAGCTGCCAGTCAGCACGCGGGGTTGGCCGCGCCAGGCGGTGTCACCAACACCACACGTAGTCTTCGTGACCACCTGCGGTCGTTGTGTCGATGACACCGCGCGGCATCCGACCCCGCGATCTGACCGATCTGATAGGCATCAGGGCGGTGGGAACGCCGTTTGCTGATCGTCAGGCCGTGCTCCTCGCGACCGGATTTCGGCCGTTCTTTCTGCTCGCAGCGCTGCTCGGCGCGGCGTGGGTTCCGCTGTGGATCGCGGTGCTGGTCGGCTACGCGCCCATCGCGTCGCACTTCGGACCCGTCGGCTGGCACAGCCACGAGATGATCTTCGGCTACGCCGCCGCGGTCATCGCCGGCTTTCTGCTCACCGCGGTGCAGAACTGGACCGGCCGGCGCACGGCGCACGGCGCGGGCCTTCTGCTGCTGTGTCTGCTGTGGCTCGGTGGGCGGCTGACGCTACTCTTCTCGGCGCGTCTGTCGCCGCTCTTCGCCGCCAGCATCGACTGCGCCTTCCTGCCGGCACTGGGCGTCTTCGTCGCGCGTCCGCTGTTCGCCGAGCGCAACCGCCGAAACTACGCCTTCGTCGCGTTGATCGCGTTGATGACCGGCTGCAACGTGCTCTTGCACCTCGCCGCATCAGGCGTGCTGGTCGTGTGCGGCAAGGCGGCGCTGGCGGTGGCGCTCGACATCGTGCTGGTGATGATCGCCATCGTCGGCGGACGCATCGTGCCGCTCTTCACGCGTAACGCGCTGCCCGCCGAGCACAAGGCTGCCGTGCGCGAGCGCGACCTGCGCGACACGCTCGCCATCGTCGCCGTCGTCGCCGTGATGCTGCTCGACGCGATCTGGACGCTGCACCCGCTGGTGGTAGCGCCGGTCTGCGCGCTGGCTGGCCTGCTCAACCTGGCGCGCCTTTTCGGCTGGGGCGGCAGCCGCACGCTGCGCCAGCCGATCCTTTGGGTGCTGCACGTGGGCTACGCGGCGCTCGGCGCGGGCCTGCTGCTGCGCGGCATCGCGCTCGGCGCGCCGGCGCTGCTCGATAGCAGCGTCGGAACGCACGTGCTGACCATCGGCAGCATCGGGCTGCTCACGCTGGGCATGATGTCGCGCGTGGCGCTCGGGCACACCGGACGCGCGCTGCGTGTGCCGCGCCCGGTGGCGCTCGCCTTCGGGCTGCTCGCGCTGGCGCTGGTGGCGCGCGCGCTGTGGCCGCTGATCTCGCCGCGCACGCTGGTCAGCGCGCTGTGGGTCTCCGCGGTGGCCTGGGCGATCGCCTTCATCACCTACCTCGCCTGCTACGCGCGCATCCTCGTCAGCCCGCGCGCCGACGGCAAGCCGGGCTAGGCGCCGAGCGATGGCCACCTCGCGCGGCGTGATAGCGTCTTCGTCGATGCGCCTCGGAGCACCACTGCTGCCGCGCGAGCACGGCGTGTGGGCGATGATCATCGCGCCGTGGCTGTTGGCGCTGCTCGTCGCGGGCACGGCGGCGCGTTGGCAGCATGGGCTGCTGCTCGGCGCGGCGCTGCTCGGCTACCTCGCGATCGCCGCGCTGCTGAGCTACCTGCGCACGGCGCCGGCGCGTCGCGAAGCACGCGCGCTGTGGTGGGCGGCGATCTACGCCGTGCTCGGAGGCGCGCTCGGCGCACCGCTGGTGCTCGCGCAGCCGCTGCTGCTCGTCGCCGTCGGCGGCGCCGCGCTGGCGCTTCCTGTCGAGCTCTTCTATCTGCGTCGCCGTGACGAGCGCGCGCTGGCCAACGGCGTCGCGTCGATCGTCGCGCTGACCCTCGCCGGACCCGCGGCGCTCTATCTCGCCTCGCCGCGCTTCGACCTGCGCCTGCTCGTGCTGTGGCTCGGCTGTCTGTGCTTCTTCGGCCTCAGCCTGCTCTACGTGCGCTCGCGCATCCGCGCGCGCCACAGCCGCGCCTTCGCCGCGCTGACCTGGATCGCACACCTCGCGCTGCCCGCGGCGCTGCTCGCCGTCGCGCCCGCGCTGCTCGCCGTCGCGCTTTTGCCTTCGCTGCTGCGCCTCGCCGCGACCTACGGCCGCACGCTGTCGCCCAAGGCCATCGGCCTGCTGGAGCTCGCCAACGTCGCCGCCTTCGTCGCCATCGCCGCCTGGGCACTTCGCGCGCCGATCTGATAGTTGCCATAAACAGCGCCAACGGCGCGTGGTCACGTCGAAGCTATGAAAACCATCATCGAGCCGTTTCGCGTCAAGATGGTGGAGCCGATCCGTATGACGACGCGCGCCGAGCGCGCGGCCATCCTCGAGGCGGCCCACTACAATCTGTTCATGGTGCGCGCCGAGGACGTGATCATCGATCTCCTCACCGACAGCGGCACCTCGGCGATGAGCGCCGCGCAGTGGGCGCGCCTGATGGAGGGCGACGAGAGCTACGCCGGCGCGCGCAGCTACTACCGCTTCCGCGACACGGTACGCGCGCTGACGGGCTACCACCACGTGATCCCCACGCACCAAGGCCGCGCCGCCGAGCGGATCCTCTTTTCGGTGGCGGTCAAGCCAGGCGACGTGGTGCCCAACAACACGCACTTCGACACCACGCGCGCCAACGTCGAGGCCGCGGGCGGCCGCGCGCTCGATCTTCCGTGCAGCGAGGCCGACGATCTGACCAGCGACCAGCACTTCAAAGGCAACGTCGATCTGGTCGCGCTCGAGCGCTGCCTCGAAGAAAACCGCGGTCACGTGCCGATGGTGATGCTCACCGTGACCAACAACTCCATCGGCGGACAGCCGGTGTCGCTGGCCAACATCCGCGCCGCGCACGAGCTGACGCGCGCGCACGGCGTGCCGCTCTATCTCGACGCGGCGCGCTTCGCCGAGAACGCCTACCTGATCAAACAGCACGAGCCGGGGCAAGGCGATCGCGAGGTGCGCGACATCGCGCGCGAGATCTTCAGCCTCGCCGAAGGCTGCACCGTCAGCGCCAAGAAGGACGGCCTCGTCAACATGGGTGGCTTCGTCGCGACCACCGACGACGAGCTCGCCACGCCGATGCGCAACCTGTTGATCCTCACCGAAGGCTTTCCAACCTACGGCGGCATGGCTGGCCGTGATCTGGAAGCGCTCGCGCAGGGGCTCGACGAGGTGCTCGACGAAGACTACCTGCGCTACCGCATCGCCACCGTGCGCTACGTCGTCGACCGGCTCGTGGCGCGCGGCATCCCGGTGCTGCGGCCGCCGGGCGGGCACGCCGTCTATCTCGACGCGCGCGCGTTCTTGCCGCACGTGGCGCCGACGCAGTTCCCCGCGCAAGCGCTCGCCTGCGCGCTGTATCTCGAAGGCGGCATCCGCGGTGTGGAGGTCGGCGCGGTGATGTTCGGCGGCGTCGATCCGGCCACCGGCGAAGAGCGCGAGGTCCCGCGCGACCTGCTGCGCCTCGCGCTGCCGCGTCGTGTCTACACGCAGAGCCACATGGACTACGTGGTCGAGGTCATCGAGACGCTGTGGGCCGAGCGAAAGCGGGTCAGCGGGCTACGCATTACGTGGCAGGCGCCCACGCTGAGGCACTTCACCGCGCGCTTCGCCGTCGCCTAGTCGTCGCCTCCAGTGGCTCGTCGCTTGCTGTAGATCCAAGCGACAAGCCGCGTTCGTGCGCGAAACCGCTGCTCCGAGGGCCATGCTGACCCGCTCGCGCCCGACGCGTCTGCGGAGGTGCACCATGGCGACCACGTTGGTTCACTCGCACTGGTGGGCTGGTCTCAGTCGCGTAGCCGACCCCAAGATCACGCTCGCCTCCATGGCCTCGGTTTTCATCGGCGCGAGCGCGGCGGCCCGCGATGGCCCGATCTCGTGGCCGTGGCTGCTGCTCACGGTGGCCGGCATCTTCTTCATCGAAGCGGCCAAGAACGCGTCGGGCGAGATCTTCGACTGGGA
Organism: Myxococcales bacterium; assembly: GCA_020431405.1. Taxonomy (GTDB): domain Bacteria; phylum Myxococcota_A; class Polyangia; genus JAGQIK01. Next base: position 38,257 of record JAGQIK010000514.1, read on the forward strand.
ATCCGGCGCCGATCTCAACGTCGCCGACGAGGACCGCTCGCCGTTTTCCGGCGGCAAGCGCGTGCTCGTCGAAGGGCTGATGACACGCGGCGAGCTCGGCGTGCTCGCGGCGCTGCTCTACATGCTGGCGGCAGCGGTGGGCTTCGCCATCGTCGCGCTGCGCGAGCCGTACGTGCTGTGGCTCGGCCTGGCGGGCGCGGCGCTGGCGTTCTTCTATCACGCGCCGCCGCTGCGCCTTTCCTATCGCGGACTCGGCGAGCTGACGGTGGCGCTCGCCTACGGGCCAATGATCTGCGCCGGTACTTATCTCGTGCAGCGCCGCGCGCTGTCGGCTGACGTCATCGCGCTGGCCTTGCCGCTCGCGCTGCTCGTCGCGGCGTTTCTGTGGATCAACGAGTTTCCCGACGCGCGCGCCGACGCCAAGGCGGGCAAGCGCACGCTGGTGGTGCGGCTCGGTCGCCGCGACGCCAGCCGCATCTATCCGGTGATCGCAGGCGTCGCATACCTGGCGCTGCTGGCGCTGCCGCTGCTCGGCACCACGCGCTGGGTTTGGCTCGGCCTCGCCGGCGCGCCGCTGTCGGCCGCCGCCGCGCATCGGCTGTGGTTCGACTACGGCGACACCCAGCGTGTCGTCGCCGCGCAGGGCTGGACGCTGATCGCCTTCGTCACCGCCGCCGTCGGCGTCGGCATCGGCTTGCTCGTCGGCTAGAGACCGTTTCCTGCCTCTGTTGCGCCTGATACTGTTGCCGCGCGATGGCAACGACACCCGCGTTCGAGCTGAAGGGCACCGTCTCGACCTTGACCGTGCTGCGCTTGCGTTGCACCGACCTCGAGCGCATCGGTGCCGAGCTGGGCAAGAAGGTGACGCAGCTGCCGCACTTCTTTTTGCAGGCGCCCGTGGTGGTCGACGTCTCGGCGCTCGAGCAAGACGAAAGCGACGCGCTCGACCTCGCCGCGCTCGCCGCGCTGCTGCGCGAGCACAAGCTGGTGCCCGTCGCCGCGAGCGGGCTCGGCGAGTCGCGCCACGCCGACGCGGCGGCAGCGGGCCTCGGGCTGCTCAAGGGGGCGCTTCCCAGCGAGCGCAAGCGTAAGCCGGCAGCTGCACCACCCGCCGCGCCCGCGGCCGAGGCCGAGGCCGTCGAGGCAACATCCGCGGTCGAG
>JAGQIK010000515.1 GCA_020431405.1 Myxococcales bacterium
CGGGCGCGCGACCAGCTGCTTCGGCTGGTGGGCGTGTCGCCGAAGGCCGCGGCGAGCAGGCGCGGCGACGAGGCGATGCTGCGCCGTCTGCTGCTCGACGCCTACCCCGACCGCGTTTGTGTGCGGCGCGAGCGCGAGCGCGACACCCCCGACGAGCCGGCGCGCGCGCTGATGGTCGGGGGCCGCGGCGTGCTGCTCGATCGCCGCTCCTCCGTGCACGAGGCGCGCTGTTTCGTCGCCATCGACGTCGACGACGGCGCCGCGCTCGGCGGCGACCCGTCGGCCGCCAATCGCGAGGCGCTGGTGCGCATCGCCTCGGCCGTCGACGAGGCGTGGCTCGAGACGCGCTGGGTCGAGCGGCTCGAGCTCGACGAACGCAGCGGCCGCGTGCGCGCCGCCGCCGAGCGCTGCTACCTCGACCTCGTGCTCGAGCGGCGCGAAGCGACCCCCGACGCCGAAGCTGCCGCCGCGCTGCTCGCACGAGCGCTGCGCGCGCGCGGCCTCGCCGAGGGTTTCGACCTCGGACGCAGCCAGGTCGCCGCGCGTCTCGATTCGTTGCGGCAGTGGATGCCCGAGCTCGCCCTGCCCGACCCTCTCGTGCTGCTCGACGGCGCGTTGGAGTCGCTGCTCGCCGGCTGCACGCGCCTCGACGCCGCGCGCGAGGTCGACCTCGACGGCTTCCTGCTGGCGCAGCTCGACCACGGCCAGCGCGCGGCGCTCGAGCGCGAGGCGCCCGCGGCGCTGGCGGTTCCCAGCGGCTCCAAGCGGCGCCTGAGCTATCGCGGCGGCGAAGCCCCCGTGCTGGCGGTGCGCATCCAGGAGATGTTCGGCGCGCGCGACACGCCGCGCGTAGCGAGCGGCCGCGTGCCCGTGCTGCTGCACCTGCTCGCACCCAATCAGCGCCCGGCGCAGGTCACGGGCGACCTGGCGAGCTTCTGGCAGAACGGCTACCCCGAGGTGCGCAAAGAGCTTCGGCGGCGCTACCCCAAGCACGCGTGGCCCGACGACCCGATCGCCGCCAAGCCCGAGCGCCGTCCGCAGCGCAAGCGCTAGCGCGCGCGCCCTGCTAGCGTGCGACGCTGGCGAGCAGCTGCTCGATGCCGGCGTCGAAGTCTTGCTGCTTGGGCAGCAGGCTGACCACCAGGTGCGCGCCCGCGCCATCGAGATCGAAAAAATAGCCTGGATGCGCGAGCACGCCGCGCTCGACCAGCGCCAGGCAGAGCGCCTCTTCGCCGTCGAGCTCGGGCACGCGCAGCATCGCGCTCCAGCCCGCCTCGCTGTGAAGCGGCGTGACGGCGCTGCCCGCGCAGCGCTGCTCGAGCGAGCGACGGTTGTGCGCGACCCGGCCGGCGACGAGCGCGCGACGCGTACGCCCCAGCGTCAGCAGGCGCTGCGCGCACAGCTGCGGCGCCGTCGAGAGCGTCAGATACGTGTCGCTGACCAGCTCGAGGCGCGACAGCGCGCGCTCCACTTGGTCGCTCGGCCCGGCGGCGGCGATCCAGCTCAGCTTGACCTGCGGCAGCGCGCACGACTTGCTCAGACCGCCCAGCGAAAACGTCAGCGCATCGCGCGCGCGCGCCGTCGCGAGCTGGCGCGCGTCGTGCTCGGCTGGGTCTCTCGGATAGTCGAAGAAGACCTCGTCGACGATCAGCGCGCAGCCAGCGCGCGCGCAGGCCTCGTCGAGCAGCTGCTGCTCGTCGTCGGCGAGGTAGTTTCCACTGGGGTTGTTGGGCGAGACGGCGATCACGGCGCGCACGCGGCCCTCTGCCTCGCGCAGCGCTGCCGCGAACGCGTCGCGATCGAGGCGCCAGCTGCCGTCGTAGCGCAGCGGGTAGCTCACCACCGACAGCCCGTCGAGCAGCGCGAGGTGCTCGATCAGCGGATAGCTCGGGCGCGGCGCGAGCACGACATCGCCGGGGCGCGAGAGCACCTTGAACAGGAAGCTGTAGGCCTCGCTGCTGCACGAGCAGAGCAGCAGCCGGTCGCTGGCGAGATCGGTGTGCTCGGCGGCCACCGCCGCACGGGCCGAGGCGAGACCGCGCGGGTGCGGCTGGTAGTGCGCCACCTCGTGACAACCGAGCGCCGCCGCGATGTCATCGGCGTCACCGAAGGGCAGCGCCACCTCGGTGGGGTTGGAGACCGTCAGGTCGAGCAGCGCCTCGCGGCGCGCGCGGCGAGCGGCCACGGCGAGCGCGAGCGCGTTTTGCTGCTGGTCGGCGAGGCGCATATGGCGCCGGCGATTCTAGCGCTAGAAGGACACGACGTGCAGCGTATCGCCGTTCTTGATGTAGGCGCGGCGGCCCACCACGCGCGAGCCCTGCACGTGCGAAAAGCCCGGATAGAGCGTCTTGCTGGCGACAAAACGGCCCGGGCGCAAGCTCGGCAGGCTGACGAACTGCATGCCGCTGTTTCGCAGCAGCAGCAGCTGTTGGCCGCCCGGCAGCACCGCGAGCTCGTGGCCCAGCGCGCCGACCTTGCCCACGCGCGTGGTCTGACCGCTGCGGATGTCGATGCCCCAGATCATGCCGTGCTTGGCCGAGTAGGCGTACAGCGAGCGGCCGTTGGGGTCGAACGCGGCGCCGTAGGTCACCAGCGGGATCACCACCTTCTTCACGTTGCCGCTGCGCAGATCGACGATATAGCCGTGGGCGCGATCGCCGGCGAGCTCGGCGTACTCGGCGAGGAACGCGCGATGGTTGAGCGGGTCGAGCCAGGCGCGGCGGTTGAGGCGGCGGCGCGTCTGAAACTGCGCCACGATGCGCGGCTTGCCGCTGGCAAAGCCGACCACGGTGACGGTGCGCGTCCCGCCGGCGTGGCGCCGCACGTCACGCGCGTAGTAGTAGGTGCGCTGGGCGGCGTCGTAGCCGATGGGCGCGAGGCTGGCGTAGCTGACGTTGCGCACGGTGCGCGCCACCAGCGTCGCCTCGGTGATCGTGTTGGTGGCGAGGTTCCAGTGCAGGTAGAAGTAGCGGCGCGTGCGACGCGCGGTGTAGCTGTCGGCGACCTCGATGCCCGCCTCGCGCGTGCGCTGGTCGTAGAACAGCAGGCGTTGGGTCTCGAAGTGCTTGTGCACCGGCCGCGCGTGCTGCGGCAGGATCTCGGGCGTGCGCTCGAGGTAGGCGTGCAGCGGCGCGCGCACCGTCACGCGGCGATTGTCGCTGGCGCGCAGAAAGTAGAACGTCCCCTGCTCGTGCCACATGCCGCTGCCGAGATACAGCAGGCGGCCGCTGTCCATCGGCCAGATGCCCGTGCGCGAATAGAAGGTCGGCGAGCGCGTGCGCTGGTCGACGTCGACGCGCTTGAGCACGCGCACGGGCGCGGCGCGCGGGCGGCGGCGCCGGCGGCGGCTGCGGCGCGCCTCGGTGGGCACGGCGAAGGAAACCGCCAGCGCGGTCACGGCCAGCGTGAGAAAGAGTCTGCGCATCATGTTTGGAGGGTAGCAGCTGACCGGCACTCGCGGCGTGCGAGCCGCACAGCCGCGGCAAGTCTAGGGATGAAACCAGAACACGATGGCGAAGGCGATGTAGACGATCACCATCAGCGCGCCCTCGAACCAGTTGGACTCGCCGTCATTGAGGGCGAAGGCGCTGATCAGCACGCCGGCCCACAAACCGAGCAGCTCGAAGGCGCTGAAGGCCAGCGTCATCGGATTGTTCGGCGAGATGATCGCGCTCACGATGACCAGCACGGGGCTGACCATCAGCGCGATCTGCAGCGCGGAGGACATCGCCACCTGGAAGGCGAGCTCCATCTTGTTCTTGGTCGCGGCGATGACCGCCACCGAGCCCTCGGCCGCGTTGCCGACGATGGCGACCACCACCACGCCGAGAAACATCTCCGAGATGGGAACCTTGGCGACCTTGATCATGTCGTCGAGGGCCGCGACGAACACATCGCTGCACAGCGCGACCACCACCACCGTGCCGAGCAGCACGATGATCGCCGCCTTGAAGCTCCACTGCGGCTCCTCGGAGTGCGCCGCGTCGGTGCTGCGGAAGGTGAAGCTGTGTGTCCAGAGGCTGAACACCAGGTTGAGCCCGTAGGCGACCAGCAACAGGATCGCGACGGCTAGCGAGAGGTGCTCGACGAGGCGATCGTGCTGCACGTTGCCGTGCACGCCGCCGTAGAAGACCTTGTCGGCGACGGTGGGGATCACCAGCGCGAACAGACACAACGCCAGCATCTGCACCGAGGCCGCGGCGCCGGTGCGGCTGAACGTCTGCGTCTTGTGCCTCACGCCGCCGGCGAACATCGACAGCCCGAGCAGCAGCAGCAGGTTACCGAGGATCGATCCCGTCAGGGAGGCGCGCACGACCTTGTACGAGCCCTTCTTGAGGGCCAGCAACGCGATGATCAGCTCGGTGACATTGCCGAAGGTGGCGTTGAGCAGGCCGCCCCAGACGTCGCCCACGCGCATGGCGACCTCTTCGGTGGCGGCGCCGATGACGACCACGAGCCCGAGGATGGCGACCGCCGCGACGATGAACTGCGTGACGGGCCCGGCGTAGTGGCCGAAGTGCATGATCAGCGCCGCCGGCGCGAAGACCAGCAGGTACTTGGGGAGGGGAAGCGAGCGCCAGATCTTCACGGCCTCAACAATAACGCAGCCGCGGCGGCCGGTGGTCGTTTCCCCGATCGCCGCGTGTTATGTATCCGGCGATGCCCGCGCGCGAGATCGAGATCGAGATCGAAGGACTGACCGTCGCCGCGCGCGAGCACGGCGCGGCCGACGGCGCACCGGTGCTGGCGCTGCACGGCTGGCTCGACAACGCGGCGAGCTTCGAGACGCTCGCACCGCTGCTGCCCGCGTCGCTGCGCGTGATCGCGCTCGACCTGCCGGGCCACGGGCTGTCGAGCCATCGCCACGCGAGCGCGGGCGTGTTCTTTCTCGACTGGGTACGCGAGGTCTTCGCCGTCGCCGACGCGCTGTCGCTCGAGCGCTTCAGCCTGCTCGGCCACTCCATGGGCGCCGGCATCGCGAGCCTCTGCGCTGGCACGCTGCCTGGCCGCGTCGTGCGCATGGCGCTCGTCGAGGGGTTGGGGCCCATGTCGGCGCCGGCCGATCGCGCGCCGGAGCAGCTCGCGCTGCACATCACGGGACGCAAGCCGTCGTCGGGCCGGCCGTACCCGACCATCGCCGCGGCGGCCGAGGTGCGCGCGGCGCAGCCCAACGCGCCGCTGTCGCCGCGATCGGCCGAGCTGCTCGTCTCGCGCGCCATGCGTCAGGAAGCAGAGCGCTGGGTCTGGCGCCACGACCGGCGGCTTCGCACGACATCGTCGGCGCGCCTCACCGAAGAGCAGGTGCTCGCGTTCCTGCAGCGAATCGAGGCGCCGGCGCTGTTGATCCAGGCGAAGAACGGCTGGCCCTATCCTGAAGACTTGTTCGCCAAGCGCGTAGCCGCCGTGCCCGACCTGACCGTCATCGAGCGCCCCGGCAACCACCACCTGCATCTCGACACACCCGAGAGCGTGGCCGCCGAGATCGGCGCCTTCTTGATCGGCGAGGCGCTGCCGGCGTGACGCGCGCGCGCTGGCGGCTGGCCGTCGACACTGGCGGCACGTTCACCGACTGCGTGGCGCGCGCCCCCGACGGCAGCGTGCGACGGGTCAAGGTGCTCTCCAGCGGGGCGCTGCGCGCCGCGATCGCTGCCGTCGATGGACCGAAGCTGCGCATCGCGCCGGCGCCGCCCGACGGTGCCGACCTGCGTGGCTTTCGAGTGCGGCGCGTCGGTGCCGACACAGGCACGCGCGCACGCGAGGTGCTCGCTCAGCGCGGCGACGCCCTGCAACTTGACGGCGACCTCGACGGAGCGCACGTGGGTGACACGGTGGCGCTCGACTGCGGCGAGGAAGCGCCGCTCGTCGCCGCGCGGTTGATCACGGGCAGCCGCGCGGGCGCGCCGCTGCCGCCGCTCGAGCTGCGGCTGGCCACGACACGCGGCACCAACGCGCTGCTCGAGCGCGCCGGCGACGACGTGGCGCTGTTCATCACGCGCGGCTTCGCCGACCTGTTGATCATCTCGGACCAGCAGCGCCCCGACATCTTCGCACGCCGCATCGAGCGCGCCGCGCCGCTCTACCGCGACGTCGTCGAGGTCGACGAGCGCCTCGACGCGGCGGGCGCGGTGGTGCGCCCCTTCGACGAGCGCGCGCGGCAGGCGTTGCGTTCGTCGGCGGGCGCGCTGGTGCAGCGCGGCGTGCGCAGCGCAGCCGTGGCGCTGGCTCACGCCTACCGCGACGACCGCCACGAGCGCGCGGTCGCCGAGATTCTGCGCGAGGCGGGCTTTTCGCACGTGTCGTGCTCCTCGCAGGTCGCGCCGCTGATCAAGCTGCTCGACCGTGCCGAGACGACGCTGGTCAACGCCTACCTGGCGCGCGTGGTGGGCGGCTTTCTCGACGCGGTGGCGCGCGGCATCGGCGGCGAAGGCCGCGACGACGGTGACGGCGCGCTGCAGGTGATGACAAGCGCTGGTGGGCTGCGCCGCGGCGCGAGCTATCAGCCCAAAGACAGCCTGCTCAGCGGCCCGGCCGGCGGCGTGGTTGGCGCCGCCGACGCCGGCGCGCGCTCCGGCTTCGCGCAGGTGCTGAGCTTCGACATGGGCGGCACCAGCACCGACGTCGCGCGCTGGGCCGGCCGCCCCGAGCTGCGCTACCAGCAGCGCGTGGGCGACGCGCGGCTGCGAAGCCCGATGTTGGCGATCGAGACGGTGGCCGCCGGCGGCGGCTCGATCTGCGCCTACCAGCACGGCGAGCTGCGCGTGGGTCCCGACAGCGCCGGCGCCGATCCGGGGCCCGCTTGCTACGGCGCGGGCGGTCCGCTGACCGTCACCGACGTCAACCTGCTGCTCGGACGGCTCAGCCCGCGACGCTTCGGCGTGCCGGTGCAGGTCGAGGCCGCGCGCGCAGCGCTGCGGGCGTTGCAGCGCGACATCGACGCGCGCGCGGGATCGGGCGCTGCCGCACGCGACGACGAGCACGACGAGGACGACGACGACGACGCGGGCGCGCTGTGCGAGGGCCTGCTAGCCCTCGCCGACGAGCGCATGGCCGACGCCATCCGCCGCGTCTCGCTGCGCCGCGGCTACGACCCCGCTGACCACACGCTGGTGGCCTTCGGCGGCGCCGGCCCGCAGCACGCGTGCGGCGTCGCCGATCGACTCGGCATCGATCGCGTGATCGTGCCTGCCGACGCCGGCCTGCTCAGCGCGGTCGGGCTCAGCTGCGCCGCCCTCGAGCGCGTCGTGGAGCGCCAGGTGCTGGCGCCGCTCGACGACGATCCACGCGAGCTGACGGCGACCCTGCGCGAGGCCGATGCGCGCGCGCGCACGCTGCTCGCCGCCGAGCTGCCCGGCGACGAGGCGATCACTTCGCGCGCGCTGCTCGCGCTGCGCTACCGTGGGCAGGACAGCAGCCTCGACGTGGAGGTCGATGCCACACAGGCCCTCGACGCGGCGGCGCTGCGGCAGCGCTTCGAGACACGGCACCAAGCGCTGTTTGGCCACCGGCCCGAGGGGCGCGAGGTCGAGGTCGACTCGCTGCGCGTGATCGCACGCGGCGGCGCGGCGCCCGCCATCGGCAGCGAGGCCGCGACGTCCGATACGCCCATGCC
>JAGQIK010000516.1 GCA_020431405.1 Myxococcales bacterium
AGCCGCAGCGCCTCGCGGCAGTGCTCGTCGCCGACGCGCCCGAGGCCCGTGCAGGCCAGCGCGCGGCAGAACATGTCCTTGGATCCAAGCGCCTCGATGAGCAGCACCTTGAGGCGGCTGGGCGCGCTGGTGTCGGCGATGTCGGCGAGCGCCCGTACGGCCAGCGGGCGTACGGTGGCGTCCTCGTCAGCGCGCGCCATCTCGCCGATGGCGTCCACGGCGCGCTGCGCGCGCATCTGCCCGAGCGTCAGCGCCGCGTTGCCGCGCACCTCGCGCACCGAGCTGGACAGCGCCGCCAGCAGCGCGTCCACCGCCTCGTCGCCCAGCGCGCACAGCTCGGCCCGCGCCTGCTGCAGCGTGGCGGGCACCGGGCTAGCAAGTTGTGAAATTAAATTCTTCAGCTCGGCCACTGGCGTTACTTTACCCGCGTCGGCGTCTCCGTGCCTCGGTCACTGCATGGCAAATCGAGTGGTCAGGCAAGCTTGGGAGCCGACGTAAGGTCCCGAGATCCAGTCGAGGCTGGCGGGCATAGCGGTTGCTTCGAGCATGTGTGATGCGTCCCGTACGCGTACGGGATGCGGGGATGAAGGTGCCATGAGGCTCAGCAAAACCATCGCGGGAACGTCCGCCACGGCAACTGTCGCAACCGTGCTCTATCTGGCGCTGAGCGCAGCGCCCGCGCTGGCCAACGGCCCGCGCACGCCCGTCGAGGCGTGGCTGGCAGCCCAAGGCAAGCGCGTACCGCGCGGGCGGCTGATCACCAGCCCCTTCCAGTTCAAGAGCAGCGGCAAGAAGTTCGACTCGACCCAGCTGCGCCCCAAGACGCGCCAACACCTCGACCAACACCTCATGCGCCTGGTGGTCGGCCAGTCGCGCCAACCGATGCCTCACGACGTGAGCGTCGAGATGAAGAAGACCTCGACCACCAAGACGAAGACGCCGGTCAACGAGAAACATCCGGCCAAAGACACGCGCATCGAGACCAAGCCCAACACCGACAGCAGCAAGAAGACCAGCGAGCGCGGATTCTTCGGTCGCCTGCTCTTCGATGTCTTCGGTATCTAGCCCCCGCATGAGCATCTCCAGCCCGTGCTTCACCGAGCCGTGCTTCACCGAGCCGCGCGCCATCCGCAGCACGCGGAGCAGCCGCTCGCGCTTCGACAGCGTCGGCGCGGCCAAGGTGCTCAGCGCCCGCTGCACGGCGCTCTTCGTGTTCGAGCAGCTCGGGCTTCCGCGGCCCAACATCGACGGCGTACGCAGCGGCGCGATCCTCGTCGCGCGCGTGGCCGACGACGCGATCGAGCATCGCCTGCTCGACGACCATGACCTCGCCTCCCTACGCGAGCTGCCCACCGCCGAGGCGCTCGAGCGCCTCGTGCAGCTTCTCGCCCGCGCGCTTGGGCGATCAGATTAGGCGCCGCTGCGCGGCGCGTATCGCCGTCGCTATAAACGGCCGCCCCACGGCTCCTCCCGTCAAGACTCGGCTCCGCCGCCTGCGGCGGCGACGCTCGTCGAGCGCATCGCCCTAGCAAACGGGCTAGCTCGCGCTGAGCTCTGTGCGTGTCGCACGCGCAGTCAGCAGCGAAAGCCTGTCGTCAGTACACGCGCAGGATCCGCACGAACCCAGCGACCGGATCGAGCACCGTCGGCGGACCGCCGGCGAGCGGGATCGCACGCAGCGTGCTCGTATCGCTCGCGCCGCCCGACGCGAAGACGGCGCTGGCGCCATCGGGCGAGAAGGCCATCACGTCATCGAAGTAGCGCGGCACGGCCGTCAGCTGCTGCGCCGGCCCGGCCGGCGCGACGGCGAGGCGGAAGAAGGTGCGCAGGTTGAGGTTGCCGCCGCCCGAGAAGATCAGCGTGCTGCAGCTGGCGTCGAGCGTGAGGTCCTCGCTGCGCCAGCGGCCGCGCGTGGGCGAGCTGAAGGCCGTCAGCCGCGTGGGCGTCGACGCCGTGTCCTGGTCGAAGCGGTAGACCTCTTCCTGGTCGAGGTTGGCGTCGGGGATGCCGACGTAGTACATCGTGCTGTCGCTCGGGCAGGGCCGGAAGCTGCCCGACGAGGTGTCGACCCCTCCGACCTGCTGCACCAGCTTGGCCGTGAACGTGGCGAGCTCGACGCCGTAGAACAACGACTCGGCGGCGATGGTCTCGTAGCCGATGAGGTACAGCCACTTGCCGTTGGGGCTGCGCCAGATGCCGCGCGCGCTGAGCTCGCCGAAGCCGTTGAACGGCGCGCTGCTGCCGCCGCGCTTGGTGACGCTCTGCACCTGCGCGGCCTTGGCGTCGAAGCGATAGAGATCGAGCTGCGTGCTGGTCACGCCGGCCATGAACAGCAGATCGTCGTTGCTGACCCACAGCAAGTTGAGGACGCTGCCGACGCCGGCGTCGAAGCGCGCGTCGCTGGTCACGTTGACGATGCTCGCGCTGCCGCTGGTGTCGACGACGGCGAGCTCGTCGCTGCCGCCGCGCGCGACGTAGGCGACGCGGCTGCCGTCGGGCGACAGTGCCAGCAGCGCCGAAAAGAAGCCGAGCTGTGGGCCGCGCGGCGCGATCTGCGCCGGCAAGCGCGAGACGTTGGTCGCGCTGCCGCTCGCCACCCTGACGACGTAGACGTCGGCCGCGCTGCTGCTCTTGCCCGCGCTGAAAGCGACGGTGCCGTCGTCGGCGCTGACCGCGAGCGCGTCGCTGACGTAGGTTGGATCGGCGCCATCGGACTGCGGCAGCGATACGACGGCCATCGCCGACGAGCCGTCGAGCGGCCCGCGCAGCAGCTTGCGCGCGCCCGTGTCGCCCGCCGCGACGACGAGCGCGTAGCTGCCGGCGATGGTCAACGATCGATCGACCACCGTCGTCAGCTCGCTCGGCAGCGAGAGCTGCAGCGACGCCTTGCCGTTGCTGAAGGTGCTGCCGTCGGTACGAAAGGCGTGCAGCTTGCCTTGGGCCTCGACGGCGAGGCCGAGCTTGCCGTCGCGCGAGAGGCCGATGCGCGACTTGATGACGTCCTGATAGAGGCCGAAGACCTCCAGCAGCACCGAGAGCTTGCCGTCGCTCGCCACGTGCAAGAGGCCGCTCGTGCCGGTGAGCTTGCGATGAAAATAGAACAGGTCGCCGAGCCCGCCCGGCAAGCGAATGCCGGCCAGCGGGCTGTCGGGGTGCACGTTGGCGCGCGTGGGGTCGACGTCGAGGTACAGCTTGAGCTGCGACAGATCGAGCGCGTCGAAGTCGACGAGCCCCGAGAAACCGGCCACCGACTGCGGCACGCCGCTGCCATCGATGGACACCGTGCGCAGGCCGATCTCGTCGGTGTTGTTGCCGGCGACCGCGTAGAGCGCCGTGCCGGGCGACAGCGCCGCGTCGCTGGTCAGCACGTCGGCGCTGGCTTCGAAAGGCGGCAGATCGCCGAGCAGGTCGGGCTTGGCGTCCTTCGGACCGTCGCGCGTGCTGTCGGCGCTGAGGTCGACGCGCGCGTCCGCCGCGCCCTCTCCTGCCCCGTCGCGCGGCGTGCCGCTCTCTTCGCACGCGCACAGCGCGACGAGCACGACGGCGAAGGTGGCGAGGCTGAGAAGGCGCATGAGGTTAAGCTTCACGAGCGGCCTACGAAGCATAACACCTGGACGTTATTCGGCCGGCGCCGCAAACGGGTCGGCGCGCGCGCGGCTATACTCTGCGGGTGCGACTCCCGCGACGCGTGTATCTCGCCGCTGCGCTGGCCTGCGCGAGCATCGGCTGCAGCGAGGCAGCAGGCGCGTGGACGGTGTTCACCGACGAGGCGCCGCAGCTGCCGCCGACGGCGCGGCCCGGGTCGCGGCTCTACGCGGCGGCGCCCGTGGTGCTCTACCTCGCGCTCGACGGCGCCACGATCACCAAGGGCAGCCGCTCGGACGCGCGCCTCGACGAGAGCCCGCTGTGCGGTGCCACCATCGCGGCCTTCGATCACACGCCGTTTGGCGCCGATCGGCAGCAGGTCGTCGCCGAGCTCGTCGCCGGCGTCGAGGCCTACTACGCGCGCTACCGCTTGCTCGTCGTCACGGAACGCCCGCAGAGCGGCGACTATCAGATGCTCGTCGTGGGCGGTCGCCCCGAGGACTGCCAGCGCCAGAGCATCGGCGGCCTGGCGCCGCTCGACTGCGCCGACGCCTCGCCGCGCGACGTCGGCTTCGTCTACTCGCAGCCGATCACGGCGCTGGCCGGGGTCGCGCTGGTGACGGCCCACGAGCTCGGCCACATGCTCGGCCTGCCGCACACCCTCGACGGCTGTGGCGTGATGTCGAACTTCATCTGCTCCGGCGGCGGCGACAAGGCGTTCATCGACGGCGATCAACAAGTGGCGCCCGACCACGCCGGCCGCTGCGGCTTTGGCCCTACCGTCAACACCCACGCCCTGCTGCTCGACGCGCTGGGCAGCCGAGCCCCCCCGGACGCCGGCGACGCCGACGGCGGCGCGAGTGACGGCCGCGCCGAGACGGGCGCCGACGGGTCGGCCGGCGACGGCGCTGTGGGCGGCGACGGTGGCTGCCGCCTCGGCGCCGCGGGCGCGCCGATTTGCTCGCCGTTGGCGCTGCTCGTTCTGCTAATCTTCGGCCTCCTGCGTCGCCGCCGCTGCGCGCACCGTCCCCCTTGAGGAGGCGAGCATGGGGATCCTCGACGAGCTTTCGTCAAGTACCGGCAACAAGACATCCAACGACGACGTGGTAAAGCGCTGCCTGCAGACGCCGGCGCTGCTGCACACCGTGGCGGAAGGACTGCGCACGGGCACGCCCAAGGCGCGCGTCGACTGCGCGCAGATCATGCACGAGGTGGCCAAGCGCCGGCCCGACATCTGCTCGACGTTTGTCGGCGACTTCATCGACGCCAGCCGCGACACCGAAGAAAAGGGCGGCAGCAAGCGCATCGCGAAGATCGGCTACAGCGGCATGATGCTGATGACCGCCACGCAGGGCGCCGAGATCTTCGCCGAGCGCGAGAAGCTCTTCGAAGCGAGCCGGCGTGGCGACGCGCTCTCCATCGAAGCCGCCAAGGTGCTCGCCGAGCTGTGCCGCCACAGCGCCAACTACCGCGGCAAGCTGCTCGGCCCGCTGATGCGTCTGATGCCGCAGGACGGGGACGGCAAGGAGCTCTTCAAGTGGATCCAAGCGCTGGCGCCCGCCGTCGAAGGTTCGGTGGACGGGCTCAAGCGCTTCAACATGGTGCTCGAGCCGCTGCGCGAGAAGCTCGACGACGCGACCAACAAGAAGGTCGACAAGCTCGTCGTCAAGCTCGAGCGCTCGACGGTCAAGAAGACAACGCGCTAGCGCCGCGGCGTTGATGGATCCGACGCCCTTCGGCCGCTATCAGCTGATCGAGCTGCTCGCCCAAGGCGGCATGGCTCAGGTCTATCGCGCGGTGCTGCGCGGCGGCCCCGGCTTCGAAAAACACGTCGCGCTCAAGCGCGTGATACGCGAGCTGTCGCAGGATCCCGAGTTCGTCGCGCGCTTCGCCGACGAAGCTGGCATCGTCTCGACGCTCAGCCACAGCAACATCGTCCAGGTCTTCGACTTCGGCTCCGTCGACGGCGAGTACTTTCTCGCGATGGAGCTCATCGATGGGCCCGACCTCGGCACCGTCATCGAAGCGGCCTCGCCGCAGCCGCTGCCGCTGCCGGTGGCGCTCTACATCGGCTCGGCCATGTCGCGCGGCCTCGGCGCCGCGCACGGGCGCGTCGACCAGGACGGCGCCGCGGCGCCGGTGGTGCACCGCGACGTCAGCCCGCAGAACGTGCTCGTCTCGCGCGCCGGCGAGGTCAAGGTGGTCGACTTCGGCATCGCGCTCGCCGCCGAGAAGGCGCTCAAGACGCGCACCGGCATGGTGCTCGGCAAGTGCCGCTACATGGCGCCAGAGCAGGCCCTTGGCGAGCGCGTGGACGCGCGCGCCGACGTGTTCGCCACCGGCGCCGTGCTCTTCGAGATGCTCGCTGGCCGGCCGCTGTTCGACGGCGCGACGCCCCAGCAGGTCATCGCGCAGGTCGTGCAGGGACAGATCCAGGCGCCTTCGGTGTTCAACTCCGCGGTGCCTGCCTCCGTCGACCAAATCTGCCTCAAAGCGCTCGCCCTCGACCGCGCCCAGCGCCACGCCGACTGCACGGCGCTGGCGCGTGATCTCGAGCGCCAGCTGCACACGCTGGCGCCGGGCACCTCGCGAGATGATCTCTCGCAGCTGCTGGCCCACCTCGCGCCGCGCGACCGTCCAGCGTCCCTGCCGCCCGAGGAAGTGCCGACCTACGTCACGGACGGTGCGTCGCCGCAGCCGAGCGCGAGCGCGAGCGCAACCGCGACGCCGCCCAAAGGCCCGCTGTCGTCGGCCTTCTCGGCTGCAGCGCTCGACGCCCCGCCGACAGTGGCCGACCCGCTCTCCGCTGGCCCGTCGGACATCCCGACGGACCCTCGTGGCCCATCGCTCGACGCGTTGCGCGCGCAAGCGCCCGTGGATGCGTTTGCGAGCACCGAGGCGGTCGATCGCATCGCCGGGCTAGCCGACGCGCTGACCGAGACAGGCAGCGATGGCCGCGGCGCCACCGTGCTGCTCGATAAACCCAAAGCGTCCGCGTCGCAGCCGGCGGCGGCGCTCGCTCGTACGTCGCCGCAAAACTCGCGGCAAGCCGCTTCAGCGCTTGGTTCCGCGCAGACCCCGCCGCCAGCACGAAGCGGCGGCGGCGGCGCGGCGCTCGTTGTCGTGCTCGCCTTGCTGCTCGGCGCGGGCGGCGGCATCGGCGCCCGGCTCGCGCGAGGGCCGGCCGAGCCGCAGGCCGAGACACGCAGCGCCGCCCTGGCAACAGCGGTGTCGCATGGGCCGTGGTCGATCACCGTGCATCGCGTGCGTGATAACGCGCG
>JAGQIK010000517.1 GCA_020431405.1 Myxococcales bacterium
CACCAGCGGCGGCGAATCGGTGTGGGCCACCGTCTACGTCGACGGCAAGAAGATCGGCGAGTCGCCCACCTCGGTGACGCTCGCGCCGGGGCGTCATCGCGTCGAGATCAAGCGCCCGGGCTACAAGCCGCTGCGCCGCACGGTCACCGTGCGCGGCGGCCGCACGCAGCCGCTGGTGCTGCCGCTGAGCAAGCACTCGCCGCGGAAGACCTCTCCGCGGCCAGCGAGATAACACGTGCTCGCACGCGCGCTCGCCATCACCGCTGTCGCCGCGTCGCTGGTCGCCATCGCGCCGCGCCCCGCGCGCGCTGCGCCCGACGCCCAGGCGCTCTTCGACCGCGCGAAGAAGGCCTACGTGCAGGCGCAGGCCGAAAAGTCGCTCAAGCTGCTGCGCCGCGCCGCGCGCGCTGCGCGTGACATCCAGCTCGCCGCCAAGATCGAGCTCTACCGCGGGCTCAACCTGATCATCATGAAGCGCTTCGATCGCGCCAAGAAGGCGCTGCTGCGCGCCCTGCGCAACGACCCCACGCTGACGCTCGACAAGGCGCGCTTCAAGCCGTCGACCGTGGCGATGCTCGACGCGATCCGCGACAAGGCGCGTGGCACGCTGGTGGTGACATCCAACCGGCCCGCCGACGTGTGGCTCGACGGCGAGAAGGTCGGGGCGACGCCGCTGACGCGCAAGGTCAAGATCGGAAAGCACCGCGTGCAGGTGCGCGCAGGCGAGGCGCGCTTCGAGAGCGAGATCGTGATCGGCGTCGACGCGCACCTCAGCGTGCCGGCGCACCTGCCCAAGGCCGGCAAGGTAACCGGCCCCGCGCTGGCCACCAAGCCGCCGCTGGGCACGGGCGGCGCGGGCAGCGGCGCGGGCAACGGTGCGAGCACCGGCGGCGGCGCGGGTGCTGGCGCCGGCAGCAATGGCGCGGGCGCGGGCGGCGCGGGCGCCAAGCGCGACAGCGGTGGCCATCGGCTGTGGACCTGGATCGCGCTCGGCAGCGCGCTCGCCGTCGGCGGCGCTGGCGCCGCGCTCGCCGTCTCGGCCAAGTCCGATCACGACGAGTACAAGACGACCCTCGACTACGACCGCTTCAACACCGCCGAGAGCAACGCCAAGACCAAGGCGCTGGTGGCCAACGTGCTCTTCGTCAGCGCCGGCGTGCTCGCCGCCGGCGCGGTGGCGCTGTTCTTCATCGAAGGCCAGATCATCAAACGGCGTCGCGAGCAGCGTCAGAGCGACGACGACACCACCGTGCGGCTGCTGCCGGGCGTCGGCCCGCGCGGCGTGCAGCTCGGCCTCGACGTGCGCTTCTAGCGGCGCAGCGCGCTAGGGCGCGACGATCCTCAGCGCGCGCGCGCGAAAGCCGGCGCCGATGTGTAGCGCGCCGAGGTCTTTGACGCCCTCGCCGAGCGAGACGCCGCACGGCGGACAGGCCGTCACCACCACCACGCGCTTGGCGCCGCGCGCGCCGATGAACAGCGTGCGCCGCGCGCGCTCGAGGTACAGCCCGTCCTTGCCCGCCGAGATCTTGGTCTCGAGCGCCCAGGTGCGCCGGTGCGGCCGGCGCAGCACGCGGTTTTGAAACGCGCCGAAGTCGAGGCGCTTGCCGCAGGCGGCCTGGTTGCAGGTGTAGCAGCCGTGGTCGATCGAGCTGGCCACGAGCCAGCAGTCGGGGCAGGCGTAGCTCGCCAGGCGGTGAAGCTCGTGCGCGCCCATCAGAAACACGACCACGTCGTCGCGCTTGATCTTGGCCAGCACGCGGCGCATCGAACGCTGCGCGTAGGTGCGATAGCGCAGCGCGTAGACGCCGTAGTCTCCGCTGAGCAGCACGCGCGAAGGCAGCGCGATACGCGCGTCGTGGTGCACGAGCAGCTCGTGCGGCACGGCGGCGACAAAACCGTAGCCGTTGAGCAGCAAAAAGAGCGCGAGCAGCGCCGCCGAGACGACCCGCAGCGCGCGACGCGGGCGCGCCGTGCTGTCGCCGCGCGGCCAGATGGCGTGCTGGCAGAGCCAGGCGCACAGCATGTAGAGCGCCGGCACGATGGTCAGCACGTAGCCGCTCTTGGGCAGGTGGTGAAGCCCGTAGATCGTCGCCGGTGGCAAGAGCCACGCGAGCACCAGCAGCGCGTCGCGCCGCGAGGACGACGACGGCGCGTCCTCGGCCGCGGCAGCCGCGGGCGCGGCGCTCGGCTGCGCTTGGCGGCGGCGCCGAAGCCACGTCACGAGCAGCACCACGCCGCTCGCCAGCGCCAACAGCAACAGCAGGTTGGTGGCGTCGAGCAAAAACAGCAGCAGCCGCCGCAGCCGCGGCAGCACCTCGGCCAACGAGGCGTGCCCGAAGGCGCTGCCGAGATCGAGCTGCCAGTGCCCGAGCGCCGACGACGCGCGCCGGTAGCGCTCGAGGCCGCCCGACAGCAGCACCGTGGGCACCAGCCACAGCAGCACCGTCGCGACGAACAGCCCCACGCCGCGCAGCAGCGCGCGCAGCGGCAGGCGCGCCAGGTAGAGCGCCGTCAACATCAGCGGCCCGAGCGTCAGCGCCCCACTGGGCCGCAGCGCCACCACCAGGCCGAACCACAGCGCCGCGCGCTCGCCGCTGATGCGGCCGTCACACAGCGCGAAGGCCGCGCGCGCCGCGAGCACGCTGCAAAGACACTCCGTCACGTAGATCGTCGTCGCCGCGCCCTGATGCCAAAAGGGCGGGCAGACCGCGAAGGCCAGCGCGCACAGATAGCCAAGCCCGGCCGTGGCATGACGGCGCGCGAGCTCGGCGAGCAGCCACAGCACCGCGCACGAAAAGAGCGCGTTGAGCGCGATGAAGGGCGTCACCTCGCCGGGCAGCACGCTCAGCGCGCGCAGCAACAGCACGTAGAGCAGATAGCCGGGCGGGTGCGGCTGATGCATCGCGACGTCGAAGTCGCGCATGGCGTGCGCGTAGTTGGCCGCGTCCCAGTCGTAGAGCACGCCGGGCGCGACCAGCACGCGCGACAGCACCGTGGCGGCGCACAGCGCGATCCAGGCGACGAGCTCGCGGCGCCGATTCACCGAGAGCCCGAGGCTACGGCCGGCGCCAGCTGGTGCGCGCGAAGGCCTTGTGGTTGTGGATGCTCTCGTCGTTTTCGGCGCTGATGCGATAGCTCGCCACGCGCGCGTCGGCGCGCAACGCCACCGCGGCGGCGCGCGCCATGTCCTCGACGAAGACCGGGTTGTCGTAGGCCTGCATCGTGACGTGGCGTTCGTCCTCGCGCTTGAGCAGCGCGTAGATCGGCGCCGACGCCGAGCGCTCGGCGATCTCGATCAGCTCTTCGATCCAGATCATCTGCCGCTCGCCCTGCGCGTCGGGCGTGAAGGTGCAGGCGATGTCGACGAAGCCGCGCTGGTTGTGCGCGCCGTAGTCGCTGATCGCCTTGCTGCACGGACAGAGGCTCGTCACCGGCGTGCGCACGCCGAGCTCGAACAGCTCGTCACCGCTTTCGCCGCTCTCGCCGATGAAGCGCGCCTCGACGTCGAGCAGCGAGCGCGCCCCCGACGCCGGCGCGGCGCGCTCGACAAAGTAGGTAAAGCGCATGCACACGCGCGCGCGCTCGGCCTCGAGCCGCTCGCGCAGGTCCTCGACCAGCGCCGGCATGGTGAACATCGTCACTTCGCCGCGGTGCGCCTCGAGCACCTCGATGAAGCGGCTCATGTGCGTGCCCTTGAAGTGGTGCGGCAGGTTGACCGACAGCTCCACCGTGGCGATGGTCTGCTGGCGATCGGCCTCGCGATCGAGCACCGTGATCGGGTAGCGCAGCTCGCTGACACCCACCTGCTCGAGCGGGATCTCGCGCGCGTCGTGGCGGCTCTGTACGTCTTCCATCGGCTAGACGCGGATGCGCCAGTCGACGCCCTCGGGCGAGTCCATCACGACGATGTTCTTGGCCTCGAGCGCTTCGCGGATCGCGTCGGCGCGCGCCCAGTCCTTGTCAGCGCGCGCCTGGGTGCGCTGCTCGAGCAGCGCCTCGATCTCTTGCACCGTCACGCCGAGCACACCGAGGCGCTTGCGTTTGACCTCGGCCTGAAACTCGGCGCTGCTCGCCGTGCAAAGACCCATCGCCGTCGCCAACAGCTCGAACGCGGCGAGCGCCTCGCGCGCGATGGGGCCGCCGCGCTTTTTGGCCTTCTTGTGGTTGGCCAGGCGGTTGACGGCGCGCGCCAGCTCGAAGACGTGGCCCAGCGCCTGCGCCGTGTTGAAGTCGTTGTCCATCGCCGTGTAGAAGCGCGCCTCGAACTCGCGCGCCACCTGCAGGCACTCGATGGCCGCCGCGCCGAGCTCCTTGGAGACCTTGTCGGCGGCCGCCTTGTTGGCCGCGGAGAGGTCTTCCGCGGCGCCTGCGCCGTTCATCGCCTCGGCCGCCTCGCGCGCCTCGTAGATGCGCGCCAGCATCGACAGCGCCTTGCTCAGCGCCGTGTCGTCCCACGGCAGCGGCGAGCGGTAGTGGTTCTGCAGGTAGTAGAGCCTGATCGCCTCGGCGGGAAAGACCTTCACCGCGTCCTCGATGTTGACCACGTTGCCGAGGCTCTTGCCCATCTTCTGGCCGCTGGCCACGTTGAGCAGGCCGTTGTGCATCCAGTAACGCACGTAGGGCGCGTGGTTTCCGCACTCGGACTGCGCGATCTCGTTTTCGTGGTGCGGAAAGACGAGGTCGAGCCCGCCGCCGTGGATGTCGATGGTCGCGCCGAGCGTGGCTTTGGCCATCGCCGAGCACTCGATGTGCCAGCCGGGACGCCCCGGGCCCCAGGGGCTCGGCCAGCTCGGCTCGCCCGGCTTGCTCGCCTTCCAGACGGCGAAGTCGGCCGGATCCGCTTTGCCGGGCACGCCCTCGTCGGCGCTGCGCAGCTCGTCGACCTTGCGACCGCTGAGCTTGCCGTACTCGTCGAAGGTCTTGACCGAGAACCACACCGAACCGTCGGCAGCGTAGGCGTGGCCGTCGGCGACCAGCGCGCTGATCATCTCGAGGATCGCGTCCATCGACTCGGTGACGCGCGGCTGCTGGTCGGGCGTGAGCAGCCCCAGCGCGGTCATGTCGTGGCCGAAGGCGTCGATGTAGCGCTGCGCGAGATCGGCCGACGGCTCGCCGCACTGATTGGCGCGCGCGATGATCTTGTCATCGACGTCGGTGAAGTTGCGCACGAACGTCACGTCCCAGCTGCGGTGGCGCAGGTAGCGCACGAAGGTGTCGAAGACGACCATCGCGCGCGCGTGTCCGACGTGGCAGTGGTCGTAGACCGTCATGCCGCAGACGTAGAGGCCGACGTGGCCGGGCTGCTGCGGTTCGAAGTCCTCGACCTTGCGGGTCAGTGTGTTGTAGAGCTTGAACGGCTCGGGCATGGCTCGATCTCTTGCGGTTAGCTTCTTTCGCCCGCCAGCGCGTTGGCTCGCGGTCGAAATCCGCAAAAGGATAGACAAAAACGAGCGCTCTGTCGCGCCTCGGGGAGAAACATCGCATGTATGTTCGACCGCGCCGAAATCGCAAGTCCGAAGCCGTGCGGGGCTACCATCGCGAGACGTGGCTCGCGCCGCAGCACCTGGTGCTGCCGCTGTTCATCCACGGCGGCGACGGGCGCGAGGGCATCGACTCGATGCCCGGCTGCGAGCGGCTCTCGGTGGCCGAGCTTTTGGTCGAGGTCGACGCGGCGCGCGCCGAGGGCATCCACTCGGTGGTGCTGTTTCCCAAGATCGAAGAGCGCCTCAAGAGCAGCCACGGCGAGGAGTCGCACAACCCCGACGGGCTGGTGCCGCGCGCCATCGCCGCGCTCAAGGAGCGCTTCTCGGATCTGACGGTCATCACCGACGTCGCGCTCGACCCGTACTCGTCCGACGGCCACGACGGCATCGTGCAGGGCGGCCGCGTGCTCAACGACGAGACCGTCGAGGTGCTGCAGCTGCAGGCGCTCTGTCAGGCGCGCGCCGGCGCCGACATCATCGCCCCCAGCGACATGATGGACGGCCGCGTGGGCGCCATCCGCGAAGCGCTCGACGCCGAAGGCTTCTCCGAGGTCTCGATCCTCTCCTACACCGCCAAGTACGCCTCGGCCTACTACGGGCCGTTTCGTGACGCCCTCGATTCGGCGCCCAAGTTCGGCGACAAGAAGACCTACCAGATGGACCCCGCCAACGTGCGCGAGGCGATCCGCGAGATCGAGCTCGACGAGCAGGAGGGCGCCGACATCTTGATGGTCAAGCCGGCGATGCCTTACCTCGACGTGATCGCCATGATGCGCGCCAACACCGCGCTGCCTATCGCCGCCTATCAGGTCAGCGGCGAGTACGCGATGCTCAAGGCGGCCGCGCAGAACGGCTGGCTCGACGAGCGCAAGGTCGTGCTCGAGGCGCTGATGGCGATCCGCCGCGCGGGCGCCGATGTGATCTTCACCTACTTCGCGCGCGCCGCGGCGCGCTGGCTCGCCGCGTAGCAGCTACTAGGGATTCACCTTGTAGCACTGGCCCCATATCGTCGGCGTCGGGCCGCCCGCCCACTCGTAGACGACGTAGGCGCGCTCGCGCGCGCTGTCGGCGACGATGCGCACCAGCTTGGGCGACGCCGTGCCGGTCGATTGATCCTGCAGCTGGATCGCGTAGCCGATGCCGGCCAGCTTCCAGGCCGTGCGCAGCTGGCGCTCCGGCGCCGTCGGCACGGTCAGCCACGCCGCCAGCGAGCGGCCGAACAGCACGGTGACGGCGGCCGAGCCGAAGACGGCCGGCGGCGAGCCGAAGTAGGGCATTGCCGGACAGCTCTGCGTGACGCCACCGGGGCCGACGCTGTAGAAGTCCTCGACGATCGCGCCGCTGGCGTCGAAGCCGTGCACGACGGCCTGGAAGTCGTCGACCGCGATGGCGGCGGGACCGCTGACGCCGGCGCCGCCGAAGCTGGTGTTGGTGTCGGCGTTGATCGCTGTCGGCGTGTTGACCAGCGAGCGGCCGTGGATCTCGTAGCTGCCGCTGACGCCGCCGACACTGGCCGACAGTCGGGCGCTGGCGGCGAGCTGCAGGCCGTCGTTCTGCGTGGCCGTCGCCAGCGCGGCCAGATCGGTGAACGCGCCGGCGACGCCGGCGTTGCGTGTGATGTGATAGACGCGCTTCTGTCCGCCGTCGTCGGCACCGAGGGCGGCGACGACGCGGTTGGTGTCGCCGGCGGCGGCGACGCGCACGTTCTTGTAGGTCGAGCCGACGGGCGCCTGAAACGGCAACACGATCGGCGTGCCCCAGTTGCCGCCTGACGGGCGCTGCACGTAGTTGGGGGCGTTGCTGCCGACGCGATAGACGAAGTGGATCGTGCCATCGGGCGTGATCGTCGCGTCGCCGTCCTGCACGTTGGAACGTCCGAGCCCGAGCGCGGCCTGCAGCACCCACACGTTGTTGACGAGCTTGTAGGTCGACAGGCCGCTGATGGCGACGATGAAGATGTGCGGGACGCCG
This sequence comes from Myxococcales bacterium, assembly GCA_020431405.1. Lineage (GTDB taxonomy): Bacteria > Myxococcota_A > Polyangia > JAGQIK01. Next base: position 7,455 of record JAGQIK010000517.1, read on the forward strand.
GCGCCGTCGAGGCCGATGCTGAAGTTGTAGCCGCCGAGCGGCAACAGCGACTGCACCAGGCTGCCGCAGGTCCTGGTCAGCGAGGTGCCTCTGGTGCTGTAGGTGTCGCTGCCCGAGGCACCGTCGACGGCCGTGTCGGGCGGCGGTCCGCCTTCGCTGGGCGGCGCCGCATCGCCGTCGGGCAGCGGGCCGTCGCGCGTGATGTCGCCGCCCGCGCCGTCGGCGTCGCTGTCGAGCGCGCCATCGTGCGGGCCGTCGCCGGCGGCGTCGCTGTCGGCGCTGGCGTCGGCGAGACGCTCGCGGCCGAAGGCGTCGTAGACGCCGACGTCCTGGCCGGCGCGCTCCTTGTCGGGCGTGTAGTCGGGCAGCTCGTCGGGCGACTTTTCGATCTTCTCGCAGCCGCCCTCGCCGCAGGTCTCGTTGGGCTCGCAGCTGACCGGGATGCACTGCGCGAGCAGGTTCATGCGCAGCAGCAGCTGGCGGTCTCGGGCGAAAGGCAGCGCGGCGCGGCGCGCGACGACGAGCTTGCCGGCGGCCAGCGCGCGCACGTGAAACTCGATGACGCGGCTCAGCTCGGTGACGCCGCGCGAGACGGCGATGCGCGCCGGCAGCTTGATCGCGTCGGGTCGGTTCTGGTCGAGGTCCCAGACGATGTCGACGGCGTCGTCGGGCGCGCCGCGGTAGCGCACGTTGAAGCCGAGCTGATCGATCTGGCCGGGGATCGACAGATCGGTGGCCACCGAGACGATGATCTGCGTCTGCTTTTCGCCCGTGCAGGCGCACAGCGCGAGCGCCCCAGCGCACAGTGACAAAGCCGCGCGTTTCACCGCTCCAGTGTACTTGCAGCGGCGCCACCGCGCGATAGCGCTCGCTGCGCGTGAGGCCACTGGCCTCGGGCCTCAGGCCTCGGGCCTCAGGCCTCGGGCTTCAGGCCTCGGGCTTCAGGCCTCGGGCCTCAGCGCGGCCGCGAGCGCAGTGGGACGCTTCACAGATGCATCTCGCGCTCGCGCAGCGCACAGCCGCTGCACTGCGCTTGCTCGCTACCTTGCAGAACGGCGGCGCGACGGCGAAACGGGCAAGGTGCTCGCGATCGACCCTGAGGCCCGAGGCCCGAGGCCCGAGGCCCTCGACGCCAAGGCGCTTAGTGGGTCAACGAAGCCCGTCCGGTCCTCAGCCTTGCTCGGGCGTCGCGGGCGGCGGCGGGCTTTGCATCGGCGCGCCGCGCAGACCGGCGAGCAGGTTGTCGACCGCGATGTCGGCCATGCGCTGGCGCGTGCGGCGGCTGGCGCTGCCGATGTGTGGCAGCACCACCACGTCGCGACGCGCCAGCAGCGGGTGATCGGCGGGCAGCGGCTCGGGCGTCGTCACGTCGAGCCCGGCCGCCGCGATGTGGCCCTTGTCGAGCGCGGCGAGCAGCGCGGCCTGATCGACGATCTCGCCGCGGGCGGTGTTGATCAGGATCGCCGTGCGCTTCATGCGCGCGAGCGCGGCCTCGCCGACCAGCCCGCGCGTCTCGTCGGTGAGCGGCACGTGCAGCGAGACGATGTCGGCGCGCTCGAAGAGCTCGTCGAGCGGCACGCGCTCGACGGCGAGCGTGCCGATCTTGGTCAGCGCGCGGCGCGAGCTGTACAGCAGCGTCACGTTGAAGCCGGCCAGGCGGCGCGCTACGGCCTGTCCGATGCGTCCGAGCCCGACGATGCCGACCGTCGCGCCGTAAAGATCGACGCCCGCCCAGCCGAGCGGCGACCAGCTGCGCCAGCGCCCGGCGCGCACGTCCTCGGCCGCCTCGACCACGCGCCGACAGGTGGCGAGCATCAGCGCCAGCGTCAGATCCGCGGTGGACTCGCTGAGCACGCCCGGCGTGTGACCGACAGCGACGCCGCGCGCCGCGCAGGCGGCGAGATCGATGTTGTCGACGCCCACCGCCATCTGGCTCACCACGCGCAGCGTATCGCCCGCCGCGGCGAGCAGCGCCTCGTCGATGGCGTCGGTGAGCAGACACACGATGCCGTCGACACCGCGCACGCGCGCGTGCAACACGTCGGGCGGCGGCGGCTCGTCGCCCTCCCACACGTCGAGATCCAGCGAGGGCTCGCTGGCCTTCTCGAGGCGCGCCATCGCCGCCTCGGGCAACCGTCGTGTAACAAAGACTCGCATCGCACGCATCATAGCCAGTGCAGTAGCGAAGCGGTATCGGGACGTTGGCGCTGCCGCGCTGGAATACTTGCCCGCCTAGATCGCCCCCTTTAGAGTGGATTCGCGCCACCTAGGCGCGAGGAACCACCGACTGATGTTCAGACACGATCTCGCCCCCCGAATCTTCTTCGACGAGCCTGTCGAGCTCAGGCAAGTGCTCGACAACGACAACGCGAGCACGATCAGCGGACGCGCGCTGAACCTCTCCATCGGCGGGATGTACGTGCGCTCGCACCTGTCGCTCTCGCCGCAGGCGCGCGTCGAGGTGCGCTTCATGCTGCCCACGGGTGTCGTGGTGCACGCCGAGGCCACCGTGCTGCGTTCGACGCCTGGCGCGCAGGAGGCGCCTGGCGGCATGGCGCTGCGGTTCGACGGCATCGAGCGCGAGGCCGCCTACGAGCTCGATCGCTTCATCGAGGAGCGCCTGCAGCCGGCCAACGGCGAGACGGTGCGCCTGCAGCTCGGCAAGACGCGCGTGCGCGCGCGGGCGCAGGCGAGCTGGGGCAACGTGATCTCGGTCGACGCCGAGCTGCCGTTTCTCAAGCTCGGCTCGCTGGTCGACGTTCACCCGTCGGAGCACATCGAGCCCGGCGCGGGCGAGATCCGCTGGGTCGCCGTGCACGTCTGCCCCGACAGCGGCGTGCCGCGCCTCAACATCGGCATCGAGCTCGAGCAGCGCGCCGCCGAGCTGCCCGAGTACGACGAGCTCAACGATCCGATCTACACCGCCGAGTTCGCCGAGCACGCGCGCCTGCGCGACCGCCAGATGCGCGACGCGCGCAAGCGCCGCCGTGGCGCCGCGAGCGCTAGCGCGTAATCTCTCGGGGCTTTCCGAGCCCGAAAACAGCCACTACTTCGAAAGCGGCGGCGGCTTGTTGTCGACCACGTCGAGATAGCCGATGCACATCTCGTCGTTGGTGCCCTCGCCCCAGCTCACGTCGCGCATCTCGCGGCTGGCGCCGGCGGCGACGCGATGCGCCATGGTGTTGTTGTAGACGCAGCGCACGGTGAGCTTGTCGTCGGGCAGCACCTTGATCGGCTCGACGAAATCGTACTGGCTCTGCCAGGAAAAGTCCCAGCGCGGGATGTCGAGCAGCACCTGCGTCTTGCCGTCACGCTCGAGCGTGACGCGAAAGGCCGTGCCGAGCAGGTGCATGTGCGCGGCGACGCCGACGAGGTAGCCCTCGCCGTCGGGAAAGAAACGGCCCGCGGCCCACTGTTTGCTGGTCTGCGCTTTTTCCTGCACCACGTCGGGCTGGTCGCGCGGGATCGACAGCTGGCCGTTGCGCATCGGCAGCAGCTGCAGCTTCTGCAGCGACGGCTCGTCGGCCTTGTCGGCGAGCTGCACGGCGAGGCGCGTGCGATCGGTGCCGCTGCCGCCTTCGTTGTTGTAGTGCATCTGCACCACGGCGAGCGCGCCCGCGGGCACGGGCGTGCCTACGCCGGGGCGCCGCAGCACGGCGTCGACGCCCGGCACCCACGCGCCGAGACGGCCGATGGAGCGAATGTTGGCGTTTGTCGGCACGGGGCCGGCGAAGCAGGGCCAGCCGGCGCGGTCGGGCGTCTCGGCGTCGAGCGCCTGCAGCTTGGCGAGCTCGCTGCGCTCGAAGAGCGTGACGATGCTGTGGTGGGCGATGGCGCGGTTGGTGGGCGTGATGCGAAAGCCGACGGCCACGCGATCTTCGCTGGTGCCGAGATCGACGAGGAAGCAGCGGTACTCGTCTTTGAGCGTGGTGTCCGGCGCGTAGTCGACGCCGATGTCGACGCTGATGTCGGCGCGCTGCAGCGCGACGCTGTCAGGCGGCGGAAGCGGCGCCGGATTGTCGGCGTCGCCGGCGGGCGCGCCGTCGTCGACCCAGCGCGTGACGAGCGCGATCTCGTCTTCTGTGAGCTTGCGCTCGTGGCGCAGCTCGGGCGTCTGGGGGCCGGGCGGCCACGGCGGCATGCTGCGATCGACGACCACGGCGCGGATGATCTGCGCGCGCTTGCTGACGATGTCGTAGCGGTCGAGCACGAAGGGCGCGATGCCGCCTTCTTGGTGGCAGCCGACGCACTTGGCGTTGAGCACGGGCGCGACGTGCTGGTAGTAGGTCACCGCGTTTGACGGGCCTGGGCCGACCGGCGGCGTCTCGTCTGCGCCGCAGCCGACGGCTGCCAGCCCGGCGGTCAGCATCGCGAGGGTCAGGATCGTGGCTTTGATCTGCATGGCGCTAGCAACACGGCGCGCGCGACAAAGTTGCGCATCTTTTTTCGACGCCCTCACGCGTTCGCGTCGCGCCTGCTAAGCTATCGAAAGTGCTCGACCGCCGCGTCTTCGCCCGCGCCTCGCTGCCGCTGCTGATCCTCAGCGTGGTCGTCATCGCCGTCGCGATCTGGCAGCGCTGGTACATCGCCGCCTGGGTCTCGGGCATGGCGCTCAGCGGCTGCGCCTACGCGCTGTGGGCGAAGAAGCGCGCTGCCCTGGACAAGCCGATCTGGGACGAGCTCGCGGCGATCTGGACGGCGGCCGAGGCCGGTGGCGACGGCGTCTACGACGAGATCATCGCGCGGCTCGAGGCGCTCGTGCCGCGCGCCAAGTCGCCCAACACGCGCGCCGTGCTCGAGCACATCGCCTGGCGAGCGCTCGGCGCCGCGCGCGTCGACGACGCCGTCGACGCCGTCTCGCGCATGCCGCCGTCGACGGGCGCCTCGGCGCTGCTGCACGCCGCGCTCTACGTCAAGCGCGGCCACGTCCGAGAAGGCAAGCGCCTGCTCGAGCGCGCGCTGCCGGGCATCAACAATCCCGACAAGCTGCGCATCGCGCGCGCGCTGCTGAAGGAAGCCGAGGCGGCGCTCGCTACGGCGCCCGAGTGACGAAGCCTGTCCAGGTGTTGATGGTCTGACCGAACCAGCCGCTGCAGCCTTGCAGGTCGGGCAGCTGGCCCGAGCAGCTGACGCCCATGCCCGCGCGCTGCATGTCGATCGTCACGTTCCCCAAGACGTTGTTGATGCTGTCGCTGGGGTTCGCGCCGAACTGAAAGACCACCGAGCCGAGCTTGGTGTTGAAGGTGAACACGCCGCCGGCGGTGACCGCGAGCGGATAGCTCTGGCCGGTGCTGAAGTAGCTGGTCGCCGTGCCGGCTGTCGCCATCGTGATCAAGCTGGTGTAGTTGCCGGCCAGCGCGCCGAGGATCGCCGCGGTGCTGCCGTCGCCGCCGCTGTCGACCGTCGCGTCGGGCGCGGCGCCATCGACGCCGCTATCGATCGTCGCGTCGGGCGCGGCGCCATCGACGCCGCTATCGATCGTCGCATCGGGCGCGGCGCCATCGACGCCGCTATCGACCGTCGCGTCGGGCGAGGCGCCATCGACGCCGCTGTCCGCGCTCGCGTCGGGCGAGCTAATGTCGGCGGCGCCGCCGTCCTGTCCGAGCCACGGAGGCGAACCGGCTTCCACCGAAAGTCCCGGACCCGAGGGCTGCGCAGTCGACGTCGTATCGGGATAGAACGGCAGCAGCGTTGCCTGTCCGTACGGAATGCCACCCGATTGACGCTCGACCAGCCAGGCGCCGACGAAGACTGGTCTATCCGCGACGACACGAGCTACCCCGGTGAAGTCTATACAGCTATCGACACGGGGATCCTGGCTGTGGCCCGTGTTGAACAGTCGTCTGCCCTTCTTGGGCACGATGTAGATCGCGCTGCAGTGCTGTGTCCCTTGCCCCGTGTAGCCCGTCAGCTCGACCGTCGCCGCGCTATCGCTCGTGTTGGCGACGGCGATCGTCGTGAAGCGGCCAGCGTGGTCCGAGACCACGCCGGTCCAACCGCTGGCGGCGAGCTCGCCACGATAGAGCGGCAGCACGATGTTGATGATGCTGTTCGGAATGGTAACGATGGCGATGCCGACGGCTATGACGGCGCCGCTCGCCCTGACCTGCATCCAGCCCAGGTAGTCGGGGCATGTAGAGCTCGGCCCGGTAGGGATCGACAACGTCGCGCCGGGCGAGACGGTCGCCGTGTGGGTGCAGCGGCTGACACCGTCGGCGTCGAAGCCTTCGAAGGTGACCTGCACCTCTGCGTTGGCGACGTTGGCGACGGTGACTTCCGAAAACAGCGGACTGACGTTGACGATGTTCGGCGTGACCCAGTTGCGCCCGCCAACCTCGGTAGAGAGCCCCGTACCGAAGAACGAGAGGTGCTCGATCGACGCGCTGACGCTGCTGGCGCTCGCCGTGCCGCCGACCGCCGTCCACGGGCCGCTCTGCTGCGAGGCGGTGTAGATCACGATGTCGTGCGTGGTGCGGCTGGCGGGGCGCAGCGACGCGTCGGTGGGCAGCGTCAGCGTCGCCGGCTTGGCGAACTGCGTGCCTTCGGGCGTGATCTGATAGGTCGAGCCCTGCTTGACCACGCCCGCAGGCAGCGTCACGTCCGTGCGCGCGAGCGTGAAGGTCACGTCGCGGTCGAGCGCGCCGGCCGGAATGTCGAGGCGCGCGCCGTCGTCGAGACGCAGCGAGCCGCCGTTGGGCCCGATGGTGGCGCTGACCGTGTCCGAAGATGTCGAGGCGCTGCAGCCGAAGACCAGCGCTGCGATGAGAAGCCAGCTCCGCTGCTTCAAGACAGAAGCTCGTCGATCATCACCGGCGAGATGCCGTAGGGCGTCGCGATGGGAATGTCGACGCCCGCGTCCTGGCGCGCGTCGGTCTTGGTGTCGCTGTCGCCGCACCCGGCGCTGACGGCAGCGAGCGCGATCAGCGCGCCGGCGACGAGGCCGCCGCGCGTGGCGCGCGCCAGGCGTGAGAGGGCGCCGCGGCGAGGCGGCGGCCCTTCGACGAGCTCGCCGCCGCAGCTGTCACAGCGCGGCACCCCTTCGACTTGCTGCACGCGCCGGTGCGACTCGCAGCACGGACAGACCTTCAGGCTCTGGTGGTCGATCGTCATGACACCGATCGTACGCTATTTCTGTCCTGTGTTGACGATGCGCGCGCGGATCGGCGGCGCGTGCTCGCCTCGCGTGCGCGCGCGCTGCGCGTAGCGCGGCAGGCGGCGGTAGAACTGGCGCAGCCGCGTCCAGCAGTCGGGGCGCCAGCGGGTGTGGCCGCGATGCTTGCCCTTGTGACAGAAGCCGTAGCTGTTGAGCGCCATCACGCAGCGCGGACAGGTCGGCTTGCGGCGATACTCGTCCCACAGCGCCAGCTTGAGGTGGCCGATCTCGTGCATCAGCGTGCGATCCCACCAGTGCGCCGGGCCCATCGGGATGTTTCGCGCGCCGTGGGGCGTACGATTGAAGCGGTAGCTGAAAGCCAGCTCGCCGTCCGTTCGCCGATCGCGCAGCAGCACGCGGCCGATGTAGATCATGCCGCCGGTGGCGTGATAGAGGCGCTCCGAGGCGGCCTGCAGCGGCCGCAACAGCGCGCGAAGCTGCTCGCCGCTGGCGTCCTGCTTGACCGAAACGTAGATGCGCAGCGTGTAGGGCCGTCCGCGCGCGCGCGTGCTCGTGGCGAGCGCGGCGGCGGATACGACGCACAGCGTCGCGATCATCGAGACGATGGCTGCCGCCGAGACAGCCCTGACGTTCTTCATTCGCGGCCTCCGTGTGCGATACAGACGCACTGGAGGGCGCGAGGGTCTCAGCGGCCGCGGCGTAGCAGCCGATCGCGCAGTGGCCGCGGCAGCGCGGCGAGCGCGCGCGCGCCGAGGGCCAGCGGCTGCGGCAGATCGATCACCGCCGGTCGGCGCGCCAGCGCGGTTGCGATGCGGCGCGCCGCGTCGTCGACCTCGAGCAGCTGCGGCATGGCGTCGCCTCGCACCGCGCGCGCGGCCACCATCTCGGTGCGGATAAAGCCCGCGTTGACCGTGGTGACGTCGACGCCGTGCGCGGCGACGTCGAGGCGCAGGCAGTCGAGCAGCATCGAAAGCCCCGCCTTGGGCACGCAATAGGGCGCCGCGTCGGGCAGCGCGCCGAAGCTCGACAGCGAGCAGATGCCCACCAGGTGGCCGCGCCCGCGCGCCACCATCGCCGGCAGCGCCGCGCACAGCGTGGCCGCCGCGCCGACGAGGTTGACCTGCAGCGGCTCGGCGAGCGCCTCGAAGCTGTAGCTCGCTGCGGTGTCGGCCGCGGGGCCCGCGCCCGCGTTGGCGATCACGAGGTCGAGCCCGCCGACGCGCCCGTCCAGCGCGCGGATCGCTGCCGCGGTCGCGGCGCCATCAGAGACGTCGAGCGGCAGCACGCGCGCCTGGCCGCCGGCGTCGATGATCTCGCTGGCCAGCTCGGCGAGACGCGCGCGCCGGCGCGCCGCCAGCGTCACCGTCACGCCGTAGCGGCTCGCCAGCTCGCGCGCCAGCGCGCGGCCGAGCCCGCTCGAGGCGCCCGTGATCAGCGCTTCGCTCATCGCCGAGCGAGGGTCCTAGGGCTTGGGCTTTTCGGCAGGCTTGGGCTTGGCCTTGGGGTCGGGCGGAATCGGCGGTACCGCGCCGCCGCCATTGCCACCACCACCGCCGCCGAGCACGGGCACCTGGCGGCGCCTGAGCAGCTCGGCGAGAAACGGCTTGAAGTGAACGAAGTGGCTCGCCGGCAGCTTGAGCGTGATGTCGAAGGCCTTGCGGTCCTTGTCGACACCCCAGTCGAGCGTCGGCGCGTGCTGCACGGTGACCTGCGCCAGGTCGGCGCCGAAGGGCGCGAGCGCTTTGACGCCGCTGTGGTGCAGCGTGCGAACCATGTCCACCACCGAGATGAAGACGCGGCCCACGCGCCCGGGACGATCGACGGCCTGCTTGAAGGCGACGTTGTCCGAGAGGTTGTCCTTGATCGCGCCCGACTTGGCGCCAGCGGCCATCAGCTCGAGCTGCGCCGCGGCGTGTTTGCCGACCACGAACAGCGCGTGCTTGCCGACCATCGCCCAGCCGAGTGTCAGCGGCGAGCCGAGCATCGCCTCCATGCGGCGCTGCTCGTCGGCGCTCTGCGGCACGCTGATCTTGTAGAGCGTGCCTTTGGCGCCGTGCTTTTCGAAGGCGAGCTTTTCGACCTTGACGTCCTTGGCGTCAGCAGCGCCCTGCGGGTCTTTGGCCTTGTTCTTTTCGATCTCGGCGCGGATCCACTTGCCGAAGCTCGTCGCCGCGGCGTCCATCGCCGCGTGGGTGGCCTTGGCGTCGGTCACGCGCGCCACCGCCGAGAGCGCCAGGCCGTCTCGGGCGCCGTCTTTGCCTCGTGCACTGTGCGCCGCAAAGGTTAGATCACCAGGCATCGTGCGCATGATCGACTTATAGAGCTTGGCGATGCCTTCGCGCAGCTTGGGGCGGTCGCGCAGCGCCGAGTTGAGCGCGTGCTGCACCAGGCCGGCGGCCTCCTTCTGCGCGCCGGGGTTGCCGCGATCGGCGATGACCAGGAAGCTGCGCTTGGGCAGCAGCTTGTAGCCGAACGGCTCGCCCGAGCGCTGGCGCTTGACGATCTCGTGAAAGCGCCCCTTGGTGCCCGCGGTGGCGCGCAACATCAGCGACACGCCTTCGTCGCCGAGATCGACCGCCAGCGAGAGGTCGTCGGTGCCGAGCAGGATATCGGCGTAGCCGCGCAGCGCCTTCTGCGCGCCGTCGATCATCGCCGCCGGCTCGCCGCGCGACTTCATGCGCTCGCGCATCTTGCCCAGCGCGCGCTCGAGGTCGGCCTCCATCTTCTTGCGGTCCTTGCCCTTGACGTTCTTGACGTGCAGGGTGGCGACCAGCGCGTGCGCGGGGCGCGAGCCGACGAGGTTTCGCTCGGCGAAGGCGCCCGCGATCTTCCAGATCTTGGGGCTGCTGACGAGCACCGCGTAGCGATCACGCATCACGAGGTTGACCGTCGGGGCCAGCGTGCCCGGCCGCGGGCGATAGGTCACCACGTCGCCGGTGCGCGCCTTTTCGATCATGCGCTTTTTGAGCGCGGCGTCGAAGGCGCTGCGCGAGAGGATCGGCAGCACCAAGAGCGCCGGGCTGCGCTCGGCGGGCAGCTTGCGGTCGTCGAACATCACCAGGTGCAGCGGCCGCTTGGTGTCGACGGCGATGATCAGATCGCGGTGCAGCTTGGCGCGCGAGAGCAGCATCGCGAGCAGCATCGGGCGCGACAGCGGCAGCTGGATGAAGCGCTTGATCAGCGCCAGCCCGCCATCGACGAGCGCCTCGGGGCTCTTGATCGCCACGGTGGCCAGCACCTGCTCGGGTACCGCCACCTTGCCCAGCTTCTTGCTCGCGCCGCTGCCCTTGCTCTTGCAGCCGGGCGTAGCGAGCACCAACGCCAGCGCCAACGCCAGCGAGCGAATCGGTCGTGTCAGCCGCATCGGCGCAGTATACGTGACACCCACCACGCCGCGCCATGCGAGGCCCCGGTGGTGCGCGAAGCGTGGCGCGCGCCGTGGCGCCGTGGTATCTCGCCAGGGTGACCCTCGGCGTCATCCTCGTCGTCTGTGCCTACCTACTCGGCTCGATCCCCTTCGGGCTGCTCCTGTGTCGCCTGCGCGGCATCGACCTGCGCGAGATCGGCTCCGGCAACATCGGCGCCACCAACGCCGCGCGCGCGCTGGGCAAGAAGGGCGGCGCGATCGTGCTCGTGCTCGACGCGCTCAAGGGCTTCGTGCCGGTGCTGTTGACGGCGATGCTCACGCGCGGCGACGCGCTGTCGGCGCGCTTCGTCGGCGCTGCGATGATGGCCGCCGTGCTGGGCCACATCTTTCCCGTGTTCCTCAAGTTTCGCGGCGGCAAGGGCGTCGCCACCGGGCTCGGTGTGACGCTCGGCGCCTCGTGGCTCGCCGGCCTGGCGGGCTTCGCGGTCTACATCGCCGCCTACGCGCTGACGCGCGTCTCATCGGTGGGCTCGCTGCTTGGCGTCGCCGCCGCGACGACCACGGTGTGGCTCACCAAGCAGCCCACCGAGATCGCCATCGCCGCCAGCGTGATCGCCGGCCTGATCCTCGCGCGACACGTCGACAACATCAAACGGCTGCTCGCCGGCAAAGAAGGCAAGCTCTAGGGCATTCAGTCTAGCTCGATCATGATCGCCTGCGGATCGTTGGGATCGACGCGCACCGGCAGCACGAGCCCCGGCTTGAACTGGCCGGCCGAGCCAGGCGGCAGCAGCATCTTGGCGCTGGCGTTGTAAGGCGCCTGGCCTTCGCGCATCACCTGCACCGTGATGTTGAACTGCGGCACGTTGTTGATCTTGACGCCCGTGCGCTGGATGCCGACCACGCTGCCCTTGCACGAGATGCCGTGCTCGCGCAGGTAGGCGGCCTTGGCCGCCGAGTTCTTGATGCCGCGGCCGACCAGCGTGAACACGACGCCGATGATCAGCGGTGTGGGCGCCGTGAAGAACGAGCCGATGCCGAAGATGGCGAGCACCATCGCGATCACGCCGCCGGCGAGCGTCAGCAGGCCGATGTAGAAAAACAGAACGCCGATGCCGCCGCCCGAGCGCGCCGCCGCCGCCGAGCTGGCGCGCTGCGCGTACTGCGACTGCGCCGCCTGCATCGTCTGCTGGCAGAGGTTCCACTGTGCGTAACGCGCGATGACGCCCTGCATCGCCATGCGCCCCGACGCGCCGCCGGCGCCCATGTACTGCTGCAGGCACGCCGTCGCGCCCTGAAAGTCGCCGATGCGCTCGAGGGCGTTGGCGCGAAAGGCCGTCGCCGCCGCGTCCATGGCGTCCATGATGGGCACTTCTTTTTGGTTGCGACCGAGCGCGTTGAGCACGCCGTTGAAGTCGCCGCGCGCGGTGTCGATGACGGCGCGGCTGAGGCGGAAGGCGCTGTCGGCCTGCAGGTCATCCGAGCGCGGATCGCAGGGCGAAAGCCACGCCTCGGCGCCGGCGAGATCGCCCTCGGCGGCAGCCGAGCGCGCCAAGAAGCCGCGCATCATCTGCTTGTGGCGCGGCAGCTGAAACGCCTCGAGCGCGCCCTCGAACAGCGCGCGCTGGCGCGCGAAGTCTTTCTTGTCGGAGTAGTAGTTGGACAGCAGCATCGTCAGAAAGAGCAGCTGCTCGGCGGCGGCGTAGTCTTGGCTGGTCGCCACCTGCTGGCGCGTGCTCTGCCAGATCTGCTGCGCCTCGTTGATCTTCCACTCGGGGATCGAGCCGCCTTCGATCAGCC
>JAGQIK010000518.1 GCA_020431405.1 Myxococcales bacterium
CTTCTGCGGCGCGTCGGCTCCCTTGGCTGGCGGCGTCGCAGCGGGCGCGCCCTTGGGCAGCCGCGCCATCAGCGCTGCCAGCGCCTTGGTCTGCGCTTCGTCGGCGGCGCAGCGCTTGAGCACGTCATAGCGTGCCACGGCGCGCGCCATGTCGCCGCGCAGCAGCGCGCGGCGCACGTGGCGATCCCAAAGCGCCGGCATCAGGCCGTAGACAAACGGCCGCCCGCCGAGGCTCTGCACGTTGCGCGCGGACAGCCCCCAGCGCGCCACCGAGCCGTCGGGCAGCGCGAGGTGGATCTTGCTCAGCCCCACGTCGTCGCCCATCACGAAGGGCGCGAAGCTGATGCGATAGACGTAGCCCGAGTCGCCGCGCCTGACCGTCAGCAGCAGCGCTGCGTGCTGCCGGCCAGCGAGCCGCAGCGTGATGCGATCGAGATCGCCGTCGAGCGCGATAGGCTCGCGGCTGCGCAGCTCGACATAGGCGTGGCCGATGCTGCGCTGCAGCCATGCCTTGTCGGCGTCGCGCGCCTTCTTCGGCGCGGCGAGCGCCGCTTCGGCGAAGGCGAGCAGCGGATGATGCAGCGTGGCGAAGATCGGCGCGCGCGCGCTCGGTGCCTGGCCGCGCGCGGGGCGCACGGCGCGCGCGACACGCACCATCAGGTTGGCGCGCGCCTCGCGCACTGCGCGGCCGAGGCGCGAGACGGCGTCGATGCTGCTGGTGATGCCCTCGGGCGCGCTCGGACAGTCGTCGTCATCGCTGCTGCCGCCGCCGCCGGCGCCATCGCCCGTGCCGCTGCCCGGGCCGGTGACGGGCGCCGGTGGCGGACAGGCCGAGATCATCGCGGCGCAAAGCCCCAGCGCGCAGACGAGCGCCAAGCGCTGCTTCACGCCCCATCTCCCGACGACACGCTGCCTGCGAGCGGCAGCGCGATCAAAAAGCGCGCGCCCTCCTCGCCGTCCTCGCGCGCAGTGACGTCGACCTCGGCGCCCGCCGCGCGCAGGGCGGCGCCGGCGAAGCCGAGACCGAGCCCGCGGTCGCTGCGGTGATCGGGCGACGGCGTGCGCCCGCTGAAGTCCTGCACGACAAACGTTGGCGGACGGTTCGGATCGAAGGGCTGGCCGCCGTCGATGACCTCGATCTCGAGCACCTCCGAACCATCGCGCGTCACGATGCGCCCCACCACCGAGATCTCGTCGCCCGGCGGCGACTGCCGCACCGCGTGCTCGAGCAGCGCGCACAGCGCGCGCTTGACCAGCTTCGCGTCGGTGTCGATGGTGCGCTCGGGCATCTCGACGCGCAGCTTGCGCGAGCCGAGCCGACCGCTGAGCCGCTCGGCGAGCGCCGGCTCGATCTCGCCGAGGTCGAGCGGCCGCGACTCCACGCGATAGGTCCCCGCGCCGATGCGCAGCGAGTCCACCGCGTCGTCGAGCATCGCGCGCAGAAGCTCCGCCGACTGCTCGGTCTCGGCCAGCGCCTCCGCCGCGTCGCTGTCGGGCGTGACCTCCTCTTCGAGAAAGCGCACGTTGGACAGCACCACCGCGAGCGGGTTCTTCAGATCGTGCGCCAAGCGCGCGACCACCGCACCGAGCAGCCGCTGCAGCTGCTGGCTCGCGTCGCCGCTCACGCGCGCTCTCCGAGGCGCATCTCGCGCCGGCGTGCGGCCTCGTCGTAGCGGCGCCGATCCTCGTCGCTCTCCGGCGCGATCTGCGGCACCTCGCGCGGCTTGCCCTGGTGGTCCACCGCGACAAACGTCAGATAGGCCGTCGCGGCGTGAAAGGCGCGCTCGTGATCGCCTTCCTCTTCGCACTCGACGCGCACGCCGACCTCCATCGACGTGCGCCAGGCGCGGTTGACCAGCGACTGCAGCACGATCACGTCGCCGATGCGCACCGGGTGGACGAACTGCAGGCTGTCGATGGACGCGGTCACCGCCACGCCGCCCGAGTGACGGCGCGCCGCGACCGCGGCGGCGATGTCGACCCACTGCATCACGCGCCCGCCGAACGCGGTGCCCAGCGCGTTGGCGTCGCCGGGCAGCACGATCTGCGTCATCTCGACGCGCGAGTAGGCAGGCGCGCGTGATATGCGGGAGCTCGACGTGGTCATGAACGCCGCATTCTACCTTCTCTTGGCGTGCACCAGGTAGCCGGTGTCCATCACGTGGCGCGCGCCGCCGAAAAAGCGCGCCGCCAGCGCGTCGGCGTCGACCAGCTCGCTGCACTCGAAGCCGTGCTCGGCGAGCAGCAGCGGCGCCGCGCGCGGATGCAGCGAGAACGTCACCGCCTCGCCGATGAGCGGCATCATGCTGGCGCTGATGCGGTTGAGCGTGGCGCGCGCGCTGTGGCCATCGTCGTAGTACCAGAGGTCGAGCGCCAGCTCGGCGCCGTGTGCGCAGAGCGTGGCGAGGGTCGAGAGCGTGGCGCTCACCGCGGCGTGCGACAGATACATCGTCACGCCCTCCCACACGAAGAACGCCGGCCGCGCCGGATCGAAGCCCGCCTCGCGCAGCGGCCCGTCGGGGCGCTGGTGCTGAAAGTCGACCGCCACGTGGGCGTGGCGCGGCGGCGCCGGCAGCGCCAGCTTGTGCACCAGCTCGCGCTTGCGCTTGGCCGTCGCCGGGTGGTCGACCTCGTAGACCACCGCGCGCTCGCCGAGAAGCTCGGCGAAGCGATGCGCGCGCGCGTCGTAGCCGGCGCCGAGCAGCACGATCTGATCGATGCCGCGCGCCACGGCCGCCACCAGGTGGTCGTCGATGAAGCGGTGGCGCGCCAGCACGAAGGCGGTCAGGCCGAAGAGGTTGTCGGCCGGCAGCGGCAGGCCGAGCCGATGCAGCGAGCCGAGCAGCGGGCCGAGAAAGAGCGGCGCGTAGGGATCGTCGAGCACGCGCGCGCCCGGCGGCTTGCGCTGCTCGCTGGCGCGCATGAAGCACACCACCTCGGCGGTGAAGCTCGGCGCACCCTCACGCATCGGTTGGCGGTCCGAGCACTAGTGCTGGCAATAGCGGACGCGGCGCACGCAGTAACGCGTGTCGCGGCAGACGCGGCGGCGCACGATGCAGTAGCCGTCGCGGTAGACGCTGCAGCTGTGATAGCAGTCGTGCCGCGTGCTCCAGCGCTCGCACTGCGTGCGGCACTGCGGCTCGTAGTAGCCGGGGTGGTGCAAATAGCAGCCCACGACACCGGTGGTGAGCACGAGAAACGACAGCACGATCATCAAGCGACGCATGGCGCGCTCCTGAAAACAGCGTGGCGGACGGCGCCCTGATACTAGCAAATCGAACGCGCACCGTCCGGCGCTCCTGAGGCCCGAGGCTCGAGGCCCGCTACAGCTCGCGCCGCCCCTCGATCGCACGCCCCAGCGTGACGCCGTCGGCGTACTCCAGCTCGCCGCCGATGGGCACACCGCTGGCGATGCGCGTCACGCGCGGGCCCAGCGGGCGGATCAGCTTGGCCAGATAGAGCGCCGTGGCGTCGCCTTCGACGTTGGGGCTGGTAGCGAGGATCACTTCCTCGATCTCGCTGTCGCTCTTGCCCAGGCGCGCGAGCAGCGGCTGGATCTTGAGCTCGTCGGGCCCGATGCCGTCGAGCGGCGAGAGCAGCCCGTGCAGCACGTGATACTGGCCGCGGTAGCTGCCGGTGCGCTCGATGGCCATCAGGTCCTGCTGGCCGGCCACCACCAGCACGGTGCGCCCGTCGCGGCGCGCGTCCGCGCACAGCGGGCAGGGCGACGACTCGGTGAGCTGGCAGCACTGCTCGCACTCGACGAGCTTGCTCTTGACCTCGAGCACCGCCGCCGAGAGCGCCTGCGCGTAGGCCTCGGGGGCACGCATGATGTGAAAGGCGAGGCGCAGCGCGGTGCGCTCGCCGATGCCGGGCAGCTTGGCCAGCTGCTGCACCAGGCGTGCGAGCGGATCACTGGATGCCATCGTTGCTAGAACAGCCCCGGCACCTTGAGCATCATGCCGCCGGTGATCTTGCTCATCTCGTCCTGCGCCATCTCGCTCGCCTTGGCCAGCGCCTGGTTGACCGCGGCGACGACGAGGTCCTGCAGCATCTCGATCTCGTCGGGATCGACGATGGCCTTCTCGATGGTCACCGACAGCACCTGCTGCTTGCCGTTGACGCGCGCGATGACCATGCCGCCGCCCGCCGAGCCGTCGACCGTCTTTTTGGCCAGCTCGTCTTGAACGCGGCTCATCTCCTGCTGCATGCGCTGCGCGGACTGCAGCAGGTCGCCCAGGTTGGGCATTCCGTTGGGCATGTCGCCGCCGCCGCCGCCGCCGGCCGCGCCTTCGTCACTCATGGTCAGCTCCTGCCGCCGGGCGCGTCGCCATCGGCTTGCGTGGTGACGCGCTCGATGCGCGCGCCAAAGTCGTCGATCAGCGCGCGAGTGATCGGGTGCGAGAGCGCCTCTTCGCGCAGCTTCTCGGCGCGCGCGGCGCGCTCGCGCGCACGTTCGGCCGCGGCGCTCTGCTCGCGGATCTCGGGCTTGTCGGCCTCGCCGGGCTGCAGCGCGCGCGCCATGACCTTGACCGCGTGGCCGAGCTCGGCGGCGCAGGCGCGCTCGAGCGCCTTGCGCTTGTCGGGGTCCTCGGCGCGCGTGAGCTCGAAGGAGCCCTCGGGGAAGGCGAGCTCGATCTCGCCCTCGTCGAAGCGCACCACCAGGCCCGACAGATAGACGCTCGCGGCCAGCGGCTGCTTGCGTTCGACCGCCGACAGCAAACGCCGCCAGCGCGCCAGCGGCGTGGTCGCCTTGCCGTTGCCGCCACGCGCGGGCGCCGCCTCGGCTGCGGGCTCTGCCAACGTCGTGGGCTTGGTCGCGGGCGCGGTCTTGGCCGCCGGCGCGGCCTTGGCCACGGGCGCGTGCCTGCTCGCTGCAGCGGGCGGGGCCTCGCGCGCGGGTGCAGGTGCAGGTGCAGGTGCAGGTGCAGCAGCCGTGGGCGCAGGTGCAGCCTCGCCCGCAGGCGCAGGCTCGGCCTCGCGCGCGGGTGCAGGTGCAGGTGCAGGTGCAGGTGCGGCCTCGCGCGCAGGCGCGGCTTCAGCCGCCTCCGACGACGGCGCCGCTTGCTTCTGGCCGCCCTTGATCTTGGAGCGCCAGTCCACCGGTGCCCCCGACGCCGGCGCGCCGCGCGGTCGCGCGCTGCCGCCACCGCCCCCACCAGCGCCGCC
>JAGQIK010000519.1 GCA_020431405.1 Myxococcales bacterium
GCGCTGTCGCCGCTTCCAGCGGCGAATACGCCGCACGCGGCGCACGCGCTTCTGCTCCCAGGCGTTGCGGCGGCCTGCCCAGGTCTGATCGGGCGTGAAGATATAGGGCCGCATGGCGGGCACGGGATCGAGGTGCTTGCTGTGCTTGTCGCGCAGCTCGAAGTGCAGGTGTGCCGACGAGATCTTGATGCCGCTGCGGCCGACGGCGCCGATGATCTGGCCGGCCTTGACGCGCTGGCCGGCGCGCACGCGGTAGCGCGAGAGGTGCATGTAGGCCGAGCGCAGTCCGCCGGCGTGCCGGATCATCACGTAGAGGCCGCCGGCGCCGAGGCGCTTGGATTTGATGGTGTCGATCTTTTCGGGGGGCACGTTGCGCGTGGGGCCGACCTTCTGGTCGATGCCGGCGATGATGACGAGACCGTCGGCGACAGCGCGCACGGGCTCGCCGTAGGTCGACGCGAAGTCGATGCCTTTGTGGCGCCGCGCGCCGTCGCTGCGGTCGTCTCCCATCGCGCTGGTGACCACGCGCGGCGTGGCGTCGAGCGGCGGCGCGAGCACGAGCTCGCCCTGTTTGGCGCGCGGGTCTGCGGGGAGGCCCTTGTCCTTGCCCCGCCGGTAGTACTGCAGCAGGCGCCGGCGCGCGGTCAGCACGCGGTCCTCGGCGCCGGTGCCGCGCACGCGATCGCCCCAGACGAAGTGCGAAATCGAATGGCGGTGCGCGACGGAGCCGAAGGCGCGATCGATGAAGCGGCACTGTTTCTGCCACATCGAGACTAGCGCCGCCGCGAAGTAGAGGTTGGTCTTGGAGATGCGCAGGCCGCGCGCGAAGAAGAGGTACTTGGGCATCGCGAGCTCGCGTCGCACCCAGCGCTTGTCGACGAGCACGTAATAGCGGTAGCGCCGGCGGCGAATGTGGCCGGCGTGCATACGCGGGTTGATACCGGTGAGGCCGATGCCGTAGTCGTTCTTGCTGTTGGGCAGACAGAGGCTCTGGCGATACATCAGGCCAGCCAGCAGAAACGGATCGACGCCGAACGTGCGGCCGTGCTCGACGAGCCACGACGCGTAGAGGCGCGAGCGTTTGGGCGGCATCCAGCCGCAGATGGCGCGTAGGGCGCCGGCGAGGCGCGCCCGGTCGATGGTCTCGGGTGACGGCGGCTCGGCGGGCCAGCGCTTGATGTCGGTCAGCTCGATGCCCTTGGCGCGCATGCGCACCGGGCGTCGTCGCCGCGGCCACACCGGCTTAGGCGTACCGGCGCGCGCGAGCGGCGGGGGCTTGAAGCTCGGCGGGTCGCCACGTTTGGCCCGCGCCGAGGCGGGCGCGAGCAGCGAGCAGAGCAGGCCGGCGAGGGCGATATGAAGCGGGCGCGTCACGGCGGCATTGTCGACTCGTGAACCGGCTGCCGCAAGTTGTCAGGTCGCTTTGACAAGCGGGGTGCTGCTCTCGAGCGCTCGTGACGTAGCGCGCTTTTGTTGCGATGGCGGGAACGTAGCGCGGCAAGCAACGTCGAATCTGCCGCGTACCAGATCACGAACGAAGGACAAGTCGATGCAGCATGGACGGGGTGCGGGAGCCGAGTCTGTCAACGCCAGCGCTGCCGCGGCGGCCGCCGCCGAGCTCGCGCGGCTTCGGCGGCGCGGCCGCAGGCTGCTCGCCAGCAGCGCGCTGCTCGCGGCGCTGGCGCTGGTGGCTACGGTGGGGTGGCTGCGCGGCCGTCCGAGCGCGTCGTCGTCGTCGGCCGCATCGGTGGCTGACCACGCGGACGTCGAGCAGCTCAAACAGCGCATCGCCGCCGCCGGCTACGCCCAGCGCGTGCGTCTGCTGCACCAGCTCGGACGCAGCGGCGGCCAGCGCGCGCTCGACGCGGTGCTCGACACGCTGCGTCACGCCACCAACCGCCGCGTGCGGCACGCCGCGGTCGAGCAGCTCGGCCGCATCGGCGGCGACGAAGCTATCCGCGAGCTGGAGGCCATCGTGCGCTCGTCGTCGTGGCGCCTGGCGCGAGCCGCCATCGCGGCGCTCGGGACGGCGCACGCCGCGCAGCCGCTGATCGATCTGCTCGCCGACGCGGCGCCCGAGCAGGCGCGCCGCCGCAAATACATCATCCGAGCCCTCGGCAAGGCAGGCGGCTCGCTGGCCGCGCGCGCGCTGGTGCCGCTGGCGCTCGACACGAGCGAGCCGCAGCGCGACGAAGCCATCGACGCGCTGGGCAGCACCAACGCCGCCGAGGCGCACGCGACGCTGGCCAAGCTCGCGCGCACACCGGCACGCGACGCGCTCGGCGTCTCGGCGCGCGAGAGCGCGATCAGCGCGCTAGGCTCGCTCGGCACGCCCGCGGCCAAGCAGACGCTGATGGGCATCGCGTCGTCTGCGAGCGTGGTGTCGAGCGCGCGCGTCAAGGCCGTCTCGGCGCTGTCGAGCTACGACGGCGCCGACATCGAGGCCTTGGCGAGCCGCCTCGCCGCTGGCAGCGACCGCGCGCTCGCCGCCGCCGCGCTCTCGCTGCTCGGCGACAAGGGCGGGCCGTCGATGAACCGCGCGGTAGCGCGCGCTCTGCTCAGCCAGAGCGCCGAGACACGCAAGGCAGCGATCAGCGCGCTCGGTGACGCCGACACGCCCGAGGCACGCGCCAAGCTGCTGCAGCTGGTACGCAACAACGACCCGCTCGCCTCCGACGCGGTGCTGCAGCTGGCCTATAGCGCCGATCCGTCGCTGCTGCAGAGCGCCATCGGCCCCGACACACCCGCCTCGCTGCAGAGCTACATCGTGCGCTCGTTGTCCAAGAGCAAGTCGCCTGCGGTGGTGGATACCTTGCGCGCGCTGTCGCGCTCGGCAGCGCCCGAGGTGGCCGCGCACGCGCTCACAGCGCTCGCCGAGCGGCAGGGCGCCAAGGCCAAGCCGATGTTGCTCGAGGCGCTGCGCAGCGGCAGCCACGACGTGCGCGCCGCCGCCGTCGAGGCGCTCGGCGCGCTCAAGGACCCGTCGCTGCGCCCGATGCTGGTCAAGGCCGCGCTGTCCGGCAGCCGTCACGCCGTCGACGCGCTGAGCAAGCTCGGCGGCGAGCAGGCGCGCAGCGCGCTGATGGAGATCTTCAAGCGCGGCGGCAGCAAGGCGCGCTGTCGCGTGGTCGACGAGCTGGCACGTCTCGGCGGCGACAAGTCACGGCAGCTGCTGATGACGATGCTCAAGAAGGACAAGGACGATCGTTTCAACGCCGCCTACGCCCTGGCCAAGATGAACGACCCAGAGACCAAGCGGCAGCTGCGCGAGCTGATCGGTGATCCGAGCGTCAAGCCGGGGGCCAAGAGCTACGCCGTGCGAGCTATGCACTACGCCGACGACACAGCGGGGCTATTGGCCGCCGCCGCCAGCAGCGACGCCAAGGTCGCGCGCGAAGCGATGTACTACCTCGGCCGCGCCGGTGGCGCGCAGGCCGAGAAGCTGCTCGGTGAGCGTCTCAACGACCCCGACGTCAAGACGCGCCAAGCTGCGATCAAAGCGCTCGGCGAGGTCGGCACGCCGACGGCGGTCGCCGCGCTCGGCCACGCGCTCGACGACAAGCGCACCGTGGCCGCCGCCGCGGACCGCCTCGCCAACATCGGCGGCAAGCGCGCGATGGACCTCGTCAGCGCGCGCTTTCACGCCGGCGACGCCGACGACCGCGTGAAGATCGTCAAGGCGCTCGACAAGCCGGGCCCCTACGCACGCACGCTGCTGCTCGGCGCGCTCGACGACCAGAGCAGCGACGTCGCGCTGCAAGCGGCGCTCAAGCTCGCCGATCACTCGGCCAACGACAGCGCCGTCCAGTCGCGCCTGCTCGCCATGCTCTCGAGCGACAACGACAAGCTGCGCGCCGAGCTGGCGAGCAAGCTGGCCAACTGGAGCAACCCGATCTACCGCGCCAACAAGCAGATGATCGACGCGGTGATCGCCAGCAGCAAGAAGAGCTAGCACGCGCTGTACAGGCCACAGGCCACAGGCCACAGGCCACGGGATCGTGCGCCAGCACTGAGCAGGCTTCGCAGCGCCGCTGCCGTGACACTCGTGCCGCCGCCGAGCGCTGCTACCGCGAGGCATTTGCTGAGCGCTCGCTTGCCCGCGAGGCGATGGCACCTCAGCGTAGCGTGCACGGCGCTCGCTCTGCGAGCCTGTGGCCCGTGGCCCTGAGCCCGTGGCCTTCCTTCTCGCTACACCGCTTCGGCCTTCTCCCCGGCCGTGAGCAGCGGCGCCATGCACAGCCCGTCGAGCAGCGCCTTGCCGAGCTCGTCGAGCACGTGCGGGTACTTTTCGATGAGCGCGAAGACCATGTCCTGCGAGCCCTCTACGGGCAGCTCGAGCTCGAGGTGTGTGGCGAGCTCGAGCAGCTGGATCACGTCGTGTACGCGCGCGCTCGATACGGCGGGGCCGGTGGCCACCAGGCGTGCGGTGAGGCGCTCGAGCATCTCGCCGAAGTGCGACTCGGCGCCGCTCTTGTCGATGTTGTAGCCGCCGGCGTGCGCTTCGTCGACGATGCGCAGCGCCTCGGCGTAGCGCCTCGGGTCGAGGCTGCTCTGCTGCGCCTCGATCACGCGCGAGAGGCGACGGCCGAGGGTGTACTCGGCAGCCATGCGGAACTCGCGCGGCATGTTGAGCCCGGCTTCGACCAGCGAGTGCATGTTGCGGCTGTGCATGTCGTAGAGCTGGCCGTAGAGCTGGCCGATGGAGTGATCGAGGTGACCGAACAGCGTGGCTAGCAGGCGCTCGCGCTGCTCCGTGAGCAGGTGCTCGAGGCCGAAGTAGCTGTCGCCGAAGTGGGCGTCGATGGCGCGCAGCAGGCGCGTCACCGAGGCGGAGCGCCGCTCGAAGATGCGCTGGATCGTGTCGGTGAACGCGCGAAAGGTCTGCTGGCCGGAAAACGGCCGCACCGCGCAGTGATAGTCGTGGCTGCCGAAGTGCAGCAGCGCGTAGGTCAGGTCGGCCTGCTCGGCGGTGCGCCCGTGCTCGACCTGCAGGCGGCCGATGGTGACGCGCATGGCGCCGGCCGACATCTCGCGCCGGTGCAGCCGGCGGATGCGAAAGCCGTAGGCCACGCACTCGTCGGCGTGACGCTCGAGGGTGTCGGTGATCGCGTGCTGCGCCACGATGCGGCGCCGGTCGACGGCGGCGGGCATCACGCGCGTGCGATAGACGTCGGCGCCCGTGCCTTCGCTCTCGATGTTGGAGCGCGCCTCCGCGAGGATCTCGACCAGCTCGGGCTCGACGACGCGCCCGCTGAGCTCTTCCATCAACTGCACCGAGCGCGACGCGTAGCGCATCACCTGCACCGCCTCGAGCCCGGAGATGTCGTTGAAGAACCAGCCGCAGCTGGTCTGCGAGAGCAGGGCGTGGCGCTGCATCTCGCACAGCTGCAGAAGGCGCGTCGGATTGCCGGCTGCGCCGTTCTTGCTGTGCTCGGCGAGAAAGTGCGCGCGCTTCGACGGATCGAGCAGCACGTCCACATAGGCGTCGCGCGCTGCCCAGACGTCGGTGAGCAGCTCGCCGCCGAGCTCCTCGAAGATCTCGGCTGCCTGATCGCGCACGAAGTTGACCGCCGCGCGCAGCGGCTCGCGCCAGCGCTGATTCCAGCCGCCCGGTGCGCCGGCGTTGCAGCCACAGTCGCGCGCCCAGCGGCCGACGCCGTGTGCGCAGCTCCAGGCCGAGCCTTCGCCTCCCGGACCGAGCTGCAGCTGCGCCTCGCTGACGGGCGGGTGCAGCTCGAGGAACTCGCCGTAGTTGGTGACGCGGAAGCCGCGCCGCTCGGCGACCTCGCTCAGCGCGTAGGCGAGGGCGCGCTCGGCGTGGCGCTGGTGATGGCCGAACGTCTCGCCGTCGACGGCGGTATGGACGAGCTGGGCGCTGCTGTAGCTCTGCGCGACGGCGCCGAGCAGCTTGTTGATGAAGTTGTCGCTGGACTTGAGCAGCCCCTCGAAGCTGACCGCGTGCGACACGGGGCCATCGTAGAAGAATGCGTCGATGAAGCGTTTGCCGTCGCTGCCGAAGACGCGGTAGGGCAGGCGCGGGTCGACGCGATCGCCGACGTGCTGCCAGTCGCCGGCGCGGCGCGAGCCGTTGGGCTCCAGCGGGCGGATCGAGGCGCACTGGCGCGGCGCGAGGATCACGTAGCGCATGCCCTCGTCGATCAGGTCGTCGACGGTGCGCGCGCAGATCGCTGTCTCGGGCAGCCACATCGCCTCGGGCTCGCGGCCGAAGCGATAGGCGAAGTCACGCTTGCCCCAGCGGATCTGCGTCAGGCGATCGCGATCGTCGCAGAGCGGCAGGATCGCGTGACCGTATCCCTGCGCGATAGCGTTGCCGTGACCGCCGCGCATCTCGACGCTGGCGCGGTCGGCGTCGAGGATGCGCTCGTACATCGACGGCGCGTGCGCGGCCATCCACGACAGCAGCGTCGGTCCGAAGTTGAAGGACATGTAGAGGTAGTTGTTGACCAGATGCGTGACCCGGCCCGCGTCGTTGAAGACGCGCGCACGGCCGTTGCGCCGGTAGCACTCGTCGGCGATGCGGGCGTTCCAGTTGGCAAAGGGATCGGCCCCTGGCTCGCGCTCGATGGTCTCGATCCACGGGTTTTCGCGCGGCGGCTGGTAGAAGTGGCCGTGCACGACGAGGAACGTTTCTTTGGCGCTCATCACCGCCGATGGTAGCGCGATTCGCCGGCCGCGGAGCAGTCGTCCGCGCGAGATTGGCGACTGCGGCGGGGTACTACTATGCTCCCAGGATGCGAGCTCTCGTCTTGTTCGCCGTCCTCGCGTCCTTCGCCTCGGCGCCGCCGCGCGCCGAAGCGCGCTCCAAGGCGCGCGGACCGCTGAGCGGGCGCTGCCGGGCGGGGCGCGGCATCGGCGTGCTCGTCTCGCCGCAGAAGCCGTCGCGCGACCAGCCGCTGCACGTGACGTTTGTCTCCGAGCGGGCGCGGCGCGGCGTGCGTCTGGTCGGCAAGGGCCCCGCCGGCGAGCACGCGTTGAAGGTCACCGCGCGCGGCGGGCCGCCCTATTTCTGGCACGCGCGCATCGCCAAGCCGGCGCTGGGCAAGCATCGCTTCGCGCTGGTCGACGCCGACGGCAAGGTCATCGCGTGCACGCGCCGCTGGGTGGCGCGCCGCTGGCGCCCCAAGCACGATCGCGACCGCTGGCCGGTCAAGAACCGCTGGTCGCGCCGCATGGAGAACTACTACTCGGCGTGGATCGGGCGGCTCTTCGACGCCGGTCCGGGTCAGCGCCCGGGCTGGACGCCGCTGCACCAGGTGCTGCGCGACCCCGAGCGCAACATCCTCTACAACTACCTCGGCGGTGGCGAGGACGGCCCGCGCACGCGCGGCGCCGTGGTGGCCAAGCCCGACTGCGCCGACCTGCCGTACTTTCTGCGCGCCTATTTCGCCTGGAAGATGCGGCTGCCCTTCGGCTACCGCCACTGCGACCGCGGCAGCTCGCGCCGCCCCACGCGCTGCACGGACCTTCGCACCAACGTCGGCGAGGTCGTCGCTACCAGCGACAGCGAGCCCATCGGCAGGACGTTCTCGCGCTTCCTCGCCACCCGCGTCAGCTTCGTGCACTCCGCCTCGGGCCGCACGGCGGTCAAAGACGACAACACCGATCTCTATCCGATCCGCCTCTCGCGTCACACGCTTCGCCCCGGCACCGTCTACGTCGATCCCTACGGACACCTGCTGGTGATCTCGCAGTGGGTACCGCAGACGGCGACGCGCTCGGGCCTGCTCTACGCGGTCGATGGTCACCCCGACCTTTCGGTGGGCCGCAAACGCTTCTGGCGCGGCGCCTTCATGTTCAAGGCCAGCACGCGCGGCGGCGCGGGCGGCTTCAAGGCGTTTCGCCCGCTGGTCAAACGCGACGGCAAGATCGTGGCGCTGACAAACGACGAGATAAAGAAGAGCCGCCGCTGGCGCCGCGTCTCGGGGCAGCAGTTTCGCTACGGGCTCGAGGGCTTCTACGACAAGATGGACGAGGTCATCAATCCGCGCCCGCTCGGCCCGACGCAGGCGTATCGCGAGCGCATCAAGGCGCTGCACGAGCTACTGCACGAGCGCATCGGCTCGGTGGCCGCCGGCGAGAAGCACATGCGCAAGACCAGCTACAAGACGGTCAAGATGCCGCGCGGTCCGCGCATCTTCGAGACCAGCGGCGCGTGGGAGAACTTCTCCACGCCGGCGCGCGACATGCGCCTGCTGATCGCGATCCATGATGTCATCAACTACCCCGCCAAGGTCATCAAGCAGCCCAAGCGCTTCGCACTGAGCGCGGGGCAGTCGCCGCAGGCGGCGGCGGCGGCGATGAAGAAGCTCTTCGTCGAGCTGGCCAAGCAGAAGACGATCACCTATGTGAAGTCCGACGGCAGCAAGAAGACGCTCACCATGGCGGACGTGGTGGCGCGCCGCAAGCAGCTCGAGATCGCCTACAACCCCAACGACTGCGTCGAGATCCGTTGGGGCGCCAGCGGCAGCGAGCTCGCCTCCTGCAAGCGCCACGCGCCCGACGATCAGCTCACGCTGATGGCGAAGTACCGCCGCTGGTTCGCCACGCGAAACCGCCCGCCGATACGCTAGGTACGGGCGGGCGGCCTTCGGGCACGCAGCGACGGTGTAGCAGCGCTGAGGCCGCGTCAGGCCGAGCTGACGGCGGGCAACCCCCACAGCCGCAGCAGACCGAGCAGCTCGTGGCTGAGCCCCTTGTGCGCGCGCGGCGCTTCGATGCGTTTGGGACCTTCGAGGCTCTCGCGCAGCTTGTCGCGCGCGGCGTGCATGCGCCAAGCGATGGTACCGGGCGAGCACTTCTGCACGACGGCGGCCTCGGCGTGGCTGAGGCCCTGCAGCGCGACGAGCACGACGGTGGCGCGCATGGCGGCGGGCAGCTTGTCGAGGGCCTCGAGCAGGCGCTCGTAGGTCTGACGCAGCTCGGCGGCTTTGATCGGGTCGCCGGCGGCGTCGACCGCGACGGCTTTGTCGATACGCGGGTCGCCTAGCACCTGGCGGCGGGCGCGGCGCGCTCGGTCGCGGCGTGCGTTGAGCGAGCGGTTGACCGCCATGCGGTAGACCCAGGTGAAGAACTCGCTGCGGCCGGCGAACTGGTCGAGCTTGTCGTAGGCGCGCAGGAAGACCTCTTGCGTCGTGTCGTCTGCGTCGCTCTCGTTGCCGGTGAGGTGCAGGCAGAGGGCGAAGATGCGCGGGCGGTAGCGGCGGACGAGCTCGCCGAAGGCGCGTTGGTCGCCGCCCTTGGCGCGCGCCACGAGGCGGCTGGCTTCCTCGGGCGTGTGGTTCTGGTCGCCGTGCTGGCGACCGTGCGTTGCGTCGTTCGTCCCCGTCATCGTCCTGTTAGAACCCCCGACCCCACGGTGCGCTTGGAAAAAAGTTCGCAGCGGACGACCGCCCCGCAGCTTCGCCAACGCGCGCTAACAGGATAGCGAAATGCGCCGCCGATCGCGAGGCGCGGGTCTTGGTTTCTTCTTACGATTTCCGACATGTAGGTGCCATCAGGCCAGCAACGGCCAGTCGAGGGCGATCGCGGCCACGCCCACGCCGAGCATCAGCCAGCTGCCGAGCGTCAGCACGAGCCACGTCAGCTTGCGCTTGTTGCGGTTCCAGCAGAACAGCACGCCCAGCACGCCGAGGCCGATCATCAGGCGCGCCGGCGTGATGTAGAGCTTGGCCAGCTTGTCGCGGACCCACTGCGCGCCCTCGCGCGCTTTGCCTGACACGGTCTCGACCGCCCGCGCCTGGTGGCCGCTGCCGCGGTCGTGGTGCACGCCGCTGAGCTTGCGCTTGAGGGCTTCCTCGCTGGGCGTGTAGGGGTCTCGCGTCTGCGCCCAGGCCGCCGCGGTCGGCAGCGCGGCGCAGGCGAGCAGCCAGCCGGTGATCAGCACATGTCGCATCTCGTTGGCGATCATACGGCGAAAACTTGCTGCATGCC
>JAGQIK010000520.1 GCA_020431405.1 Myxococcales bacterium
GAGGTGCGGCGTGAGCGAGCGGCCGCGCGCGGGCGCGCTGCTGTTCGCCGAGCTGAGCGAGTCGGCGCCCAAGCGGCTGACGCGCAAGCTGGACAAGCAGCCCGAGCTCGCCGAGTCGTGGACGTGGCAGACGAGCGGCGAGGGCGCGGTGACGGTGCAGACCGACAGCGGCGAGACGGTGACGTTGACGCCGCGAGACGGAGTGCTTTCGGGCGTGGGCGACGTCGCGTGCACGTGCTTGTTGGCGCCACGCTGTCTGCATCTGCTGGCGGTGGTCTCGCGGCTTCCGTTGGCCGACGCGGCTTCCGAATCCGAATCCGAATCCGAATCCGAATCCGAGTCCGAAGCCGAATCCGGAGCCGAAGCCGGAGCCGAAGCCGGAGCCGAATCCGAAGCCGAAGCCGAAGCCGAAGCCGAAGCCGAGCGGCTGAGCGAGGCGCAGGTGGCTGCTGCCGCGGGGGCTTGGCGGGCGGCTTGTGAGCTGCTCGAGGGCGGCGCTGGTGGGGCCGGGGTCTTGGTGCAGGCCGAGCTGGCGCGGGTGGCGCACCAGTGTCGGGCGGTGGCGCTGCATCGCTTGGGTCGGGCGGCCTGGCGGGTGTTGGACGCGGTGCGCTCGCTGCGCGACGAGCGGCCCGAGCAGAGCCTCGATGACTATAGCGAGCGGCTGTGCGAGCTGCTCGAGGTGGCGGCGGGGCTGCGCGCTGCGGCTGGCGGCGTCGGGGGCGGCGCCGCTGCTGGCGGTGGCGGCGGCGACGTGCGGTCGCTGATCGGCGTCGGGCGGCGCAGCTACCAGCCGGCTGGCAGCTTGCGCCTCTACGGGCTGTTCTCGCGCGCGGTGATCGGGACGGCGGGCGAGCTTACGGGCGTCACGACGCTGCTCGTCGACGGCGAGCAGCAGGCAAGCGCCGTAGTCGATGTGGCGCCTGCCGAAGCGCAGCGCGCGCGCGGCGCGTACGAGCGAGCGACGCGGCTCTCCGAGGCTGGGCTTAGCCACCGCGAGCTGTGCCGGCGCGGCCTGTTCGTCTCGGGTGCTACGCGTTCGCGCGACGGGCGCCTCGGCGCAGGCAAGCAGGTCAAGGCGGTGGCGGCCGGCGAGTGCTCGCTGCGCGATGAAGCGCTGGCGCCGCTGTTCGAGCGGCCGCTCGCCGAACAGCTGGCCGCCGCCTACGCCGCGCTGGCAGCGCCCGCCGACGCGCGCCGCGCGGGCGACGATCTGCTCTTCGTGCGCGGCACGATCCTCGGCGCCAGCGCGCGCGCGCTCTGGATCCTCGCCGCAGCGGGCGGCGGCGGCAGCGCGCCCGACGACGCCGAATCGACGCTGCTCGCCTGCGTCGCCGAGTCGGATCACGCCGCGCTCTACTGCCGCCGCAACCTCGAGACCCTCGCCAAGCTGCCCGGCCTCGCGCTCGACGCCATCGTGCAGCTCTCGCCAGGTCGGCCGCGTACGGCAGCGCTGCTAGCGTTCGGGCTGCCGCCGGCGGGCGAAGACGAGGGCGAAGCGGACGAGGCCCGAGACGCCAAGGCGCCGACGCTGGTCTTTCCCGACAAGTGGAACGGCCGCTGCAACCTCGGCCTCGATCTGATCGCGCCCAACTACCTGCGCGACGCGCCGCGCACGCCGGCGCCTGCGCTCGCCGATCCGAGCGACGAGAGCCTCGCCGCGCTCGACGCGCTGCACCGCCGCTTGCTGCGGCTGTGTCTCGGCGGGCGCACCACGCTGCCACCCGAGGCCGGCCGCGCCATGGCGCTCGAGGCGGCGCGCCTCGAGCAGCGTCTGCTCAAAGGCGGAGCGCGCGCGCTGCGCCGGCTGGGCGTCGAGGTCTGGTCGCGCGAGCGCGACATCTCGGGTCAGCGGCGGCCAGGCGATCCTGACGCGCTGGGGCGCGCCTTCCTCGCCGCGGCGCTCTACGAGCGCGCCGTGCGCCAGGAGCTGCTGCGGAGCGGCTGGTAGCGGCCCCGGATGCGGGACGCGGGATGCGGTAGCCGTTACCTAAACGTGAAGCCCAGCGGCACGCGGCGCAGCGCCTGAGTCTTCCACTTGTACTGTGCGCCGAAGTCCTCGATGGGGTCCTTGGTGGCGAGGGTCACCGAGAGCGTCACGGTGACGGCCACGGCGGCGACGCCGCCGGCGATGCCGGCCCAGACGTACCACTTCTCGTACCACTTGGGCGGCGGCGGCGGCGGCGGGCGATAGGGCGTGGTGCCCACCGGCAGCGGCTTGAGCTCGGCCTCGATGTTGATCGTCTGCCCGGCGGTGGCCTTCTTCTCGAGCAGCACGTCGTAGAAGCCGGCCTTGCGCACGCGGATCGCGCGCTTGCCGATCAGCGCCTCGGTCTCGAGCGGCGTGGTGCCGACGAACTTGCCGTCGATGTAGACGCGCGCGTCGGCCTCGTTGGCGCGGATGACAAAGATCGCCGCCACCGGCAGCAGGTCGATCTCGAGCTTGGTGGTCTGCCGGCGCCGCACCTGAAACACGTCGAGGTACTGCGTGAAGCCCTTCTTGGTGAGCTTGAGCGTGTGCTTGCCGGTGCGCAGCCGCAGGCGGTCGGGCAGCGGCACCGTGCCGACTTTGTTGCCGTCGATCAGCACGTCGGCGCCGGTGGTGGTCGAGTTGAGCTGCAGGTAGCCGTGCCCGCGACGCCGTCGGCGCCGACGCCGGCGACGGGCGTCTACGTCGCCTACCGAGGACAGCAGGGTCAGCAACGCGAGGGCGGCAACCAGTAGCTTGCGCATGCTCCCCCAGTATAGCAGCGCTAGCGCTACCAGCGGCAGCGACGGCGCGTCAGCTCGGCGGCGCGCCGCACCAGCCCCGCGCTGTCGCGCGTTGCGCGCAGGATCGTCTGTTTGGCCGACGACGGGCAGAATCGGCTCAGCGCGTGGGCGGCGGCGGCGCGTACGGTCCCGCTCGCGTCGAGCGCTACGCAGTCGCTCAGCGCGCGCGCCGCCAGCGGTCCGGCCGAGCGAGCCAGCGCCGAGGTAGCCGCCACGGCGACCTCCGTCTCGGCGTCGCTGCGCAGCGCGTAGCGCCGCTGCTTGGTAAAGAACGTCAGCAGCTCGCGGCGGTGTCGCTGCGCCACGCCGCGCGGCATCGCGCTCAGCGCGCGCTTGCGCAGCGCCGTGCGAGCGCGGTAGTTGTCGGCGATCGAGATCAGCCGCTTGAACAGCCCCGGCGGCTTGCACTGCACCAGCGAGAGCAGGGCACGCTCGTCGACGCCGCGCGCGGCGCGCGTGATGGCGCGATCGAGCGCGCCCACCGCGATGGGGCCGCAGTGTTTGCCCAGCGCCTCGGCGATGGTGCGCGCGACGAAGCGCCAGCGCTCCTGGTCGAGCCGCGTCGCCAGCGCGCGTGCGGCGCCCGGCGTGCGGCGCGACATCAATGCCAGCGCGGCGCGCGCGCGCACGCGTGGGTCGCGGTCGGCCATGGCGCCGACGAATCGCGTCGTGACCGCGGCGGCGCGCACCTTGAAGAGCTGCTCGAAGGCGGTCAGACGCAAGATCTCGTCGCGGTCGCGGCTGGCGCGCAGCAGGTCTTCGCGGTGCCCGTGAGGATCGAGCCGTCCCAGCGCGCGCAGCAGCCGATAACGCACCTCGAAGCCGAGCTTCTGCGGGCCGCTCTTCTTCAGCGCGGCCTGCAGGCTGAGCGCGTTCTTCTTGCCGTCGCCCACGGCGCGGCCGACGCGCCCGAGCACCATCACCAGGTCAGCGCGGCGCGCGGGCTTGTCGGCGCGCTCGAGCGCCGCGAGTATCGCCGCCAGGTCGGCCGGGCGGCGCAGCGACGAGAGCCCCTCGGCGATCGCCTTGCGATCTCCGCGTGCCCCGCGCCCGGCACGCGCCAGCAACGTGTCGCGCGCTCTGTCACCGCCGAGCCGGCCGAGCAGCTTCGCGGCGGCATAGCGCAACGCGCCGCGACGATGCGCGAGCAGCGGCAGCAACGCGCTCACAGCGGTCTCGCCGAGGGTGGCGAGCGCGTCGAGCGCGATGGCGCGCCCGCTCTTGTCGAGGCGCGGCAGCGCGCGCACGAGCAGCGGCGCAGCGCTGCCGTCGGAGATGCGCGCCAGCACGCGCACGATGCGGCGCAGCAGCACGCCCGGCGCCTTGTCGATGTCCTTCGCCAGCAGCGCGGTAGCCCGCTTGCGGTGGCGCGCCAGCACGCTCATGGCCGCGCGCACGCGCAGCGCGTCGTTGCTGGCCAGGTCTTTGACCACCGCCGCGAGGCCGGCGCCGAAGTCGAGGTCGGTGTAGAAACGCAGCTCCGAGATGGCGGTGCGCCCACCCGCGTTGCCGCGCTTTTTGCGCGAGGCGCGCCCGGCGTAGACGCTGTCGAGCAGCAGCGAGACGCAGCTCGCGTGTGTCGGCTCGGGCAGCACGATCCACCACGGCTTGCCCACGTCTTCGTCGCGTTTGACGGCCGACAGTGGGTCGCGCGCGAAGGTCACGCGGTAGCGCTTGTCGCGCCCGATCAGCAAGATGAAGCTGCGCAGCCGATTGGCGCGGGTGAAGGCGCGGCGGTCGCGCGCGTCGCCGGGCACGATCGCTACGGCGCGCAGCCGGTAAGGCGAAGGCGTAGCGCGCGCGGTGAGAAACTCGCCGTGGCCATCGGTGCCGAGCCCCTCGGACCACGCCGTCTCGGGCTTGCCGTCGTCGATCTCGTGTGGCGCGGCGAGGTGCTGCGCCGCGAGCCCATCGCCGACATGCGTCGAAACGGCAGACACGCGGAAGGTGCCGAGCGGCGCGACGTTCGACGCGGCCAGGCCCGCTGGAAGCGACTGCGTCGCCGTCAGCCTGGTCGCGCCAGGCATCTTCGGACGGCTCGGCGCCGCGAGCCGAAAGCGTTGGCGCGCGAAGTCGTAGAGGCGCGGGAAGAGGTAGCTCGGCTTGCCGTCGCAGCGCACCACGCCGTCGCGGCGCTCGTAGAGCAGCACGCGCGCCTTGGTCAACGACAGATGCCGGCTGTGCTCGCCGTCGACGCCGCGCGGGCCGGTGGACCCGGCGAAGACCAGCGGCTTGCCCGAGCGCCCCACGACGAGCTCGCCAGCGCGCCCGTCGCGCCCGGCGACCCGCACGTGCAGCAGCGGCTGGCCGCGCACCGACAGCTCGTGCACCGAGAGGCTGCGTGGCGGCGGCGGCAGCGGCAGCTTGCCCAGCGTGCGACCGCTCTTTGTCACCACGCCGCTCGGCGAGATGGCGACGCCGCCGAACGCCAGACCGCCCGCCGGCACGCGCTTCTTCTTCTTCACGCGCTTCGGCGCTGGCTTCGTCTTCGGCGCGGCCAGGGCAGGCGCCGCGAGCAGCAGCAGGATGATCAGCGGCGAGCGGCGCACGGCCCTGAGGGTAGCACTCCTGCTCATGACCGCGATCACACCGCTGGCACCGCCCTTGCTCATTCCCCCCGCACACACGCCCCAGGCCTTGCAGAGGCCGCCGAAACGCCGAGGGCAGGACAAAAATGTCGCGGATCGCGCCGACGCCGAGGACGAGGAGGAACTGATGAGAAGACAGCACTTTGCGCCGACAGCTCTCGCCGCCATGCTCGGATTTCTCAGCGCCCCAGCCTGGGCACAGCCGAGCGACGAGCCTGGCCTCGGCGCGCCGCCCGCGCCGCCCGTCGCCACGCCAGCGCCCGCCTCGCCCGCCTCGTCCGCCCCGCAAGCCTCGCCTGCCTCGCAACCCAGCGCGCGACTGGCCGCGCGCACCAACGCCGTGCGTGCTCTGGGCCTCTCGCGCGACGCCCAGCTGCTCGCGCGCGCCGAGGCCAGCTGCCAGGCCGGCAAGCCCTGCCGCCAATGGAGCGCGCTCGTGCGCCTCGCCTTCGACCGCACCTACGCGCCGCGCGCACTGGGCCTGCTTGGCCGGCTCGGCGATCCGCGCGCCGTTCCGCTCGTCGCACAAGCGGCCGCCTACGGCTCGAGCGATCGCGGCCGCATCGCCGCGCGGCTGGCGCTCGTCGAGCTGGCGCGCCGGCCGTCGAGCCAGATCGCCGTCGCACGCATCGCCACCGACGCCGACGACAGCGCCGTGCGCGCCGCCGCAAACGCCGCGCTCGTGACGCTTGGCGCGGCCGTGCGCAGCGAGGCGCTCCGCAGCGCGCGCACGCGCATCACCGCCGATGGCCTACGTCGCTCGGTCACGCCCGACGGTGCCGTCGTCGAGCGCCATCCGGGCCGCACGCGCCTCGGCTTTGGCGCCACCGCGCGCGGTCGCCGCAAGGGCGAGTGGGGCTACACCATCATCGACCTCGCCTACCACGAGGCCGAGTACGGCGTGACCGACTGGCTCGAGGCCGGCCTCGCCACCGCCGTGCCCGTCGGCTTCATCTCCTTCATCGCGCACGTCAAGATCAGCAAGGCGCTCTCGGACAACGTTCACCTGGCGCTCGACGTGCGCGGCGGCTTCTGGGCGCCCTACGTCGGTGACAGCGACAAGTTTCGCCTCGGCGCCTACGGCGGCGGGCCGATCCTCACCGCCACCGCCGGCCGGCTGACCGTAAACGCCGCGGTGCCGGTCTACGGCGTGACCATGTCGCGCGAGCGCTTCGACGGGCGCGAGTACTTCAATACGCTGCTCGTGGCGCCCAACATCGGCCTCTCGCTGCGCCTGACGCAGTCGGGCTCGGTGAGCCTCTTCGCCGAGTACCACATGCTGCTCTCGCCGAGCTTCGGCGATCTCAACGGCCGCCTCGGCGCGGCGCTCTACGGCGTGCGCCTCAAGGGCAAGAAGATGTACGGCGACCTGGGCTTCTTCATGCCGGTGTTCCCCGACACCGACGAGCTGGTCAAGTTCCTGCCCGTAGGCATCCCACTGCTGTCGATGGGCTACTGCTGGTAGGCGACTCGTCGTCGTCGATGTCGATGTCGATCCCGTCGCCGTCGTCACCGTTGCCGTTGCCGTTGCAGCCGACGTCTCGCTCGCTCGGCTCGTGCTCGTCGTCTTCGTGCAGGTAGTGCGCTTCGGTGTGAAGCTCGATGCCCGCGCCGGTGGTCAGCCGCGCCGCCAACGCCACCATGATCGGACCCGCGCGCCGCGTCGCGTTGGCGCCGACGCTCGCCATCGCCACCGACTGCAGCAGCCGAATCGCCGGGCCGTGCGTCTCCTCGAACACCACGCTGAATCCGGCCAGCGTGCCCGGCGACCGCGAACGCTCGAGCGCCACCGTGCGCGCGACGCTGCCCCCCAGCGCCACCATCGATCCGTCAGGCAGTGTCAGCGCGACGGAGACGGGCGTGTCTCGCTGCGGCTGGGTGTGGCTTTGCATGGCGACGAAGAGGCTCGCGGCTCGACCGAGCCCGAGCGCGTCCTGCCAGCTGGGCAGCGTGACGGCGAGGTGCAGCGTCTTGTTCATTGTCATCAGAGGATTGGCACCCCCCCGCCCAAATCATCACGCCCGCGTTTTTTTGTGTGACTTCAGCCGGTTAGTCGCCGGCGCTGAACTCGATGCCCTGCGCTAACGGCAGCGCGCCGCTCCAGTTGATCGTCACCGTCTGGCGCCGCATGTAGGTCTTCCAGGCGTCCGATCCCGCTTCGCGCCCGCCGCCGGTCTCCTTCTCGCCGCCGAAGGCGCCGCCGATCTCGGCGCCGCTGGTGCCGATGTTGATGTTGGCGATGCCGCAGTCGCTGCCGCCGTGCGACAGGAAGCGCTCGGCGTGGCCGAGGTCCTGCGTGAACATCGCCGAGGAGAGACCCTGCGGCACGTCGTTCTGCCAGCGCACGAGCTGCTCGACGCTGTCGCCCTCGATCACGTAGAGGATCGGCGCGAAGGTCTCTTCCTTGACGATCGGCATGTCGGCGCGCGCGCGGATGATCGTCGGTTTGACGTAGTAGGGCGAGGGCATGCCGTCGAGCACCTCGCCGCCGCACAGCACCTCCGCGCCTTGCTTCTTGGCCAGCGCGATGGCCTCGGTGTACGCGGCGACGGCCTGTCCGTCGATGAGCGGACCCATCAGCGTGCCTTCCGCCAGCGGGTCGCCGATGGGCACCTGATCGTAAGCCTTCACCAGCCGCGACGTGAGCTCGTCGCTGACCGCCGAGTGCACGAGCAGCCGCCGCGTGGAGGTGCAGCGCTGGCCGGCCGTGCCCACCGCGCCGAACAACACCGCGCGCACGGCGAGGTCGAGGTTGGCGCCCTCGGTGACCGTGATCGCGTTGTTGCCGCCGAGCTCGAGCAGGCTGCGGCCGAGCCGCGCCGCCACCGCCGGCCCGACCTGCTTGCCCATCGCCACGCTGCCCGTGGCGCTGATCAGCGGCAGCCGCGGGTCAGCGACCATCGGCGCGCCAACCGTATCGATGTCGCCCACCGAAAGGCACATCACCCCGCGCAGCCCATGGCTCTCGAGCACGCGCTCGGCGATGCGCGTCACCGCCAGCGCCGTCAGCGGCGTCTTGTCCGACGGCTTCCAGATCACCGTGTCGCCGCACACCGCCGCGATCGCCGCGTTCCACGACCACACCGCCACCGGGAAGTTGAACGCCGTGATCACGCCGATGGGGCCGAGCGGATGCCACTGCTCGTACATGCGGTGGCCGGGGCGCTCGCTGTGCATCGTCAGCCCGTAGAGCTGGCGCGAAAGACCGACCGCGAAGTCGCAGATGTCGATCATCTCCTGCACCTCGCCGACGCCCTCGGCGACGATCTTGCCCATCTCGAGCGTCACCAGCCGCCCCAGCGCCTCGCGGTGCTCGCGCAGCTCGTTGCCGATCTCGCGCACCACCGCGCCGCGCACCGGCGCCGGCGTGTCGCGCCACTTGGCAAAGCCCGCCACCGCCGACGCCACCACGCGCTCGTGCTCGGCCGCCGTCGCCAGCCGCACGGTCGCGAGGACCTCGCCGTCGATCGGCGAGACGGACTCGAGCTCGTCGCCCGATCCGAACCATTCGCCGTCGTAGCAGCCGGGGTTAGTCGCTTCGATGCCGAGCTGGCTGAGGATCTCTTTCATCGCACCCTCTCCGTATTGTCGTCGGTGGCGGCGAGTTGCGCTCGAAGGGCCTCGGGCCTCGGGCTTCAGGCCTCAGGGAGCGCTGGCTCGCTCGCTTCGCTCGCCTCGCGGCGCATGTCGCGTGCATACCACGAGCGAGCGCCGGCGACGACCACCAGGTTCTCGACGATACCGCGTGGCGTGGCGCGTTACGCCAGCGTTGCGGCGAAGCGATCCGACCGCACGCGATCGACCCCGAGGCCCGAGGTCCGAGGCCCGAGGCCCGAGCTCGGGTACGGTTGCGCTCCCACCAGCCATACGCTACGTCCCGCCTGCGATGACCGACCTACGCGCCAGCGACTTCGACTTCGAGCTCCCCGACCAGCTCATCGCGCAGCGCCCGCGCTCGCGCCGCGACGGCGCGCGCCTGCTGGTGCTCGAGCGCGCCACGGGGCGTGTCACGCACAGCGACGTGCTCGCGCTGCCCGAGGTGCTCGGCGATCGCGAGACCACGATGGTGGTCAACGACACGCGGGTGATCCCAGCGCGCCTCGCGGCGCAGCGCGAGAGCGGCGGCCGCGTCGAGCTGCTTCTCGTCGAGCCTGCCGACGGCGCCGACGACGCCCGCCTCGAGGCCGGCGAGCGCGTGAGCACCTGGCGCGCCATGTCGCGCGCGTCGAAGAAGCTGCGCGCCGGCGAGCGGCTCGCGCTGCTCGACGCGCAGGGCGCGCCCGTCGCCGGCGCCAGCGCCGAGCTGCTCGACGCGCCCGACGGGGGGCGCGTTACGGTGCGACTCGAGGGCGTCGCTGATCTGGCGCGCCTCGGCGCCGTGCCGCTGCCGCCGTACATTCGCCGCGACGCCGACGACGCCGATCGCACGCGCTATCAGACCGTCTACGCGCGCGCGCGTGGCTCCGTCGCGGCGCCCACCGCGGGGCTGCACCTCTCGGAGCCGCTGCTCGAGTCGCTCGTCGGCGCCGGCGTCGAGCTCTGCTCGGTGACGCTTCACGTCGGGCCGGGCACGTTCGTGCCGGTGCGCGCCGAGCGCATCGTCGAGCATCAGATGGAGTCCGAGCGCTACCTCGTGCCCGAGCAGACAGCCAGCGCCATCGCGGCTGCGCGCGCGCGTGGCGGCCGCGTGCTCGCCGTCGGCACCACCAGCGTGCGCACCCTCGAGGCGAGCGGCGGCGCCGCCGGCAGCGGGCGCACGTCGCTCTACATCTATCCGGGCTACACCTTCGGCGTGGTCGACGCGCTGCTGACCAACTTTCACCTGCCGCGCTCGACGCTGCTGATGCTCGTCTGCGCGTTCGGTGGCCGCGAGGCGGTGCTCGCCGCCTACCGCGAGGCGGTGGCCGAGGGCTATCGTTTCTACAGCTACGGCGACGCGATGCTGCTCATATAGGAGCAAACAAGTCCTATCTTCGCGGGCCTCGCGGCACCCCTTGACGCCACGCCCGCCTGCGACCTACGGTTCGCATCCAAGCGGTCGACATCTAAACGAAACGCTCTCTCCGCGTGCACACGGTACACGACTTCCGACTCCTCGGCGGCCTGATGGTCCTCGGCATCTTGTTGGCCGCCATCCCGCTGGTGATCCCGCAGCTGATCAGCCCGCGCTATCGCGGCGCCAAGACGCGCGAGACCTACGAGTGCGGCGTCGACACCATCGGCTCGTCGTGGATGAAGTTCTCGATCGCGTTCTACCTGTTCGCGTTGATCTTCGTCGCCTTCGAGGTCGACATCCTCTACCTGTTCCCCATCGCGCTCGTCTTCGGCGAGCCCGGCCTGGGCTGGCGTGACTTGATCGAGATCGCGATGTTTCTCGGCATCCTCTCGCTGGCGATCGTCTTTGCGTGGCGCAAAGGGGTGTTTTCATGGCGCTAAACGGCGCGGGCAAGGGCCCCGAGCTCAAAGAGGCCGCGCAGCCGGCGCTGATCAAGAAGGCGCAGGGCGCGCCAGGCACGCTCAGCGAGCGCGAGGAAGCGCAGCTGATGGCCGAGGCCGAGCCCTTCGTGCGCTTTCACCTGCTCGAGGATCTGCTCAACGCCGCGCGCGCCAACTCGCTGTGGCCGCTGACCTTCGGCTTGGCCTGCTGCGCCATCGAGATGATGGCCGCCGGGGCAGCCAAGTACGATCTCGACCGCTTCGGCGCGGGCGTCTTTCGCCCCAGCGCGCGGCAGGCCGACGTGATGATCTTCGCCGGCACCATCTCGCGCAAGATGGGGCCGGTGATCAAGGCGCTGTGGGATCAGATGCCGTCGCCCAAGTGGGCCATCGCCATGGGCGGCTGCACCATCGACGGCGGGCCCTTCAAGTACCCCAACCAGTACGCCATCTACGAGGGCGCCGACAAGCTCGTGCCCGTCGACGTCTACATCCCCGGTTGCCCGCCGCGACCCGAGGCGCTGATCAACGGCATCCTCGAGCTGCAGAACAAGATCAAGGCCGGCCGGCGCTTCAAGCCGTCCACGCACGAAGGTCCGATCCCCATCGCCAAGGCCGAGCGCACGAACGCGCCCACTGGCCGCAAGGTCAAAGGCTAGCCCGCGCGTGAGCGACGACAGCCCCCAGCGCAGCGAGAGCCTGCAGCGGCTGTACGACGACAAGCTCGTCGTGCAAGCCGAGGTGCGCGATCACGCGCAGGGCGGCTTTCACGAGAGCTGCATCGCGGCCGCCGCGGCGCTGCCCGAGATCGCCGCCAAGCTGCGCGAGGACGGCTTCTACCTGGAGATGCTGACCTGCCTCGATCGGCGCCAGACCGGCGAAGAGATGGCGCTGATCTACACCTTCAACCGCTTCGATCGCGCCCATCGCCTGCGCGTCGAGTCGCCTATCGCCGCCGTCGCCGAGTGGCGCGGCCCGGCGCCGGCCCCGCTCAAGGGCGCCGCGGCGAAGAAGAAGGCCGAGGCCGACAAGGCCAAGGCCGAGGCTGCAGCCGCGCGCGCCGCCGCGGGCGAGCCCGATCCCGATCCCGCCGCGGAGGGCGCGAGCATCGCCAGCGTCTTCCGTTCGGCAGACTGGTACGAGCGCGAGGTCTACGACATGTACGGCGTGACCTTCGCCGGACACCCCGACCTCAAGCGCATCTTGCTGCCGGAGGACGCCGACTTTCACGCCCTGCTGAAGGACTTTGGCCGCATCGACGAAGCGGAGACCACGCTCGATGACCAGCGACCTTCATAAGCCGGGCGCCGCGCTGGCCGCGGGCACGTCTGCCGATCCGTGGGCTACGCCGCCGGCCGACCCCGACGGCGAGACCTACTACCTCAACATGGGGCCGCAGCACCCGAGCATGCACGGCGTGCTGCGCCTCTTGCTCGAGCTTCGCGGCGAAGAGATCGTCAAGTGCGAGCCGATCATCGGCTACGCACACCGCGCCCACGAGAAGATGGCGGAAAACAGGAACTACATGATGTTCCTGCCTAACACGTCTCGCGTGGATTACCTGAGCGGCATGATTTACAACATCGCCTACTGCCAGGCGGTGGAGAAGATGCTCGCCATCGAGGTGCCCGAGCGCGCCGAGCACATCCGCGTCATCGTCTGCGAGCTCAACCGCGTCTCGAGCCACCTTCTATGGTTCGGCACGTTCTTGCTCGACCTCGGCGGCATCACGCCGTTTCTCTACAGCTTCGACGACCGCGAGCAGATCCTCTCGATCCTCGACCGCGTCACCGGCTCACGCCTGACGTACTGCTACGGGCGCTTCGGCGGCGTCACCGAGGATGTCGACAAGAAGTTCCTCGACGAGACGACGGCCTTTCTGGCGCGCCTTCGCGGGCGCATGGCCGAGTACCACGCGCTGGTCACCGACAACGTGATCTTCCGCTCGCGCTGCGAGGGCGTCGGCGTCATCGACCGCGAGACGGCTATCGAGTACGGCGTGACGGGGCCGACGCTGCGCGCCGCGGGCGTGCCCTACGACGTGCGCCGCGCCGAGCCCTACGGCATCTACGACCGCTTCGAGTTCGACATCCCGACGGCCAGCGGCGCCGACAACCTCGCGCGCTACTACGTGCGCGTGGCCGAGATGGAACAGTCGATGCGCATCATCGAGCAGGCCATCGCCAAGATCCCCGACGGGCCGATCATGCCCGAGAAGGCGCTCAAGCGCTTCAAGCCGGACGTCGGCGAGCACTACTTCGCCGTCGAGTCGGCGCGCGGCCAGTTCGGCATCTACATCGTCTCCGACGGCAGCGACGTGCCGTTTCGCATCAAGCTGCGCACGCCGTCGTTTTCGAACCTCGCCTGCATGCCCGACGTCCTGCGCGGCACGATGGTCGCCGACACGATCGCGATCCTCGGCAGCATCGACATCGTTCTCCCCGAGGTCGACCGCTGATGCTCAAGACGCTCTCAGACCTGGTGCCCAACGTCTTTCTGGCGATGCTGCTGGCGGCGGCCGCGATCATGGCCTTCGCCACGGTCAACGCGCTGTTTCTGGTGTGGCTCGAGCGCAAGGTCTCGGCGCGTATGCAGCGCCGCTACGGCCCGACCGTCGTGGGGCCGTTCGGCATGTTTCAGACGCTCGTCGACGTGGTCAAGCTGCTCAGCAAGCAGCTGATCTCGCCCAAGGACATCGACAAGCCGCTCTATCACCTGGCGCCGATCGTCGTCTTCGTGCCGGTGGTGCTGGGGCTGTCGCTGTTTCCCATCGACAAGTCCTTCGCGCTCGTCGACACCAACGTCGGCCTGGTGCTGGTGTTCGCCTTCGCCGGCATGGGCTTCATCGCGATCTTCATGGCCGGCTGGGGCAGCAACAACAAATACGCGCTGCTCGGCGCCATGCGCGCCGTGGCGCAGAACATCGCCTACGAGATCCCGCTGATCCTCGCCGCGCTGGCGGTGACGATGATCGCGCGCTCGATGCGCATCGCCGACATCGTCGAGGCGCAGGGCTCGTTCCCCTACATCCTCGTGCAGCCGATAGGCGCGCTGATCTACTACATCTCGGCGGTGGCCGAGACCAACCGCGCGCCCTTCGACATCCCCGAGGCCGAGAGCGAGCTCGTCGCCGGCTTTCACACCGAGTACTCGGGCATGCGCTTCGCGCTCTTCTTCCTCGCCGAGTACACCAACATGGTGATCGTCAGCATGGTCGCCACGTCGCTGTTTCTCGGCGGCTACAAGGGGCCGCTGCTGCCCGGCCCGGTGTGGTTCTTCGGCAAGGTCTACTTTCTGATCTTCGTCATGCTGTGGCTGCGCTGGACGTTCCCGCGCCTGCGTTTCGACCAGCTGATGACCTTCGCCTGGAAGGTGTTGATCCCGCTGGCGCTGGCGAACCTGCTCGTGACGGCCACGGTGCTCAAGGTGATGTCATGAGCGCGGACACGTCCCTTGTGGCGCCCGGCGCCGAAAAGAAGCGCGGCTATCTCGCGCTGCTCGTCGCCGGCTTCTTCACGCTGCTGTCCGGCATGTGGGTCACGCTGAAGAACCTCTTCCGCAAGCCCGTCACGCTGCGTTACCCGCGCGAGCGCCCCGAGCTTTCCACCGCGTTCCGCAGCGCCATCGACCTGGTGGACTTCGAAGAGCTCGGTTCGCACGACTGCGTCGCCTGCATGCAGTGCGTCAACATCTGCCCCTCGTTCTGCATCCAGGTCGAAGGGCAGAAGTACGACGGGGTCAAGCGCAAGCGCGCCACCAAGTTCCTGGTGGACTACGCGCTGTGCAGCGTGTGCGGCCTGTGCATCGACGTCTGCCCGACCGAGACGCTCAAGTACTCCAAGATCTACGACGAGGTCTCCTTCGAGCGCGACGCGTTTGTCTTCGACCTGCTCGAGCCGTTCGTCGAACGCGAAGAGGCGTTCCTCGAGGGGCAACGCATCGCCGACGCCAAGGAGGCCGAGGAGAAGAAGAAGAAGGCCGAGGCGGCGAAGAAGGCCAAGGCGGCGGTGGCTGCCAAGAAGAAGGCCGACGGCGGCGAGGAGGCCGAGAAGGCCGAGAAGCCGAAGGCCGAGAAGCCGAAGGCCGCCAAGCCGA
Organism: Myxococcales bacterium; assembly: GCA_020431405.1. Lineage (GTDB taxonomy): Bacteria > Myxococcota_A > Polyangia > JAGQIK01. The sequence continues at coordinate 14,892 of JAGQIK010000520.1, forward strand.
AGGCCGAAGCGCCGAAGGCCGAAGCGCCGAAGGCCGAAGCGCCGAGGGCCGACGAGCCGAAGGCCGAAGCCGAAGCCGAAGCGCCGAAAGCCGAAGCCGACGCGCCGAAGGCCGAAGCCGACGCGCCGAAGGCCGACGAGCCCAAGGCGGGCAAGGTCGACAAGGCGGCCGTCGAGGCCAAGCCGGCCGAGCCGAAGCCCAAGGCCGCCTTTGCCAAGCCCGACAGCGACGCCAAAGCCGCGTCGCTGGCGCGCATCGAGGCGGCCAAGAAGCGCGCGCTCGAGAAGAAGAAGCAGGCCGAGCAGCAGGCCGAAGGGGAGGGCGAGTAATGGACGCCGTCCATCCCAGCGCCTGGGCCTTCGTCGTCGTCGCCCTCGGCGGCGCGCTGCTCTCGGTCTCGCTGCGCAACATCCTGCACGCCATCTTCGGCTTGGCGCTGGCGCTGTTCGGCATCGCCGGCCTGTTCCTCTATCTCGGCAGCCCCTTCGTCGCCGCGATGGAGGTGCTGATCTACGTCGGCGGCATCAGCGTGGCGATGGTCTTCGCCGTGATGCTGGCCTATTCGCTAGGCAAGAAGGAGGGCGGCAGCACGCGCCGCTTCCTCGCCGTCGTGCCCGTCGGCGGCTTCTTCGGCGTCGTCGGCTACGCGCTGCTGCGCGCCTCGTTTGCCGTCACCTCGAAGACCGGCAGCTGGGACCTCAAGCTCGTCGGCCGCAAGCTGCTGCTCGACTACAACGTCGTCTTCGAGGCGCTCTCGGTGGTGCTGCTGCTGGCCATCGTCGGCGCGATCATCATCGCGCGTCGTGATGAGAAGACGGGCGATGACAAGACGGCTGACGAGAAGGCCGCCAGCAAGGGCAACGACGCCGCGAGCGCCGAGGAGCGCGCGTCGTGACCCTCTCGCACTTTCTTCTCGTGGCGCTGGCGCTCTTCGCGCTCGGCCTCTACTCGGTGCTGACCCGCCGGCACCTCATCGGCTTGCTCATCGGCGTCGAGCTGATGCTCAACGCCGCGAGCATCAACTTCCTCGCCTTCGACCGCTTCGTCGTCAAAGACCCCGCCACCGGCCAGATCATCGTGCTCTTCATCATCGGGCTGGCGGCGGCCGAAGCGGCGATCGCGCTTTCGATCATCCTGTCGGCCTATCGCGCACACCGCTCCGCCGACGTCGACGACCTCGACGAGCTGAAGAACTGATGAGCTCCGGGACCCTCGCACTGCTCTGCACCCACGCGCCGCTTGTCGGCTGCTTCGGCGCGTTGGTGGTGCTGCGCCGTGCCCCGCGCGCCGCCGCGGCGCTCAACATCCTCGCCATGCTGGCCTCGCTGGGCGCGGCGCTCGCGATCTTCGCCGGCAGCAACCATCAGCCGCCGACCATCATCTCGCTGTGGCTGTCGAGCGAAGGCGTGCCGATCTCCTTCGGCTTCCTGCTCGACGGCACCAACCAGCTGATGGGCATCATCGTGGCGCTGATCGCGCTCTGCATTCAGGTCTATTCGCTGGGCTACATGAAGGGTGACCCCGGCTACGCGCGCTACTTCGGCCTGCACGGCTTGTTCGCCTGGGCGATGCTGTCGTTTGTCTATTCCGCGAACCTGCTGCAGGCCTTCGTGTTCTGGGAGTTGGTGGGCCTCGCGTCGTTCTTGCTGATCGGCTTCTGGTTCGAAAAGCCCTCGGCAGCCGCGGCGGCCAAGAAGGCCTTCGTGATGACGCGCATCGGCGACGTCGGCATGTTCATCGGGCTGATCTTGCTGCTCTCGTCGACGAGCACGCTCGACATCGCGCAGCTGATGCAGGCCTCGACGCTGGCCTCGATCCCCGACGCGCGCCTGACGCTCATCGCGCTGCTCTTGTTCTGCGGCGTCGTCGGCAAGAGCGCGCAGTTCCCGCTGCACACGTGGCTACCCGACGCGATGGAAGGCCCCACGCCGGTCAGCGCGCTCTTGCACTCGGCGACGATGGTCGCCGCCGGCGTGTTTCTCTATGCGCGCTTTCACCCGCTGTTTGTCGCCGCCGAAGGCGTGAGCAACATCGTGCTGGTGATCGCGATCATCACCGCGATCCTCGCCGCCACCATCGCCATGGTGCAGCGCGATATGAAGCGCGTGCTGGCGTACTCGTCGATCTCGCAGCTGGCCTTCATGCTGCTCGGCCTCGGCGCCGGCAGCCTCTACGCCGGCGTCTTTCACCTCACCACCCACGCCTTCTTCAAGGCGCTGCTGTTTCTCTGCGCGGGCGCCTACATCCACCAGATCGGCTCCAACGACATGGTGACCATGGGCCGTCAGGGCGCGGCCAAGCTGCGCCTCGTCAGCGCGGGCCTCGTCATCGGCGCCGCCGCGCTCGCCGGCCTGCCGCCGCTCGCCGGCTTCTTCTCGAAGGAGAGCATCCTCGCCGCGCTGCACGGCGCCCACGCCAACGCCTTCGTCTACGGCGCCTACCTCGCGTCGTTTCTCACCGCCTACTACACGTTCCGCATGGTCTTTCTGGTGCTGCGGCCGTCGGACAAGAGCGTCTTGCCCGCCGAGGAGCACGAGCCGCACCCGCACGGCGACGTCACCGGCTCGATGAAGCTGCCTATCGCGATCCTTACCGTCGGCGCTGCCGCCGCGGGCTTCGCCGGCGACTTCATCGCCAAGCTCATCGGCGCCAAGGCGCTGCACCCGACCTACGGCGAGATGGCGCCGGCCATCGGCATCGCCCTCGCCGGCGTGATCGTCGCGTTCTTCGAGTTCGGCCGCAAAGACGCCGCCCAGCAGGGCTTCATCACGCGCGTGGGCGCGCTCGACACGCTCTTCGAGCGCAAGTACTACCTCGACGAGATCTACGACAAGGTCGCCGGCGGCCTCGTCTCGCTGATCGCGTCGGTGAGCGCCGTCGTCGAGCGCGGCGTGCTCGACGGCACGGGCGACCTGGCGGGCAACCTCACCATCGCCACCGGTGACGCCACCGCGCGCATGCAGTCGGGCCGGCTGCAGCTCTACATCGGCAGCGCGGTGCTGTTGATCGTCGTCTTCTGCTACTTCGTGGGCGGGTACTAGCGATGGTGCTCAGCGCGATCATCCTGACCCCGCTCGCGGCGCTTTTTCTGACGCTGCTGATCCCGGCGCGCAACGACAAGGCGATCAAAGCCGTCTCGGCGCTCGCTGGCGCGGTGACGGTGGCGCTCGCCGCCTACGTCTGGTTCAAGTTCGACCCCTACAGCACGGCGCGCTACCAGCTCGTCGAGCGCGTCGAGTGGGTGCCGACCTTCGGCATCAGCTACTACCTCGGCGTCGACGGCATCGGCGTGCTGATGACGATGCTCAACGCCATCGTCTTTCTCACCGGCGCTCTGTCCATGTGGCGCCTGGAGCTGCGCGTCAAAGAGTACTTCGCCTTCATGCTGACGCTGGTCATCGGTGTCTTCGGCGTCTTCGTCTCGCTCGACCTGTTCTTCTTCTTCTTCTTCTACGAAGTGGCCGTGCTGCCGATGTATCCGCTGATCGCCGTGTGGGGCTCGACCCGCAAAGAGTACGCGGCGATGAAGCTGACGCTGTATCTGATGGCCGGCTCGGCGCTGCTCTTTCCGGCGCTGCTGTCGATCTACTACAAGAGCGGCCTCAACACCTTCGACATGGTGGCGCTGTCGGGGCACAAGTTCTCCGAGGCCTACCAGATCTTCGTCTACCCGTTCATCTACATCGGCTTCGGTGTGCTGGCCGGCATGTTCCCGGTGCACGGCTGGTCGCCCACCGGTCACGTCGCCGCGCCGACGGCCGTCTCGATGCTGCACGCCGGCGTGCTGATGAAGCTCGGCGCCTTCGGCATCCTGCGCGTGGCGATGCCGCTGCTGCCGGCGGGCGCCGCCTACTGGAACGGCCCGTTCGCCGCGCTGGCCACCTGCAACATCGTCTACGGCGCGCTGGTGGCGCTCAAACAGGACGACTTCAAGTTCGTCATCGGCTTCTCCAGCGTCTCGCACATGGGCATCGTGCTGCTCGGCATCAACATGCTCACCATCGACGGCATGGGCGGCGCGGTGTTTCAGATGTTCGCCCACGGCGTGATGACGGCGCTCTTCTTCTCGGCAGTCGGCTTCATCTACGACCAGGCGCACACGCGCGACATTCACGAGTTCGGCGGGCTCTCCAAGCACGTGCCCATCGCCTCGGCGTTCTTTATCATCGCCGGCCTGTGCGGCATGGGCGTGCCCGGCTTCGCTAGCTTCTGGGCCGAGCTTTTGGTCTTCATCGCCGCCGTCAAGACGATGCCGCTGTTCGGCGTGCTCGCCGTGGTGGGCCTCATCATCTCGGCGCTCTTCATGCTGCGCGTGCTCAAGCACGCCTTCTTCGGCCCCGCCAACCCCAAGTGGCAGGGCCTTCGCGACGTGACGGCCTGGGACGCGCTGCCGCGCGCGATCCTCATCGCCGTGCTGATCCTCTTCGGCTTCATCCCGCGGCTGGCGCTGGCGTTGATCGCCTCGTCGGTGCGGGCGCTGGCAGGAGGCATCTAGGCAATGCCTAAAGACCTCCTGCTCTTCGGTCCGGAGTTGATGCTGCTCGGCGGCGCGTTGTTGGTCTTCATCGCATCGATCGCCAAGGAGCCCAAGTCCGAGGCCACCTGGGGCATGGCGCTGCTCGCGTCGTTTGCCGCCGTCGGCCTCTCGCTGCTGACGCTGCACGAGCGCGGCGCGCCGTTCTTCCCCGGCATCTATCGCGTCGACCTCTTCTCGCAGCTGCTCAAGCTCGGCCTCTCGGCCTTGTTGTGCGGCGTGATCCTGATCTCGCGCAACCTGCCTTCGGTGCGGCCCAGCGCGCGCGTCGACGCGCCGCTGTTTCTGCTGCTCTCCACCGTCGGCATGATGATGCTCGTCAGCGCCACCGAGCTTCTGACGATGTACGTTTCGCTCGAGCTTTCGGCCTACGGCCTCTACATCGCCGTCGCGCTCTCGTCCAAGCCGCGCGGCAGCGAGGCGGCGGCCAAGTACGTGCTGTTCGGCGCCACGTCCTCGGCGATCACGCTCTACGGTCTGAGTCTCGTCTACGGCACCGTCGGCTCGACCTCGATGGTCAAGCTCTCCGGCGCGCTCGTCGCCGGCGCCGATCCGCTGCTGATGATCGGCATGCTGCTGATGTTCGCCGGGCTGCTCTTCAAGCTCGCGCTCGTCCCGTTTCACTACTGGGCGCCCGACGCCTACGAGGGCGCGCCGCACCAGATGGTCGCCTTCATCGCGTCGGTCTCGAAGCTCGGTGCCGTCGGTATCGTGGCGCGCTTCGCGGCGATGCTGCCCGGCGGCGACTCCGCGACGCTCTTCATCGCGCTGTCGGTGGCCTCGATGGCGCTCGGCAACCTCGCGGCGCTCGCCCAGACCGACCTCAAGCGCCTGATCGCCTACTCGGCGGTGGCGCACGCCGGCTACCTGATGCTCGGCTACGCGGCGATGTCCAAGACGGGCCTCGCCGCGGTGATCTTCTACGGCATGATCTACGGCGCCAGCTCGGTGCTGGCCTTCGTCGTGCTCTCCGCGCTCGGGCGTGACGGCGAAAATCCGACCATGGAGAGCATCTCGGGCCTCTACCAGCGCTCGCCGCTGGCCGCGCTGATGATGCTCGTCGCGATCTTCACGCTCGCGGGCATCCCGCCCACCGCTGGCTTCATCGGCAAGTGGTACCTCTTCGCCGCGGCGCTACAGCGCGGCCAGTTCTGGCTGGTGCTCGTCGCCGCCGCCGCCAGCACCGTGGCGCTCTACTACTACCTGCAAGTCGTCAAGGCGATGTACCTGGCGCCGCCCGAGGATCGGCCGCGCGTCGAGCTGACCTTCACCGACTCGCTCGCCGGGCTCGCCGCGCTCGGCTTCGTCATCTTCTACGGCGTCTACCCGGCGCCGCTTTGGGAGCTGGCGCAGAAGGCCGCCGCGCTGCTCGGCTGAGAGTCACGGTGACTGACAGGCGCCCACCTGCCGAGCAAACCGACGAAACCCAGCCCGTCACCGTCATCGCGCGCCACTGGGTGCTCGACGGCAAAGAAGCCGAGTTCGACAAGTGGCTCGACGGCATCGTCGAGGCCTGCAGCCACTACGCCGGCTATCTCGGCAGCGAGGTCGTGCACGCGCCGCGCGGCCAGGAAAACGAGCGCGCCTGCGTCTTTCGCTTCGACACCTTCGAGCACCTGCAGCGCTGGTTCGACTCTGACGAGCGGCAGCAGTGGCTGCGCCGCGCCGAGGCCTTCTACAGCCGGCCGCCGCAGATCCTGCACTACCAGAGCATCGAGTTTCTCTTCCCGAGCGGCAGCAAGCCGCCGCCGCCGCGCTACAAGATGGCGCTGCTGACGCTGCTGGCGCTGCTTCCGCTGGTGCACTTCATCCCGCGCCTCGTCGCGCGTCACGTCAGCTGGCCGCCGCTGGTGCTCACGCTGGTGACCACCGCGGGCATCGTGGTGCTGATGACCTGGGCGGTGATGCCGCTGGTGACGCGCCTCACCGCGCGCTGGCTGTGGCCCAAGCGCAAGCGCTAGACGGCTGGCAGCCCAGCGCTCGCGACAGCGCTCGCTTCGAAGCATCGTCTCGTTGGATAATGAGCACCAACCAGCAGGAGCCGAAGTGAAACGCACGCTCGCCGCCGTCGCGGTCATCACCCCGTTGCTCGCGCTCGCCCTCGGCGAGGGCAGCGCCGCCGCCTCCAACTACTGTATGCATGGAGGCAAGCGCTACACCGTGCACGCCACGCGCTGCACGGGCGGCAAGCAGTATCGCTGCGTGGCGCACATGAAGTGGAAGTACCTGCGCGCCTGCAAAGCGCGCGGCAAGGCGAGCGGGCCGCGCTTCTGCACCTTCGGCGGCAAACGCTACACGGTGCACGCCACGCGCTGCACCAACGGCAAGCAGTATCGCTGCGTGGCGCACCAGACCTGGCGCTTCCTGCGGGCCTGCAGGCGTTAGTGCCCGTGCGGGGCGTCGTTCCGTCACTCGCCGTAGCGCTCGCGCTGTCGCTCGGCGCTGGCTGCGCTGGTGACCGCAACAGCGGGCGCACCGACGGCGCCGTGCGTATCGACACCGCGCAGAAGGACGGCCCCGCCGGCGGCGGCGACAGCACCGTCGACGCGATCACGCCCGACACGATCACACCCGACACGATCACACCCGACACGGGCCCGCAGCCGGGCGGCCCCTGTCCCTGCAGCGGCGGCCTGATCTGCGCGCTTGGCGCCTGCCGCACGCCCTGCACCGACGCAGACTGCAACGAGGGCGGCCCCTGCGCCGCGTCCGAGGCCTGCATACCCGTCGGCAACGCCGCGGCGTGTCTGCCGGCGGTGGGCGAGGGCGCTGCTTGCGACCTGACGAGCAACTTCTGCGCGAAGGGCCTGCTCTGCCTCGCCCTCGGCGGCCTCTCTGATCGCTGCTGGAAGAGCTGCACCAACACGCCATGCGGCGGCGGCGCCAATCCCAAGTGCTGGGACATTCAGGGCACGAGCTGTAAGTACTGCGGCCCGAACTAGCGTCATCAGGCCACGGGCTACAGGCCACGGGCCACAGGCTCCGCAAGCGGACGCTCAGCACGCTTCGCAGTGGCTTTGCTGAGGCACCCGGATGCCATTCCAGTGCGTGTCGGCGCAGCGTGTAGGACGCCCGCATTCGACGCCTGTGGCCCGTGGCCTTGAGCCTGTGGCCTCCTGCCCTGTGTCACCCTGACGCGTTGCGTTATGCCCCGATCGGCCTCAAAGTAACCCGTATGACCAGCAACATCGGCAGCGCCGAGCGCCCGCTCGCCGTCGCGATCGTCGGCTCCGGGCCCGCGGGCTTCTACCTCGCGCAACCGCTGCTCAAGCAGCGCGACCTCGACGTGCGCATCGACATGTTCGATCGCCTGCCAACGCCGTACGGCCTGGTGCGTGGTGGCGTCGCGCCTGACCACCAGAGCATCAAGGCCGTCACGCGTGTCTACGACAAGCTCGCGCGCGACGAGCGCGTGCGCTTCTTTGGCAACGTGACCATCGGCAGCGACGTCACGCTCGACGAGCTGCGCGCGCACTACGACGTGATCGCTTTTGCCGTGGGCAACGAGGCCAGCCGGCGGTTGGGCATCCCCGGCGAGGCGCTGCGCGGCTCGTCAGCGGCGGCGGTGTTTGTCGGCTGGTACAACGGCCACCCTGACTATCGCGAGGCCGAGTTCGACTTCTCGGCGCGCCGCGTGGTGGTCGTTGGCAACGGAAACGTCTCCATCGACGTGGCGCGCATCCTGGCGCGCTGCACCGAAGAGCTCTCGAGCACCGACATCGCCGAGCACGCGCTGTCGGCGCTGCGCGAGAGCGACGTGCGCGAGATCGTCGTGATGGGCCGCCGCGGCCCCGCGCAGGCGGCGTTCACGCCGGCCGAGCTGCGCGAGCTGACGCGCCTGTCCAAGGTCGACGTGCTCGTCGAGCGCGGCGCGCTCGAGCTCGACGCCCAGAGCGCCGCTTTCGTCGAGAGCGACCCGCGCGTCACCAAGAACATCGAGCAGCTGCGCGAGCTCGGGCAGTGGTCGCCCGGCGATGCGCTGCCAGAGGCGGGCGGGCGGCGCATCGTGCTGCGCTTCCTCTGCTCGCCGGTGGAGATCCTCGGCGACGAGCAGACCGGGCGCGTGCGCGCCGTCGAGCTCGAGCGCAACCGCCTCGTCAGCGGCGGCGACGCCGAAGGCGACTACATGCACCCCGAGCCCACCGGCGAGCGCGAGACCGTCGACGCCGAGATGGTGCTCTACGCCATCGGCTATCGTGGCCGCCGGTTGCCTGGTGTGCCCTTCGACGAGCACGCCGGCCGCATCCCCAACGTCGACGGGCGCATCACCGGCGAGGACGGCAAGCCGCTAGGAGACCTCTACGTCGTCGGTTGGGCGCGCAGCGGCCCCAAAGGGCTCATCGGCACCCACAAGAAGGGCTCCGCCGAGGTCGCCGAGCGCATCCTCGACGACGTACGCAGCGGCGCCATCCCCGCGCGCGATCTGCTCCCGCTCGACGACGTGAGCGCCTCGCTTCGGGCGCGCGGCGCGAGCTTCGTCACCTTCGCCGACTGGCTGACGCTAGACGCCATCGAGGTGGAGAAGGGCCAAGAGCGCGGCGCGGTGCGCCACAAGGTGGCAGACGTCGATGAGATGCTGGAGCTGATCAGACAGCGCTAGATATAGGCCTCGGGCCTACGCGCGAGCCGCTACTTCGCCTCGTCGAGCTGCTTCAGCGCTCGCTTCGGCGCCACCAGCCGGTAGCCATCGACGAGCAGCGCGCCGACCTCGTCCCAGTTGGTGCCGCCCGTGAGGCGCACGCCGACCCAGCCGCTCGGCCCGACGTACTTCGGTCGAAAGAACGTCTCGGGGTCGCTCTCGACGAGCGCCTCCTGCGCGCCCTCGGCGGCTTTGATCCAGACCGAAGGACGCCCCTCGTCGTAGTGGCCGTCGTGAAACGTGGCGAAGGTCTTGCGGCCGCCCCACCAGGTCGGCGCGCCGTGCGAGAGCTTCTCCGACGTCTCGGGCAGCGCCTCGATGATCGCGCGTAGTTTCTTCAGCAGCGCTGCGTGTGTAGCCATGGCCGTACTGTCGGCCTGGCGCCGGCGCGCGGTCAAGGCGCGGGCGCGTCCTTGCAACTCTCGCCAGGCGTCGCGCCGCGCTTCGCGGCCGACACGAAGTCCTTGTCCTCGAGCGTGACCTTGCCGCTGGCGCGCGCGCGCACGCACGCGATCTTGAAGTTGCCGTAGTCCTGCGGCACATCCGACGGTGCCTCGCCGAAGGTCACCAAGATGTGATTGTCGGCGCCGCTCGCGGTCGGGCGCAGTCGTATGCCGCGCACCTCGAGATCGAAACACTTGCGGTCACCGCTGTCAGGCAGCTGCTTGACACTGTAGTGGTAGGCCAAGCGGCTGTGCGCGCTGCGGTCGTCCACGCGCGGATTGGTGTGCTGGCGGATTTCCTCGCCGGAGAGCACGCCATCGAAGTCGGGATCGTCCTTGTCGTCGACGACCAGCGGGTCGGTACCCCAGCGCACCTCGAGGCCATCGGGGACGCGGTCGCGGTCGGTGTCAGCCAGCCGCGGGTCGGTCCCGAGCAGCCGTTCTTCGCACGCGTTGAGCCCGTCGCCGTCGAGATCGACGCGGTCAGCGGCAGGGCAGTCTGGGTAGGGCGTGGCGAGGGCCTTGCCCGTCGCCGGGTCGCGCCAGATGGCGAGCCAGTCTCCATAGCCGTCGCCGTCGCTGTCGGCGCTGTTCGGGTCCGTGCCGAGCTTCGCCTCCATGTCATCGGTGACGCCATCGCCGTCGCTGTCGATGGCCAGCACGGCATCCGCGCCGGCCCCGCTCACGCGCACGTTGATGTTGCTCGCCAAAAGCTGCGTCATCGAGAACGGCTTGAAGAGCGACGAGTAGTCGAAGACGAGAAAGTCGACATCCTTCGAGGCGTCGTAGCGGCCGTAGCTGCCTCCTCCAGCGCTCGCGATGCTGATCAGCAAGTTTTCGAGCTCCGACTTGCAGCGCAGCTGGTTCGAAGCGTTGGGATCGGCGACGCAGTACTCGCCGCTCGCGACGCAGTCAGCCCCGGTCTTGCAGCTCTTGTCGCTGCTCGCCGCTGGCAGCTTGAGGATCGCTGCGATCTCCTTCGGCAGCGCCTTGGGCGGCAACAGCAACGTCGAGTTGAGCGTCACGCCGCCGACGCCGTAGCGGTTCTCGAGATCGGCGATGTCGGCTGCGATGAGCCGCAGCTGCGGAAGTTGGTTGTAGTCCTTGCAGCGCTCGAGCGCGGGAAACCAGCTCTTCACGTAGTCGCAGGCCGGCCCCGGCGTGGACAGCACGTCGCACCACGTGCTGCGCTCGGCGTCGCAGATCATTTCCAGCCCGAAGGGGCTTTGGTCGTTGTCGCATCCAGATTGACAGCTTGGTGCCGGCAGCCCGTCGCTAAAGAACATCACCACGTAGCGCGTGCGCGCCCGATCGGACGCGCTGAGCTGCTTCATGTCGTTCTCGAGCAGCTCGGCCGCCTTGCTCAGCGCCCCCTGATAGTCGGTCTGACCGTCGGCGAGGGTCAGGCTGGCCAGCGCCGCTTGCAGGACATTGTCGTCGCGGGTGAAGCCGACGGGCTTTTGCGCACCGCCGTTGACCAGGACCGTGTTGTTGAAGCGCACGACGGCGAACGACACGGCGGGGTTGGCCTTGAGCTTGTTGATCAGCGCGGCAGCGGCGGCCTGGCGGCGTGGCTGTTCCGTGCCGCCACACAGGCTCGCGCAGTCAGCGCCCGAGTTGGCTGCGCTGCAGGTCGCGACGCAGGCGGCGCTCGCCGAGCTGCTCGACCCGGTGACCGGGTTGACGACGGTGTTGGCGCCCGAGGGGTCGGTGAACTGCATCGACCCCGACGTGTCGATGGCGAGCAGGACTTTGACGGGGTGCTCGAGCTCGGCGGCGGTCGACGTGCAGACCTTGCCCGCGATGACGAGCTCGTCGGCGTCGAGAGGCCCCGAGCCGTCTGGACACTTGGTGCCCTGCGCGACGCAGACGTCGTTGTCGATGCAGCAGCGCCATCCCGGTGCGCACGGGCACGCCTTGTTGCTGACGTCGCGCTCGGAAACGCACGCGCCGGCGAGGACGAGCGACAGCGCGACAGGTGCGATGCGAGTGGTGATCGTGTGCTTCATCGTTGTGCCTCCCGAGTGAGGCAACGTTGGACATCACGCAGCTGGACGAAGCTGTGCATTAGAAACTTCCGCCCAGGGCCACGCTGAGGCCCCGCGGCGCGAGCGAGATCTGCGGCTGTGCGGGCGCAGTGGGCCACAGCAGCGACAGCAGGCCACCGGCGAGCGCTGCGCCCGCGGCGCTGTAGAGCACCACCGCGGCGACGTTGCGACGCGCGATGCTGTCGTTGAGGGCCGCCGCTCGCGCATGCGATGACGCGGCGTCGATGTCGTCGCGAAGTCGCAGCGCGCTCAGCGTCGAGGCCAGGCCGCCAGCCAGCGCGGCGGCGCTGACGCCGATGGCGGTCAAGCCAACGACGGTGCGCCAGCGCGGCCGCGGCGCGTCGGTCGCGCCGATGGCCGCGTCGAGCTCGCGTTGGTTGGCGGCCGCGACCTGCGCGGGCGTGGCGAAGTGATACTGCGCCACGGCGCGGCCGTCATAGGGGCGCGCGAAGATCTGGCTGAACGCGTGGTGTGCCGCGCCGCGCTGCGCGTCGCGCGGCTTGGCCGCCGTCAGCGCTGCGATCTCGACCACCGGCGGCGTCGCCGGGATCGTGTATTCGCGCTCGTCGCTGAGGCGGCGCAGATAGAGCAGCCCGCGCGACGTCGGACGCACCAGCGTCAGCGGGCCTTTTCCGGCGGAGTGAAAGTCGAGCACGCGCACGCCGCTCTGCGTCTCGAGCAGGTAGCGACCGTGAAGCGCCGGCGCGATGCGCAGCGCGCGGCGCTTGCGAGCGCGCCGCAGATCGAGCAGCGGCGCGTCTGCCGGGCGAGCGCCGCTGGTGCCGGGCGGGCGCGCGTAGACGCGCGGGCGATAGCGCTCGTTGGGGATCGACGCGTTGGCGCGCTGCACGAACGCGGCGATCTCTCGGTAGCTGACCTGTCCGTCGCCGTTGGCGTCGGCCGCCCCGTAGAGCCCCGAGCGCACCTCGTGGCTGAAGACGCCGGCCTGGATCGCCGCCCACTCGTGGCTCTCGCGCGCCGAGGAGGTCGAGA
>JAGQIK010000521.1 GCA_020431405.1 Myxococcales bacterium
AGCCAGGCGTGACGGGCCAGGCCAGCGCCGCCTTCGACGAGGTGAAGTCGTAGGTCGAGGGCGTGACCATCGTGCCGAACTTGCCGCCGTCACCGTTGTGTAGATGCACCGACTTGAGCGACGTCGCGGGCGGGGGCGTGGGCAGCTCGGCGTTGAGGTTGAGACGGAACGTGGTGAGGTCCGAGCCGGCCTCGAAGACGAAGAAGGCGACGCCGTCGTTGCCGGTGATGACCTGCACGTACGGATCGTTGCCCGACTCCATGATCACGCCCACGGGCCAGGCGGTGCCCGGCGTGGCGTTGTGCCCATCGGGCTGACCATTGGACGCGTCCCAGGGATCGCCTGTGTTGGCGGGTGGCGTGGGCGACGGGATGGTGGCGCCGATCACGCCGTCGAGCGGGTTGGTCAGATCGGTGGTGGGGACGTTCTTGTCACCGCCGCCGCCGTCGATGGGGTTTTGCGGCTGATCCGGAGCGGGGTTGCTGCCGCTGTCTCCGCACGCGCCCAGCAGCAGCCACGAAACAGCCACGACGAGGAACACCAAACGCTTGCTCATTGCTAGCTCTTCCTCAGGATCGCGTTGCGAACGCGAAGGTAAAGGGGGCCTGCGACCTTCTTGAAAACCTTCTTCGCTTCCCACATCGCCAGCTGGCGGTAACACAGCAGCGGGTCGCCGCTGGCGTAACGCCCCGCCTCGGTTGCAGGCGAGGTGCGCTTGAGAAAGTAGCGCCCGAGGCACAGGCAGCCGTCGACTTCCCAGGCGCGCATCGTCGGCTCGGACGTGAAGAGGATCTCGACGCCGGCGCGGCGCGCGGCGCGCGCGACCTCGCGCGTGTAGAGCCCGCCCGGGATCGACGCGATCGGCTGTCGCTCGCCGAGGATCTCTTCGAGGATGTCCTGGCTGCGGCCCCATTCGTCGGCGAGCTGGCTCGCAGACAGCGCGCCCATGCGCAGCGGGTGCGTGTGCGAGTGCGAGCCGATCACATGGCCGCGGGCGTGCAGCGCGCGCAGCTCGTCGGCGTCGAGGAACGCGGGGTCGCCGATCTGGCCGGTGGTCATGAAGAAATGCCCGCGCCAGCCGTTCTGCTCGAGGCGCTCGGCGATGTACATCGAGCTCTTGCCGCCATCGTCGAACGTGATCATCAGCGGCCGCTTGTGGCTGCCCCCCGAGCCAGTGATACGGCGTGTGAGCTCGCGCGCGGTGATCGCGCCGTCGGGGCGGCTGCGCGACAGCGCGCCGAGGTGCTGGTCGAAGAGCGCCGGCGACATCTTGTAGGTCGCGGCGTCGTCGGTGGGAAAGCCGCTCTGGCGGTGAACGCCGTGCTCGACGACGTCGTGATACATCAGACCTATCGCTTCCATGGAAACGACTCCCCTCTATCCTAGAGATACGTGATCGGCTAGCGGCCGGAGGTCCAGCTCATGTCCTGCGACAGGAAGCGGCGCAGACCCTCGACGGCCGCGGCGTTGAGCGTGACGAAAGAGTGGCTGATGCGCTCGAGCTTGCCGCCGGAGTCTTCGTCGCCACCCGTGATGATCTTCTTGAGCGCGAGGCCGTAGACGAGCGTCTGCCCGGCGAGCGTCACAGCGTAGAGCGGCCAGCCGGGCGCGAGGGTCGCCACCAGATAGACGTTGGCGCCGTAGAGCGCGACCAGCGCGTAGGGGCAGAACAGGCGCAGCACCTTGTGCGAGAAGAGCTGCGGGAAGAGCCGGTTGCGGATCGGGTTGAGCAGCTCGGGCAGCAGCTTCATCAGCTGGAAGTTGCCCGCCAGCGTGCGCGCCTTACGCGAGAACTCGCCTTTGACCGAGGCCTCTTCGTCGTAGACGCGCGCTTCGTTGTCGAAGGTGACGCGGTAGCCCTGCATGGCGATCTGCATCGGCGTATAGACGTCATCGAGCAGGGTGCCCGGGGGCAGCTCGCGAAAGAGCGCGCGGCGGATGGCGTAGAGCGCGCCCGTGGCGCCGACCACCGAGTCGACGCGGCTTTCAGCGTCGCGGATCATCTTCTCGTACTTCCAGTAAACGCCAGGGCCCTTCTCGCTGTTCATGTGCAGCGCGCCGCTGACGGCGCCGATCTGGTCGTCTGCAAACCAGCTGACCAGCGAGCGCAGGGCGGCGCGATCGATGGGCTGGCGCGCGTCGCAGAAGAGCAGGATCTCGCCGCTGGCGTGGGCGACGCCGACGTTGATGCCAACGGCCTTGCCGGCCGGCGTCTCGTTGCGCGCGAGCACGATGTTGTCGTGCTCTGCGGCGTACTGCTTGACGACCTCGTCGGTGCCGTCGTTGGAGCCGTCGCTGACGACGACGATCTGCAGCTTCTCGAGCGGATAGTCGAGCGCGAGCAGGTTGTCGAGCTTGCGGCCGATCTTGTCGACCTCGTTGTAGGCCGCCAGCACCACCGACACGGTGGGCTCGATCGCGCGCTGCTCGACCTTCTTGGGGCGCAGTCGCGACAGCGCGTACAGCGCGGCTGGATAGCCGAAGTACGTGTATGAGACGAGGCTCGCCGAGCCCCAGTAGATCGCTGTCGGAATGGTCCACATGGCGTGAGAGCCTTCTGCTTTGGGGAATGGGACATTATATACACGAGTGGATTTCTTGCCCCCCGCGATCCGCGATGATCTAGTCGAGGGCATGAGCCTTCGTTCGGTCCTCTCGTTGTTTTGCGCCGCGGCGGCGCTGTCGTGGACGCTCGGATGCGCCCGCGCAGAGCGCACGCTCAACGCGCGACCGCCAGCCAAGGCGCCGGCTTCGCAGCCGAGCGCTGTCTCGAGCAAGCCGCCGGTCGCGGCGGTGTCGGCAAAGCCGGCCAAGCCGGCCAAGATCGCCGCGACCACGCGCGCCTCGAAGAGCGCACCCGCCGACGGTGTCTCGAAGAAGGCAGCGCCCGCGCAGCCGCGCCCGGCCAGCGCCGAGCAGCTGCGGCGCGCTGTCGCCGACGTGCTGGCCAGTGGGCCGCTGGCCAAGGCACACGTCTCGGTGCTGGTCGCGCCCCTCGCCGGCGGCGCGCCCATCGTCTCGCATCAGGCTGAAAAGCCGCGCGTGCCGGCGTCGAACGCGAAGCTCCTGACCACCACGGCGGCGGCGCTGGGGCTCGGCGGCTATCGCTTCGTCACCGAGTTCGCCAAGCGCGGCTCGCGGGTCTACGTCTGGGGCAGCGGCGATCCGCTGCTGCGCGGGCGCGAGATCGACGCCATCGCCAAGCAGCTCAAGGCGCGCGGCGTACGGCGCGTCAGCGAGGTCGTCGTCGACGCCAGCCACTTCGACAAGCGCCAGCTGGCGCCCGGCTTCAGCGCGTTTCACGAGGGCTCGTACTATCGGCCAACCTCGAGCGCGCTCAACATCGACGGCAACGCAGTGGTGATCCGCATCAGCGCGCCCAAGACGCGCCGCCGCCCGCGCGTCGACGTCACGCCGCCGTCCGACTACGTCAAGGTCCGCAAGCGGCTGCGTTACCTGCGCACGCGCCGCCGGCGTCGCCGTCGTCGCGCGCGCGCGCGCGGCAAGGAGCGCATCTCGATCCAGATGCGCAAGCGCGGCTCGATCATGTGGCTCGAGATAAAAGGCGCGATCCGCCGCGGCGCGCGCACGCGCACCACGCGGCGTGCGGTCTACGATCCGGCGCTCAACGTCGGCTGGGCGCTGCGCCGCGCGCTGAAGAAGGTCGGCGTTGGCGTGCGCGGCATCGTGCGGCGCGGCCGCCGCCCGCGCGGCGCGCGCGTGCTAGTGCGCAAGGCGCGGTCGCTGGGCGCGATCCTGCGCGTGACCAACCAGGCGAGCGACAACCTCGCAGCCGAGACGCTCGTGCGCGCGCTCGGCGTGTACGGAGAGAAGCATCAGGGCCGCCGCGCGGTGGACAGCTGGAAGCGCGGCCTGGCGCGGCTTCACGCGCTGCTTCGCTCGCGGCTCGGCGTCGACGGCGTAGCGCTGAAGAACGGTTCGGGCCTTCATCGCAGCTCGCATGTCAGCGCGCGTGCGCTGGTCAAGCTGCTGCGCGCCGTCTATCAGCGCGAAGGGCTGCGCCGGGCGCTGCTGCCCACGCTGCCTATCGCAGGCAAGACCGGCACGCTCGGCCATCGTATGCGCGGCACCGCCGCGGCGGGCGCGGTGCGCGCCAAGACTGGCACGCTCGGCGGCGCGCTCTCGCTCAGCGGCTACGCGGGGCTCGGCAGCAAGCGACCGCTGGTCTTCTCTGTGCTCGTCAACGGCACCGGGCGTCGTGCGGCGCGCCGGCAGATCGATCGCATCGCCGTGCTGATGGCGCGCTACGCCAAGGGCATGCCGCTTTACGACGCCGCCGAGCCGGCGCCGCAGTCCAACCCCACGACCCCGGCGTCGAAGCCCAGCGCGGCGATCCGACCGGTGGGTCCGCGTCCGCTCGCCACCCACTCGCGCTAGCGGCCCGCTCGACGCGACCGTGATCGAGGCACTGGGCGCGGCGCGAGCGCGCGGCGTATGCTCGCGCGATGCTCACACTGACGCGAACGTTCCTCGCCGCCGCCCTCGTCATCATCAGCAGCACGAGCGCCTTCGCGCAAGGCAGTGGCGCGCCGCCGCCTGACGAGCCGAAAAAAGCCGACTCGCCGCCGGTCTCGCCGGCCACACCGCCGCCGGCCACACCGGCGCCAAACGCCTCGCCCACACCTGCCCCTGCAGCCGCGCCAAGCGCAGCGCCGGCACCTGCGCCGCCGGCCACCGGCGGCGACACGCCGCTCGATCGCTTTCGGCGGCACATGATCGAGCTCGACGTGTCGGCCTGGACCGGCCTCAAGCTGGTGCAGAACGGCAGGATGACGAGCGTGTCGTTGTTCGGCGACTCGACGACGAACATGCTCGCTTCGTCGCCCGCGGCGCTCGACGCGTTCTCCACCTATCGCGCGCTGCGCATCACCGGAACGATCCTCTATCTGATCGGCACCAGCGCGCTGATCGCGACGCTGTCGATCCTCATCGCCGATCGCACCATTCTCGTCGACGACGGTATCAAGGCGGCGTTCTGGGGGTTGTTCATCCCCGGCACGGCGCTCGGCCTCGCCGGCGGCATCATGATGGGCGCCTCGTCGAGCTACGTCGCCAAGGCGGTGCGCCTCTACAACGAGGACCTCTACCGGCGCCTGAGCGCGGGCGCGCCGCGTGCCTGGATGCTCAGCCTGCGGCGGCGTTTCTAGCTAGGCGTGGTGAGTGATCGCGCTGGTCGCTGGCAGCGCAGCCGCGGTTAGGCGGCGAGGCGGCCGCTGGCCATCGGCACTTCGCGCGGCGCCGGCGCGGCGACGACACCATTGGAGCCGGTGACGCACGGCACGTCGCGGATGCCGATGCGGAAGCTCTGGCGCGTGCCGGCGAGGTCGCCACCGATCTGCAGCGGCGCGGGCTTGTCGAGCTCCACCGCGATGGCGGTGCAGCTGAAGTCCCACAGACGCTCGTGCTCGAGCTCGCCGCTGAGCACCTGCGGCAGCTTGGCGAGCATCTGGCCGAGCGACAGGTCGGCGATGCGCAGCTGGAAGCGCTCGGGGTCGAGACACGCCTGCGGGAACATGCGCATGCCGAAGCCGTAGAACGGCACCGTCGAGGCCGCGGCGACGGTCACCGGGCCGCGATAGATGATCTGACCCGTACCGATGGCCGGACCCGTCGGACAGCCGGCGAGGTCGACCGGCAGCGCCGGGGCGCCCACGTTGCGGATCACCACCTCGGGCCGCGTCTCGCGCAAGTAGCGCCACATCGAGCGCGTCGCGATCGACAGGCCGTAGCCGGCGTGACCCTTGAGCAGGTTGCCGAACGGCACACGGTCGAGGTTGTCCTTGAGGCGGTTGTAGTCCTCGAGGATCAGCGAGTCGAGGCCGACGCCGGCGAACGGCGCGAGCTTGCCTTCGATGTTGAGCAGCGGCAGCGTCGTGCGGGCGTCGCTGTCGCGCGCCTGCGTCAGCTCGCGCGCGATGCCGCTCTGGCTGGCGCGCGCCACGCCGAGCGCGGCGGCCACGGCGTTGCCGGTACCGAGGCGCAGCACGCCGAAGGCAGGGACGCGATGCGGGCGAAGCGCGAGCACGTCGCTGACCACGCGGGTCAGGGTGCCGTCGCCACCGCCGCAGAGCACGACGTCGAAGCGACGGTTGACGATCTGTCGCGCGATGAACTGAGCTTGGTCGAGCGACTGGGAGACGAAGAGCGCCTCGTCGGCGCCGAGCAGCGCCTGGACGTCGCGGATGATGCGCTCGTTGACGGAGCGGGCGTTGCCGTTGAGGACCACGGCGACGCGGGGGGTGTACGCGGTGGGGAGGTTGCGGTGCGGGCTGTCGGTGCGTGCGAGCTGGTTCTGCATAACGTCCTCCAGCGCTGTTTGCTGGCGGACGTACCTCTAGCAAGGTGAAGGCCAAAAGCCGTAGGATGATAACAGCCCTAAATCACTTAGGAACTGTCAAGACCTACATGTGTGTGCGCCTTCGCACTTGGCTTCGCAGTGCGAAGCGTGTGACGCACCGCGCCGCGCGGCCGGCACAC
>JAGQIK010000522.1 GCA_020431405.1 Myxococcales bacterium
CCCGCCGCGCCAGCGCCCGCACCCGCGCCCGCGCCCGCGCCGCCCGCGTGCGCGGCGAGCACGGCCTTGGCCGACAGCACCACCACGCCCTTGCTGGTGGGCACCAGCAGCAGGTTGTTGCTGACCGCGATCGGCGCGCTGGGCGCCGCCGCGATCGGCGCGCGATCGATGACGTGTCCCGTGTTGGCGTCGAGGCGCACGACCTTGTAGGCGCCGCCTTCTTTGACCACCGCGCAGATCGTCTCGCCGAGCCGCACGATGCGGCTCTGCAGCGACATCGACTTGTCGCGCCACATCATGCGCTTGGCTTTGGTGTCGAGCGCGAAGACGAGGCTCGCGCCGCGGCCGCCGTAGTTGGCGACGATCACGCGCCCGTCGCCGGTGCTCAGCGACGAGAAGCGATCGCGGTCGTCGCGCTTGTAGAGCTTGGACAGCGACAGGTCGCGCAGCTTGCGCTGCGTGCGGTGATCGACCTCGGTGTAGAACAGCTTGCGCGCGTTCTTGCCGCGGTAGCGCGCGCTGTGATCGAAGAAGGCGAGGTTGCGATCATCGAAGTTGGCCACGGCGTGGTCGCCGGTGGGCAGCAGCTTGAACGTGTAGGTCGCGCGCCACTCCGACAGGTCGAGCACCATCAAGCGCTTGGGGCTCTCGCCCTTCTTGGGGCGCTTTTCCACGCGATAGATCAGCGCGCGCTTGTCGTGCACGGCGCGAAGCTCGCCGGACAGGCGCGCCATGCCGAGCGTCGTGCGCGCTTGGGCATCGAGCCGGAACACGCCGCTCTTGTCGCTGAAGTAGAGCGAGCCCGAGGCGAAGATCACCGACAGCGCGCCGCGCGCCTTGCGCGTGCTCAGCACCTTGCCCGAGGCGGCGTCGATGACGAGCAGGCCGGCGCGGCTGACGGCGTAGACGTGCTTGTCGCTGGCGGCGACGGTGTGCGCGCCGTGGCGCAGGCCACTGATCGCGCGGCGCCACAAGCGCTCGCCGTCGCGCTGGCGGTAAGCGACGATGGCCCCGCGTTCGGGGACGAACAGTCGGCCGCCACGTGCGACCACCGCGCTCTTGGCGCGCGCGGGTGCGGTGTAGCTGGCCTGCAGGGCGCCCGCGTGAGCTCGCGGTGCGGCCCAACAGAGCAGGCCGAGCGCCGCTGCGACGACGACATAGCGCTGGTTCATGATGAGCGTTCCTTTCGAGCGTCCGAGCCGAAGCGCGGTGGACGGGGGTCGCGGCGACGGTGGCGCTCGAGTCCGTGTCGCCAATTATGACCGCAGGTTGCCTTGCTCGCCATGCGCCTGATCACGGGATCGGACGCTCGAAGAGGCCGGCGCGCGCTGGGAACGTCTCGGTGATGTAGAGATCCTTGATGCGTGCACCCTCGTGGACGCGATCGATGACGTCCATGCCCGACAGCACGCGCCCGAAGATCGTGTAGCGGCCGTCGAGGTGCGGCTGTCGCGCCAGCGCGATGAAAAACTGGCTGCCGCCGCTGTCGCGCCCCGCCAGCGCCATGCCGAGCGCGCCGCGGACGTAGGGCCGCGGTGACAGCTCGCAGGGGATCGTGTAGCCCGGGCCGCCCCAGCCGTCGCCGCGCGGGTCGCCGCCCTGCACGACGAAGCCGGGCACCACGCGGTGAAAGCGCTTGCCGCGAAAGAAGCGGCGCAGCGCGAGGCGCGCGAAGTTGGCGACGGTGGCGGGCGCCGTCTTGGCGTAGAGCTCGATGAAGGCCTCGCCCTTGTCGGTGACCAGCACGGCCTTGGTCGGCGGCGCGGCGTCACCGCGCTTGGTCCAGCGCATGTCGGGCAGCCCGCGCGACAGCCACTGCGTGGGGCGGCGATCGGTGACGCCGAGGCTCGCCAGCCCGCGGCTGGCGCAGCGCCGCACCGCCCAGGCGGCGCCTTCGGCGAGCCAGCGCAGCACCGGCAGCGCCTCGCGCGCGCGCAGCGCCACCAGCGCGTCGATCAGCGTGCAGGCGACCTCGGGCTCGACCACCACGTTGAGGTCTTGCAGGTGTGCCGCCAGCTTGGCAGAGAGCGTGTCGGCAACGCCCGACAGCAGCCGCGCGCGCTTCTTGACGACCTGCGCCGCGCTGGCGACGACGACGTGATCGCGATCGCCAGCGGCGCGCACCAGCGGCGCCAGCGGCGCGGTGCTGCTCTCCATGCTGGCCAGCGCGTCGACGGCTGCGGCGCGCACGCGCGGCGCTGCGTCGCCGAGATAGCGCCGCAGCACGGTCAGCTTCCACTCGGGCGAGCGGTTGATCTCGGCGATGGTGTGCACGACCAGCGCGCGGCGCCACGTCGGCGACAGCGCCGCGGCGTGTGTCGTGCCGCAGGTCGGCGTGTACTCGACGCGGCGCCAGCCGATGTCGACCAGCGCGGCGCTCTTGCAGTGGATCAGATCGACGGCGTGCTTTTCCACCGGCGAGTATTTGACCGCCGCCTTGCCGCCGTCGGAGCTCTCCAGCACGCGCTGGGCGTAGCCGCGCACGGTGGCGGTGCGCGCGTGCGGCCGCAGCGCGTCGATGCCGGCGAGCAGCGGGGCGAGGCGGGCGCCGGTGAGGCGCTGGTGCGACGCGCCGACCTCGCGAAAGAGCTTGGGCAGGTGCTTGGCCAGCTCCACCGCGCCGGTGGTGCCGAGGCGCGCCAGCGACTCGAACACCGCCTGCTGCACGAGCGGCTCGGGATCGCGCAGGCGCGCCACCAGCCACTCGAGCTGCTTGGCAGGCGGGCGCGCGGCGAGCGCGCGGATCGCCCAGGCGCGCGCCTCGCTGCTGTGGCGGTCGGCGGCGCGCGTGTCGGCGGCGAGCCGTCGCAGGGCGCCGAGCACGCGATCGTCGGCGCTGCCGCCGAGCCGATAGATCGCCCAGCAAGCGAGCAGACGGCGCCGCGGGCGCGCGCTGACGAGCGCGCCGAGCAGCTTGCTGCTGTGCGTCGGCGCGCCGACGTTGCGCTTGCCGAGCATGCCCATGGCGAGGATCGCGGCGTCGCCTTCGTCGTCGTCGTGGGCGACGAGCGGCGCGAGCAGGCTGAAGGCCTCGCTGCGCGCGGTCCAGCCGAGACCGATGACGAGCAGCTCGCGCACGCGCGCGTCGCGCTCGACCGGCAGCCGCCGCGCCAGTGCGCGCGCGACGGTGAGCGCGATGCTCGGCCCGCGGCCGTCGAGCCCGAGCAGACGCAGCGCGAAGGCGGCCTCGCGACGCACCTTGACGTCGTCATCGACGAGCAGCTGCTCGGCGAGCGGCAGGTAGTAGCGCGAAAGGCCCACGCGTCCGATCAGGCGCGCCACGTGGGCGCGCACGTCGGGGCGCCCGTCGCCGATCCAGATCGTGATGCGCGCGTCGTCGGTGCGGCGCCACTCGGCGTGCTGGATCTCGCGCAGCGCAGCACGCAGGCGCTGCCGCGCTTCCTGCTCGCTGCGCGCGGGCGGTGGCGGCTCGGCGCCGCAGCGGCAGCCCGCCGACGTGGCGGCGAGGCACGCTGCCAGCGCGAGGGAAAGGAGCGTTTGTGGAGCAGGCATCACGGGCGTCGCGCGGCGCGGCAGCTACCGTTCTATCACTTCTGCCGACTCGGCGCGCGCGATCGCCGTGCGCGCGGGCTCGAGCGTCGTCTCGTCGCCGTCGCCGGCGGCGACCTCTTCTTCGGCGATGCCGAGCTGCCACTGCGCGTCGTCGAGCTTGTCGCGCTCGCACAGAAGCTGCACGAGCTGCACGCGCAGCGCGGCGCAGCCTTTCTCGCCGTGCGCGGCGTCGACGGCCTCGCGCATCAGACGCTCGGCCTCTTCGGCGTCTCCGTCGCGCGCGAGCACCAGGCGCGCCAGGCGCGCGCGCACGCCGGGGTTGACGCGCTGAACCGACTGCGAGAGGCGATAGAAGCGCTCGGCCTCTTCAAAGCGCCGCACGGCGTAGAGCGCGTCGGCGAGCTTGTGCGCGAGCAGCGGGCGCTCGCGGTTGGGCGCGTCGTCGAAGGCGTCTTGGTAGGCGAGCACGGCGGCGTCGGGCTTGTCGGTCTTGCGATAGATCAGCCCCAGCCGGCTCATCACCTCGTGATGCGGCGCGAACCAGCGCATCAGGCGGCGCTGGCCGAAGAGCGCCTCGAGCTTGGCCGCGTCGCCCGACTGCAGCAGCTTCATCATCTCGTGGTCGAAGCGCTTGATCTCGCGCGCGCCGAGCTGGCGCATCAGCGCGTCGAGGCCGAACAACGGGATGCCGAGCAGCAGCACGCCTTGTACGCGCGTGAGCTGAAAGTGCGTGGCGACGACCACCACGCTGGCAGCGAGCAGCAGCAGGATCCAGCGCTTGGGCCAGACGGCGAGGCGTGGGCCGCGGTCGGCGCCGGCGGTGGAAGCCATCAGATGATCTTGTAGCTTTTGACCTCGAAGATGTCGCCCATCATGGCGATGCCCATCTTGCCTTCGGCGATGGCGCCGGCGATCTCGGCGCGCACGCCGTCCTTGAGCAGGTCCGAGCCGCCGCCGTCGAGCTGGTAGGTCACGCCTTGGTCGGTGACGAAGGTGTAGCTGCCGCCCTCGAGGTCGGTCTTGCGCACGGTTCCGGTGATCTTGAGCATGCGGTGATCCCTGTCTTTGAGGGAGCTGCGGCTCCCGCTGCTCATTCTACCAAAGCCAGGCGGCAAAACCCCCTCGTTGGCCGTGCCAACGAGGCCGTGATCTGCGCGTGTGCTTTCGGGGCGTTAGCTGACCTTGACGGCGGTCAAGGTCGCGCGCTGGCTGCTTACTGGCGGCAGGCGGGCAGGTCGCGCGGGAGGTTGTCGTCGCGCTGGTACTGGGCACTGCCGGGTGCGAGGCGCACCACGTGGCGGCGGCGGCCGACGACGGTCAGCGTGCCCTGCTCGGGGCAGGGCCCTTTGGCGGCGCCGTCGCAGACTTTGACGTCGGTGAAGCTGCCGACGATCTTGCCGGCCAGCGACGAGATGCCGCCGAAGGCGTTGACCATCATGCAGGTGCGCGTGTCGCCAGCGGGCTTGGACCACATCACGTTGCCGCTGGCCACCAGCGACAGCTTCGGCGTCGGCGTCTCGAGAGAGAGGCTCATGGTCAGCTCGCTCGGCGAGCGCGTGACCTCGAACATGCCGTCGAGCTGCAGCGCGTTGATGGTGAAGCCCTCGAGCATGACCTTGACGGTGACCGTGTTTTCGCTGCCGGAGGTGGCTTTGAAGTCGGTCTTTACGCCGATGACGTAGGTGCCGTTGATACGGATCACGCCGAAGAGCCACGAGCAGCTGTCGAGCGTGACACGCACGGTCTCGAGCTCGCCGTCGACGCCGTCGCTGCGCGTCACGCGGCAGCTCGGGCTCTGCAGCTTGTCGGCGCCGTCGCGGATCAGCTGCAGGTAGTCGGCGCGGACCGTCGCCGGGTCGGTGGTGCCGCTGAGGTCGAAGGCGGGCTCTTCGATGCCGACCAGAAAGCGGCCCAGCGTGTTGGTGACGGTGGCGGTGTCGGTGGCGGCGGTCAGCTCGGCTTGGCTGTAGTCGATCGCTTCGGGCTTGCCGCAGGCGGCGACGAGCGAGGCGGCGGCGAGCAGCAACAGCAGCTTTGATCCGAGACGACGCATCCTGGGGTAGTGTACCGTGCTGGGCGCGTTGTGTTGCAGCATCGTGGTCTCCCGGTCGCAGCTGCAATCACGACTCTGCAACCGACATGCCGGCTGTGCGGTAGCGCACAATCCTACACTGGTGACACGGGTATTCCTCCCCAGATCTCGTCGTCATAGCGCGCGCGTCGCGCCGATCGCAGGGTTGTGCTGTCTCGCAGCGCTGTCGAGCGCACACGCGACCCCCAACAGCAGGCAAGTGTTGGTATTGCCCGCGGTCAAGGGGGCGCGTGTCGCACCCGCGGCGCGCGAGACGCAGCGCGCGCTCGAGCAAGGGTTGGGGGCGCGCGCGATGGGGCGTTGGTCGGTGCTGCGGCGGGCGCTGCTCGAGGAAGGTCAGCGCGCGGTGGCGGCGGGCGCGGCAGGGCGCGCGGACGCCGTAGCGGCGGCGATCGCGGCGGCGCGCAAGGACTACGTCGCGCAGCAGTTCGGCGAGATGAAGCGGCGGCTGCTGGCGGTGGAGGCTTCTTCGCTGGCGCAGCTCGCGCGGCCCGAGGGGCGCGCGCAGGCGGTGCTGCTCAATCAGCTGCTCGCCATCGCGGCGCTGTCGGCGGGCGAGCAGCCGGTGGCCGACGCGCGCTTTCGACTGATGCTCGCGCTCGACGCCAAGGCCGACATCGATGCCGGGCTCTATCCGCCCAAGGTCGTGGCCTACTTCGCGCAGGTGCGCGCTGACGTGGCGCGGCTTTCGCCGACGACGGTGTCGCTGACGACGACGCCCGACGATGTCGAGCTGGTGGTCGACGGGCGCGCGCGCGCGAGCAGCGAGTCGCTCGCGCTGCGGCCCGGGCTGCACTACCTGCGCGTGCGCGCGCTCGGCTATGCCGACGAGGCGCGGCGTCTCGAGGTCAAAGGCGGTGGCGGCGCCAACGCCGAGACGATCAAGCTCGCAGCGCTCGGCGACGCGGCGGCGCGTCGGCGACAGCTCGCGCGCGCCATCGCCGAGGGCAGCGTCGACGCGCGCGTGCCGGCGGTGCGACGCGCCATCGCGCACGCGCTCGGCGCGGCGGGGATCTTGTTCTGGTCGAGCCTCGCCGACGGCCGGCTGCGCGTGGGCTTCACCTCGTCGCCAGAGGTCGCCGATCGCGCGGCCAAGAACATGCCGGCGGCGGCAGCGACACGCGCCTGGGACGTGGTGGTGTTGGGCAAGCCGCTCGATCCCAACCGCGGCCGCGGTGACGGCAAGCGCGCGCGCGGCGCGCCGTTCTACAAGCGCTGGTGGTTCTGGACCATCGCCGGCGCGGTGGTGGCGGGGGCCGTGACGGCGACGGTGCTCGCGACGCAGCTCGGCGGCGACACCTTCGGCACGCGCTTCGGCAACGGCGTGCAGCCATGACGCGGCGGACGGCGACGCTCCTCGCAGCGGCGGCGCTCGCGGCGCTCGTGGTGCTCGGCTGCGGCAGCGAGCCCGAGCTGACGCTCGATCTCTTCAGCACCGATGACTACTGCACCGAGGACCAACCCAACATCGACCAGACGCGCAGCGTGCAGCTGGCGATCATCGGCAACGCCGACTTTTCGGCCACCGCACCGCTCGGTTGTCTCGCCAAGCGCGCCTGCTTCGTCTACGGCCGCGACTGGGTCGAGGCCAAAGACCTCGCCGGTCTCGTCGCCGGCCTGCGCGTCACCGGCGCCACGCTGCAGGCCAACGTCGCCGACAACCTCGCCGTCGTCGTCACCGGCTTTCGCAACGAGAGCTGCCAGCCCAACCTCGACGAGGTCACGCTCTGCGGCCAAGCCTTCGTCGACAGCTTCCCCGACGGCGGCGCCACCGTCACCCTGCTCACCGCCTGCGCCCCCGGCACCGCCAGCGCCCTCTTCTGCAACAGAGCGCAGAGCCTCTCCACCTGCCCCTAAC
This sequence comes from Myxococcales bacterium, assembly GCA_020431405.1. Lineage (GTDB taxonomy): Bacteria > Myxococcota_A > Polyangia > JAGQIK01. Next base: position 7,464 of record JAGQIK010000522.1, read on the forward strand.
CGGGGTCACTCTATGCTCCGCAAGCGTCCGGAATCAAAGCGCGAAAAAGCCACAATGACATTTCTCGACGTCCGGATTTCGCACCGGCTCGGCGCGGCACGGTTGGCCGCCGTCCGACGGAGAAATGTCATTGTGGGCCAGAAGCGGTGTGTAGACGGGTGCTTGCAGATCAGAGAGTGACCCTACTTTTTGCGCATGTCGTATTTGTCGAGCAGGCGCAGCAGGTAGACGCGGTCGATCTCGGCCTCGCGCGCTGACTGCGTGAGGTTGCCTTCGCGGCGCTCGAGCAGCGCGGCGAGGTAGTCGCGCTCGAAGGCTTCGAGCAGCTGCGCCCGCGCGATCTTGTAGGGCAGCTCGCGCAGCGTGGGGATCAGCGCGCCGGCGTCGTTGTCGTTGCTGCCGCTGGTTTCGCCCGAGGTGGCGGGGGTGGTAGCACCGGCGGCAGCGCTGGCGGCGGCGGCGGCCACGCCGTGGGCGACGACGTCTTCGTCGCCGAGGGCGATGGCGCGTTCGACGACGTTGCGCAGCTCGCGCACGTTGCCCGGCCACGGGCGCGCGGCGAGCGCGCTCAGCATCGCGTCGGAGACCGACAGCGCCGCGTCGCCGCTGCCGAGCTGCTCGATGAAGTAGCGCACGAGCAGCGGGATGTCCTCGCGGCGATCGCGCAGCGACGGCATGGTCAGCTGCACGACGGCGAGCCGGTAGTAGAGGTCTTCGCGAAAGGCACCCTCGGCGACGCGGCGGCCGAGATCGCGGTTGGTGGCGGCGACCACGCGGATGTTGACCGGGCGCGTGCGATTGGCGCCGAGGCGGCGCACCTCGCGCGACTCGAGCGCGCGCAAAAGGCGCGGCTGCAGCTCGAGCTCGAGCTCGCCGATCTCGTCGAGAAACAGCGTGCCGCCGTCGGCCTGCTCGAAGGCGCCCTGGCGGCTGTGCGCGGCGCCGGTGAAGGCGCCCTTTTCGTGGCCGAACAGCTCGCTCTCGATGAGCGTCGAGGGCAGCGCGCCGCAGTCGACGACGACGAAGGGCCCCTCGGCGCGCGCGCTGGCGTCGTGCACGGCGCGCGCGGCGAGCTCCTTGCCGGTGCCGCTCTCGCCGTTGAGCAGCACGGTGGCGTCGGTCTTGCCAACGCGTTCGAGCTTGGAAAACAGCGCGCGCATTAGCGGCGAGTTGCCGATCATCGAGCCGAAGCGCGTCTCGCCGAACAGCGGATGCGAGACGGTCTCGTCGCTGACGCGCAGCCGGATGCGTGTCTTGCCAACGCGAAGCTCGCCCTGCTCGGGCACGAACGCTTCGCGCACGCGCACGCCGCCGACGGCGGTGCCGTTGGTGGAGTCGAGATCGACGACCAGCACACCCTTGGGCGAGAGGCGCAGCTCGGCGTGCTGGCGCGAGACGGTTTCGTCGCTGAGCGCCAGATCACTCTGCGGGTGCGAGCCGATGGAGAGTCGCTCGTCGGTGAGCGCCGCGCGTTTGCCCTGGTCGGGCCCGTCGACGACCTCGAGCTCGATCTTGCGCTGCAGCAGCACCTCGCCGCCGCGCTGCTGAGTCATCACCCTCGTCGCGCCACTGTCGCCGTTCACCATGCGTTGATCACCGTCTCTTTGCCCGCCTCGATGCGCACGCGCAGCGTCCGCTGCCGGCCGAGCCGCGGGTTTTCGAGCTTGACCTTGTGTCGCCCCGCCCGAAGTGACAGCCGTACGGGCGTGTTGCTGCGAAATCGACCGTCGATACTGACCCGCGCCCAGGGTATCACGTTGATCCGCAGCGTCCCCTTGCGCCGCTTGCGCACCCGCACGACGCGTTTGGTCTTCGGGCGCGCCGTGCCGGCGCCGACGACGTTCGTCTTCGCGGAGCCGGCCCCCGTGCCCGTGCCCGTGCTCGTGCCCGTGCCCGTGCTCGTGCCCGTGCTCGTGCCCGTACCAGAGCTCGTGCCCGTGCCCGACGCCACGGGCTTGACCGCCGCCGCATCCGCAGGCAACGCGCTTGGCCGCGCCGAGCCGGTCCCCGTCGCCGTTCCCTGCGCGACCAACGTGCCCGTACCCGAACCCGTGCCCGTGCCTGTGCCCACGCCCGCGCCAGACCGCCGCCGCATCGCCACCACCGCCAGCGCGCCGACCACCACCAGCCCCACCACCACGATCATCCACATCGGCCCGCGCGCGCGCTCCGGCGGCTCGCCTTCGATCGTCGTCTGCGCTCGCGCTTGCACCGTGCTCGACGTCGCCGGCTCGACGCGCTCGATCTGCGTATCGGCCGTCGCCGCCGTGCTCGCGCTCGGCGATAGCCCCGCCGCGCTGGCCTCCTCCGTCGCGGCCATCGCCAGCGCGCCCATCGCCAGCGGCGCCTCCGTCGGCGTCATGCGCTGCGCCTCGCCGTCTTCCGGCGTCGCCACCGTGTCGGCGTCCGCCGAGACCGGCAGCGCCTCGTCCGATCCGCCGAGCACGCGCGCCAGCGCGCCGTCGAGCGAGCGCGAGCGTTCGCGCCGCTGCGCGCCGACCTCGACGATGAAGTGCGCCAGGTCGTGCGCGTCGGTGTGGTCCTTCATCTCGATGCGCAGCGCCTCGAGCGCGCGCAGCATCTTGTCGGCGCTCTCGAAGCGCGCCTCGCGTTCGCGCGCGAGCGCCTTGTGCACGATCTCGCACACGCGCGCGTCGACCTCGGGCATCACCTCGCCGAGCGGCGCGATGCGTGCCCCCAGCGCCCGCTCGAGCACCGCGCCGACGCTGCCCTCGCCGAGCGGGTTGTCGCCGGCGATCGCCTCGTAGCACAAAAGGCCCAGCGCGTAGATGTCGGCGCGCGGATCGAGCGCGTCGCCGCGCGCCTGCTCGGGCGCCATGTAGTGCACCTTGCCCTTGATGGTCCCCGGCCGCGAGTGCATCAGGCCGTCCATCGCGCGCGCGATGCCGAAGTCGGTGAGCTTGACCTGTCCGTCCTCGGCCACCAGCGCGTTGTGTGGCGAGACGTCGCGATGCACGATCGTCAGCGCCTGGCCGGCCGGCGTGCGCCGCGTGTGCGCGTGCTGCAGCGCGCGGCAAAGACAGCGCGTGACGTAGAGCGCCAGCTCGAGCGGCAGCTTGCGCCCAGGCGCCTTCTTGAGCAGCTCGAGCAGGCTGACGCCTTCGACGTACTCCATGGCGATGAAGTAGCGCCCGGCGTCCTGGCCGAGCTCGAAGACCTGCACCACGTTGCCGTGCGCCAGCGTCTGCGCGATCTTGGCCTCTTCGATGAACATCGCGCGAAACGAGGCGTCGCGCGCCAGCTCGGCGCGGATGACCTTCAGCGCGACGCGCTTGCGAAACCCGTCCGGTCCCTCGCGCTCGGCGAGATAGACGGTCGCCATCCCGCCCTCGCCGATGGTGCGGCGCACGCGGTAGGCCCCGATGCGCTCGGGCGAGGCCTCTGACATGCCGTGATTGTACCCCGCGGGGTGCTGGCTAGCGGCCGCGCTTCAGTTCGGTGAGGACGAGCTTCGCCACGGCCTTGAGGGTGTCGAAGACGCCAAAGCCGGTGGTGGCGACGGCCTCGAACTCGGGCACGTTGCGCGGGTTGAGCAGGTCGCGCAGCTCCTCGATGGGGGCCACGTTGGGCAGGTCGCGCTTGTTGTACTGCATCACGAAGGGCAGCTTGACCAGCTCGTAGCCCTGCTCGTAGAGGTTGTGCTCGAGGTTGTCGAGGCTCTCGATGTTGGCCTCGGTGCGCTCGATCTGCGAATCGGCGACGAACACCACGCCGTCGACGCCCTTGAGGATCAGCTTGCGGCTGGCGTCGTAGAAGACCTGTCCCGGCACCGTGTAGAGGTGAAATCGCGTCTTGAAGCCGCGGATCTCGCCCAGCGAGAGGGGCAGGAAGTCGAAGAACAAGGTGCGCTCGGTCTCGGTGGCGAGCGAGATCATCTTGCCCTTGGCTTCGGGATTCGTGCGGGCGTAAATGTACTGCAAGTTCGTGGTCTTACCGCACAGACCAGGACCGTAGTACACGATCTTGCAGTTGATCTCCCGCGAGGAGTAATTGATGAAGGACATCGTCGGCGCTCACGAGGCTCGGTCGGCCGATGGCCGCTGCAGCACGCTGTCTCGACCCGGATCACGCGCCGGGCGCTCCGCACGACGGGCGCTTGTCCCGCCGCCGACCTCGATCCGCCCGGTTCGTCCGCGAGTCGCATTCGACCGCGTTAGCGGTCGAACCAACTTGGTATTGCTCGCGGCGCGAGCCGCGAAGCAATTCGACCACGTCAGCGGTCGAATCAACCTCGTATTGCTCGCGGCGCGAGCCGCGGAGCAATTATAGGCGCGACTCGCCACGATGCCTAATCGTTGAACAGATTATCGATATCTTCGTCGGTGATCTCCGAGAAGATGGAAGGCGCCGAGGGCTGCTCCACCTTGGAGATCAACGAGTCGAAGATTCCCTGAAGCTCGTCAGAGGCCCGTCGCACGCGCAGTCGCACCAGGCCGAGAGACGAACGCTCGTCGAACAAGATCACCAAGATCACGCGCTGAGCGACCAACGAGATGTGCACGTTGGTCTTCTCGCCCTCGTGAAACTGACCGGTGAATTCTTTTTCTTTGAGGAGCGATGCGATGCCGCCCGTGGCGGCCACGTTGCCCGCCGTCAGCGACGAGAGCGACGTCGTGTCGAGGTGGCCCGTTTCGCCCGATTCCGCGATGAGTTGGCCGTTCTTGTCGATGAGCAGCACGGCCACTGCGTTCGCGTCGCGATGAAGTCTCGAGCAGACCCCCTGGATCTGCTGAAACTCCTCCTCGTACATGACCATATCTGGGTTCATTTGCCGGAGCGCTCCTTCGGTGCTCTCGAGGGGATGAACCAACGCGTCTATACGACATATCACCGCGACTCGCGCAGACGTCGCCGCCGGTGACAGATGCGACTGGAAGCCAATTTTTAACAGGTTGTTGTCCCCGTGTCGACGAGTTCTCGACAGGGGTGCTTTACGGCGCGCGCTCCACCAGCGGCCCCTTGACGCCGAGTGCCGTCAACGCCGCGCGTACGCGCACGCTGCGATCGGCGTGCGAAAGCCCCGCGCGCCACAGGGTCGGATCGTCGCGCTGATAGCGCACCGCCAGCGTCCAGACGTGTTGTCCGAGCGCGCGGCAATGGCTGTCGAGCGCGTCGGCGAGCAGGCGCGCGCGCGACGCGCGATCGAGCGACGCCGAAAACACCGCGAGCACCAGCTCGCGCGCCGCGCAGCTACCGCGCGCCGCCGCGCCGAGCGAAAGCAGCGAGCCCGAGGCGCCAAGGCGCGCCAGCCCGACTTGCGCGGCGAGTCGCACGCGCGCGTCGCTGTCTTTGAGCGCGCGCTCGAGCGGCGCGCGCGGCGGCTTCGCGAGCTTCGAAAGCCCGGCCACCGCCAGGCGCCGCACCTCGAGCGAGGGCGCGCCCACGGCCCGCTCGAGCAGCGCGCGCAGTCCCTTCTCGGCGGCCACGCGCATGATCGCCGGGCGGCGCGCCGCTTGGTTTTCGTAGAGCGCACCGAGCGCACGCGCGGCGGCGTTACCCAGCGCGCGGCCCGCGCCGAGGATCGCGACGTCCGAGCCGTCG
>JAGQIK010000523.1 GCA_020431405.1 Myxococcales bacterium
CGGGCTGTCCAACGCGCCGCCGTCGCCGTCGCGGCTGGCGCTGTGGGCCCCGCGTGCAGGCACCTCTCGAGCACGCTCGCTCGCGATGACGCTCGCGCCGACCACACCGGCGAGCACCGCCAACAGCAGCGCGCCCGCGCCGCCGCGTCGTAGGGTCTGGCGCCGCCGTGCGCGCCGCCGACTGGCTGCCACGAAGCGCTCCACTGCCGCGCTCGGCGAGGTGGGCGGCGCGATGCGCGCCAGCTCGGCCAACGCGGCGGCGTCCCACAGCTCCTCGTCGCGCTCGCCGCGCGCGTGCCACAGCGTGGCGGCGCGCTCGAGCTCGCGGCTCAGGGCGTGGGCCAGGGCGTCGGCCTCGCGCCAGGCGCGAAGCTCGGGCCACGTCGACAACGCCGGGTGGGCGAGCACGATCGTGTCGTCGTCGGCGTCGTAGCCTTCGGTCCCTGCGGCGCGCGGGCGCGAGATGACGCGCGCGCGCAGCAGCGTGTCGATGACCCGACCGTCGCCGAGCGCCTCGAGCTCGCCTCGCGCGCGCGGTTGCGCCTCGCCTCGCTCGTCGAGCAGCGCGAGCAGCACGGCGCGCGCTTCGGCCCGCTGGCGATCATCGAGTGTGCTCAGCGCCTGCTCGCCGAGCAGCGCCAGCGCGCCGTGCACGCCGCCGAGCGTGACATAGTCAGCTTGCCGCATCGTGCCCGCGCGCTCGTCGCGCCGCGCCCACAGCGCGCGCAGCGTGAGCTGCAGCAGTGAAAGCGCCTCGTGGCTGCCCGCCGCCGTCACGTCTCGCGCGATCTTGTCGGCGAGCTCGGGCGGCTCGAAGCGCGCGCCGCAGACCGCCGCGGCGCGTGTGATCGCCCGCGTGATGTCGTCCGCGGGCAGCTCGGCGAGGGGCAGCACGCGCTCGAGCAGCGTGGCGCCGCCCAGCTCGGCTAGCGGCCCGAGCGCGACGTCTCGTGCGGCGACGACGACGCGGGTGTCGCCGTCGCCGGAGCCCGCGACGCTCAGCGCTTCGAGGAAGGCGCGCGCCGCGGCGGGCTCGGCGTCGAGCACGCGCTCGAGCTGGTCGACCACGAGCAGCGTGCTCGAGCCAGCGCCGCCGAGCGCGTCGAGCATCAGCGCTGCCATCGCTGGGGCTTCTGCGAGCAGCTTCGCGCGCGCCGCGATGGCGTCGGCCTGCTCGTCGCGTTGCGCGTCGTGCTGCGCGTCGCGCTGCTCGGCGCGCGATAGCACGCGCGCCAGAGCGAGCAGCGGCTGCGCGCTGGCCGAAAGGCGCAGCACCCGCCACGCGCCCGTCGAGCCGAGCCGCGGCGCCAGCCCAGCGTGAAGCAAGCTCGACTTGCCGACCCCCGCGGCGCCGACAACCGCCACCGCACCCGGTCGCCGCACCATCTCGGCCAGCTGATCGAGCTCGTCCTCGCGGCCGAAGTAGAGCGCGGCGGCTCGTGTGTCGTAGGGCGCCGTGCCGACGAAGGGACAGTCGAATGCGCGCCGCGTGCGCGCGAGCTCGGCCTCGAGCGCGTTGGCGAGCTGGCGCGCGTCAGGTCGCTGCGCGGGTTTTGCGGCCAGACAGCGAGCGGTGATCTCGCATAGCTCCGGTGACAGCGCTGGCGTGGCGGCCGCGAGCACGGGCGCATCGCCGTGAGCGGGCCGCACACCGCAGACGAGCTCGTGCAGCACCACGCCGAGCGAGAAGACGTCGCTGGCGCTGCTCGGGTCGTCGCCGGAAGCACGCTCCGGTGCGAGGTAGGCGGGCGTTCCCTGCCGTGCGCCGGCGCTGCTGCCGGCCTCGCCGGGGCTGTCGCCGTCGTCGGCGCGGGTAGCGGCGCCGAGATCGACGAGGCGCGCGCGCCTGGCGCCGTCCGCGCCGTTGTCGACGACGATGTTGGCCGGCTTGACGTCGAGGTGCAGGATGTCTGCGTCGTGCAGGGCGCCGAGCGCCTCGGCGATGTCGCGCGCCACGGTCAGCGCGTCGACGCGCGCGAGGCGCCCGTCGCGCATCAGCTGTGCGAGGTCCGCGCCGCTCGCGTGCTCGAGCACAAGGTAGACGCGGCCATCGTGCTCGCCGCGCCCGTAGATCTGCAGCAGCCCGCGCTGGCCAGCGCGCGACAGCAGCGCCGCCTCGCGCTCGAGCCGCGCGTCGGCGCGCGCGTCGCGCGAGAGCTTGATCACCACGTGGCGCGCGAGCGCGTCGTCGCGCGCGAGATAGACCTCGGCGCTCGCGCCTTCGCCGAGGCGCTGCTCGATGGCGTACCCGTCGACGCGTGTGCCGACCGCGATCACCCGATCAGTTTGGCACAGACATCGTCGCTAGAAGCCCGACGGACGGAAGACAAAGGGGTAACGCACCTTGACGGTGCCAGGGCCGCCCTTGGGCGGCGGAAAGCGCATGCGGCGCACTACGCGCGCGATGCAGCCGCTCACTGGGGCGCTGATCGATGACGAGTGCACGCGCGCGTTGACCACGCGTCCCGCCGCGCCGATCTCCCAGTCGAGCACCAGCTTGCCGGCCAGCCCGTGGTGGTTGAGCAGCTCGCGCTCGTAGCAGGCTTGGATCTTGGACATGTGCTTGGCGATGACGCGCTGGATCGCGGCGCGCGACAGGTAGCAGTTGCGGTCGGGATAGAGGCGCATTGGCTTGCGCACGACGCGCCCGAGCACGCGCGTACCCACCTCTCGATCGGTGCGAAGGCCGCCGGCGCCGGCGGCCAGCACGCGGCGCACGTACTTGCCCGTGCCCCCGTCGCGCCCGCCGTCGCCGAGCGATATCCCGCTCTTGATCTTGTTGAGCGTGCCGGCGATGCGAAAGCCCGCGCTGCCGCTCGGCGAGCGCACCGCGGCGATGTTGGTTGGCAGCGCGACGCGCGTGCTGCCGAGCTTGCCGCGCAGCGAGCTGAGCGCCGCGAGCATCTGCCTCGCGGCCGTCTTGGCGTGCGGGTTTTCGTTCCCCGGGGCGCGCTGCGGCTGGGACCGCTGCGCTGGCCGCACCATCGCCACGCGCTTGGCGGGGTAGGCGGGCCCTCGTACGTGCGGCTTGATGATCTTGACCGGCGTCGGCTCTGGCTGCGTCTTGACCGGCGTTGGCTGCGGCTTGGGCGGCTCGGGGCGCTTGGCTGGCGCCACCAGCCGAAACTCGGGCGTCAACGTCGTGCCGCTGACGGCGTCGTCGGCGAGCGGCATGCTGGCTGGCAGCGCCAACGCCACCGTGGCGAGCACGCAGAAGTGCACCAGCGCGCTGGCTCCGAGGATGCCGAGCACCCCGCGCCGGCGCGCGAGCGGCGTGCGTTTGGGCGGCGGCGGCTCGGCGAGCCTCTGCACGTAGCGCAGCAGGTAGCCGCCGTCGGCCAGGCACAGCTGACCGTAGTCGCCGGGGCGCAGCGCGATCTCGTAGCTGCCGTCCTGCGCCACGCTCAGATAGCGCGGCTTGGCCAGGCTCGAGAGCGCGATCCAACGGCGCGCGCGAACGATGGTGCCCTCGTCGCCGCTGAAGAAGCGCAGCCGCGCGCGACCTGCGTCGGCACGGAGCAGCAGTCGCCCGCCCTGTGTGCGCAGCTCGGCGCCCTCCGGCACGCGCGCGACATCGAACAGCTGCCCGTCGCGGTAGTGGATCACCTCGAGGTCGACGCCGCGTGCGGCGGCGGCTCGCGGCGGCGGCGCGGCCTTGACGATCGACTCGAGAAGCGAGAACGGCTCGACGAACTGCTCGTCATCTTCGGCCTCGTAGCGCAGCGTCGTGATCGGCATCCATGACCCTCCTGCCGCCTTGCAGAGCAGGGGGCGGGCCACGCGCTAAGTGCCCGAGATCGCGCCATACATCGGGTGTTCCTCGCGCCAAGGTGGCCGCCGGTCACGCCAAAGTGGCGTTGTGGTAGCGTCGGCCAAGCGCCAGCAGGGAGGACGCGGCATGGCAAGCAACGACGTCTATATCTACAACGCGCTGCGCACCGCAGTGGGCGGCCATGGCGGCTCGCTCGCCACCGTGCGTCCCGATGATCTGGCGGCGGTCCCGATCCGCGCGCTGCTCGAGCGCACCGAGGGGCTCGACCCCGCCGCTGTCGACGACGTCATCTACGGCTGCGCCAACGGCGCCGGCGAGGACAACCGCAACGTCGCGCGCATGGCCGCGCTGCTCGCGGGCTTGCCCGTGGAGGTGCCGGGCATGACCGTCAACCGCCTCTGCGGCTCGGGTCTACAAGCCGTGGCGTGTGCAGCGCAGGCGATCCGCGCGGGCGAGGGCGAGCGCTTCATCGCCGGCGGCGTCGAGAGCATGACGCGCGCCCCCTACGTCCAGCTCAAGGCGGAGGCCGCCTACGATCGGCGTCCGCCCAACGTCGCCGACACCACCGTCGGCTGGCGCTTCATCAACACCAAGATGCCCATCGAGTGGACCGTCGGCCTCGGCGTCACCGCCGAGATCGTCGCCGAAGAGCGCGGCATCACGCGCGAGCAGCAGGATGCCTTCGCGCTCGAGAGCCAGCGGCGCGCTGCCGCGGCGATCGAGTCGGGTGTCTTCGAGGACGAGATCGTCACCGTCAGCGTGCCGCGCCGCAAAGCCGACCCGCTGGCGTTTCGCGTCGACGAGCACCCGCGCGCCGTCAGCGCCGAAAAGCTCGCGCGGCTGCGTCCCGTCTTTCGCGACGGCGGCACGGTGACGGCCGGCTCGGCGAGCGGCATCAACGACGGCGCCGCGGCGCTGGTGGTCGCCAAGGCGGGCGCGCTGCCGGGCAAGCCGCTGGCGAAGATCATCTGCACCGCGGTGGCTGGCGTCTCGCCCGAGCGTATGGGCATCGGGCCGGTGCCCGCCACGCGCAAGGCGCTCGAGCGCGCGGGCCTGTCGCTCGACGACATCGACCTCATCGAGCTCAACGAGGCCTTCGCCGCGCAGTCGCTGGCGTGCATCAAAGACCTCGGCCTAGACACCGACAAGGTCAACGTGTACGGCGGCGCCATCGCCCTCGGACACCCGCTGGGCGCCAGCGGCGCGAAGATCCTGACCACCCTCGTGCACGGGCTGCGCCGGCGAAACGCGCGCTACGGGTTGGCGACGATGTGTATCGGCGTTGGCCAAGGCATCGCGATGATCGTCGAGCGCGCGGAGTGAATATGAAAACGCTCGTCATCGGCGCGGGCACCATGGGCCACGGCATCGCGCAGGTCGTCGCCATGGCCGGCCACCCCGTCACGCTCACCGATGTCGACGCCGCCGCGCTCGAGCGCGCGCGCGCGTCGATCGAACGCAACCTCGACAAGGGCGTCGAGCGCGGCAAGGTCAGCGCCGAGCTGCGCCAACAAACCCTCGCCAACATCGTCACCGAGCCGGACCTCGAGCGCGCCGCCGCGGGCGCCGAGCTGGTCGTCGAAGCGATCGTCGAGAAGCTCGAGATCAAGCGCGCGCTCTTCGCGCGCCTCGAAGGGCTGGTCGACGCGAAGGCGATCCTGGCGAGCAACACGTCGTCGCTGCCGCTGACCAAGATCGCCGAAGAGCTCGCGCACCCCGAGCGCGTGATCGGCATGCACTTCTTCAACCCCGTGCACATCATGAAGCTGCTCGAGGTGGTGGTGCACGCCGGCACGTCCGACGCCACGCGCGCGCGCGTGCTCGAGATCGCCCGCGCGCTGGGCAAAGAGCCGATCGTCGTGCGCGACTCGCCAGGCTTCGCGTCGAGCCGCCTCGGCGTCGTGCTCGGGCTCGAGGCGATGCGCATGGTCGAGAGCGACGTCGCCTCGGCGGCCGATATCGATAAGGCGATGGAGCTCGGCTACAAGCACCCGATGGGGCCGCTGCGCTTGACCGACCTCGTCGGCCTCGACGTGCGGCTCGCCATCGCCGAGGCGTTGCATCGCGAGCTCGGCGGTGCGCAGTACGAGCCGCCGCAGATCCTGCGCGACAAGGTCGCGCGCGGCGAGCTCGGCAAGAAGAGCGGCAAGGGCTTTTACGATTGGTAGCGGCGGCGCTGTTGTTTCGCCGCCGAGCTTCGAGGTAGCTTTCGCGCGATGCCGTTTTCTGCGCCGCTGAGGGTCACCGTCGAGATCCGACTGGGAGACGTCGATGAGGGCGCCCCGCGTGCCGACGTGACGCGGTTCTTTCGCTGCAGCGAGCAGATCGCGCTGCCGCCGCGTCTCGATCTCGCGCACGGTCTGCCCATCGCCGGCGACGCGCCGGCGCGCGTGCGCTTCGCCCTGCCCGCGGCGCAGACGCCGTTCGACGTGATCGCCCGCGTACGCTACGACCCCGAGCAGCCGCAGCGCGGCGCCGCGGTCTTTTTGGAAGGGTTGGCGCCGGAGCAGCTCGAGCAGGTCGAGCACTATATCGCGCAGAGAAACCTTCAGCCGTAGCCCCTTTGGAGAGAGACCATGAGCGAAGCGACGATCAAGGACAGAGCAGCCAACGAGACGCCCGTCGAGCGGCTCAAGCGCCTCAACAAGGAAGCCCTCGAGGGCGGTGGCGCCGCGCGTATCGAAAAACAGCACGCCGCCGGCAAGCTCACGGCGCGCGAGCGTATCGAGCGGCTGCTCGATCCGGGGACGTTCATCGAGCTCGACCGGCTCGTCACACACCGCTGCACCGACTTCGGCATGGACGAAAAGAAGATCCGTGGCGATGGCGTGGTGACCGGCTACGGCGACGTGCGCGGCCGGCTGACCTACGTCTTCGCGCAGGACTTCACCGTCTTCGGCGGCAGCCTGGGCGCCGCCTACGCGCAGAAGATTTGCAAGATCATGGACCTCGCCGCCAAGGTCGGCGCGCCCGTGATCGGCCTCAACGACTCGGGCGGCGCGCGCATCCAAGAAGGCGTCGAGTCGCTCGCCGGCTACGCCGACATCTTCCTGCGCAACACGCTGATGTCGGGCGTCATCCCGCAGATCTCGGCGATCATGGGCCCCTGCGCCGGCGGCGCCGTCTACTCGCCGGCCATCACGGACTTCATCCTGATGGTCGAAGAGACGAGCTACATGTTCATCACCGGTCCCGACGTGATCAAGACGGTGACCCACGAGGAGGTCACCAAGAACGATCTCGGCGGCGCCGGCACGCACAACAGCAAGTCCGGCGTGGCGCACTTTGCCTTCGCCGACGAGGAGGCGTGCCTGCAAGGCGTGCGCGAGCTGCTCTCGTTCATGCCGCAGAACAACACCGAGGACCCGCCGCGGGCGGCGAGCAAGGACGATCCGAAGCGCGCCGACGCGTCGCTCGACGATCTGATCCCGCAAGACCCGGCCAAGCCCTACGACATCAAGGACCTCATCGAGGTCGTCGTCGACGAGGGCTACTTCCTCGAGGTGGCCAAGCACCACGCCAAGAACATCGTGATCGGCTTCGCGCGCTTCGACGGTCGGCCGGTGGGCATCGTCGCCAACCAGCCGATGGTGCTGGCGGGCTGTCTCGACATCGACGCTTCGACCAAAGCGGCGCGCTTCGTGCGCTTCTGCGACTGCTTCAACATCCCGTTGGTGACCTTCGTCGACGTGCCGGGCTTTCTGCCGGGCACCAGCCAGGAGTACGGCGGCATCATCCGCCACGGCGCCAAGCTGCTCTATGCCTTCGCCGAGGCGACGGTGCCCAAGGTCACCGTCATCACGCGCAAGGCCTACGGCGGCGCCTACGACGTGATGTCGTCGAAGCACATCCGCGGCGACGTCAACTACGTCTACCCCAACGCCGAGATCGCGGTGATGGGCTCCGAAGGCGCGGTCAACATCCTGCAGCGCAAAGAGATCGCCGCGGCCAAAGATCCCGACGCGACGCGCGCCGAGCTAACCGCGGCCTATCGCCACACGTTCGCCAACCCCTACAAGACGGCGGCGCTGGGCTACGTCGACGAGGTGATCCTGCCGCGCGAGACGCGCTCGCGCGTGTGCGTGGCGCTCAAGATGCTCGAGAACAAGCGCCTCGACAACCCGCCGCGCAAGCACGGCAACATCCCCTTGTAGCCCGCTTGCCCTAGGGCTGGCCGAAGCCGAGCGTCGACATAGAGTCCACCGGCGTGACGGTGGCGGCGCCGCCGGGCAGCGTCGAGAAGCGCAGCACGGTGGGCTCGGGCTGCTCGGGGTCTTCGTCGATGATCGACACGTCGAAGCCGATGCGATCGGATGCTTGCAGCGCGCCGCGCCCCAAGGCACCGAGCGAGATCAGCCCCTCGACAGCCCAGCCGCGACGTCCGGCGAGCACGCCGAACGAGATCTGGAACTGACTCGGATCGATGTTGCCGGCGAGGCGCGTGGCGCCGCCGGCGGTGAGCTCGAGAAAAAAGTCGCCGCTGCCGAAGGTGCCGCCGTCGTCGGCGCCGTCGAAGCCGATGGTCACGCGGTCCGGTGCCGCTGCAGCGGCGCAGCTGTTGATCGACTCGCCCGCCTTGAGCGTGATGCAGTCGTCGAGCACCGCGATGGCGAAGCGCAGCTCGTTGGCTGCCCAGGCGAAGAAGACCTCGGCGCGCACGTCGGCGGCGGTGGTCTCGGGACCCGAGACGCGCGACTGCGCGTCGAGCACGATCGAGGGCGAGGCCTTCCACTCGTCGAGCAGGCCGTCGATGGCTGGCGTGCCGCTCAACGCGCGTGTCGTAGGCAGCGCCGAAGCGACGCGCAGCGACGAAAACGGCACCAGCTCCTCGCCGCTGGTGCTGCTGCCGAGGGCGAGCTGGCGGGTGGTCCCGCGTGACAGCACCTGGTCGGCGGCGTCCACGCCGGCGATCACAAGGCGGCTGTCGCCGGCGGCGAGCTCGCCGAGGTCGACGTCACCGGCGGCGTTGTCAGCGTTGAACGTGGCGACGGTCTGGAAGCTGACGTCCTGCGCGGTGACGATGATGCGCGCCAGGTTGCTGAATGGATCGTCGAAGCCGGCCGGCACGAGCTTGAGCGACAGCTCGCCGCTGCCGCAGCCAGATAGCGCGATCAAAACTGCGACGAAGGTCAGCTGCCGCACGGCGTAAGTATATGCAGGTGCATCTCCCACCGCAAAAGCAGTTCGCATGGCGGACATGAAGTACACTGTGCTCCGTATGGCGTCACGCCGCGACTACCCAGGCCGCAAGGTTTTCCGTGCCCTCGAACGGCGGTGCGCTGCTGCCGCGCTGGCCGCGGCGATGCTGCTCGGCGGCGGCGTCGCCGAGGCGCAGAAGACCGTCGTGCTCGTCGACCTGTCGTCGCCCGAGGTCAGCCCGCAGGTGCGCCGCGATGTGCTCGCCGGCCTCGAGAGCGCGCTCGGCAAGGACGGCGAGCTCGAGGTGCGGCGTGTCGGCGCCGGCGGCGGCGGCGGCGGCGCGACCACCAACGTGGCGCGCGAGATGCGGGCGCACCTGCAGATGGCCAAGACGCTCTCGCAGCGCTTCAAGGAAGACGAGGCGCTCGAGCGGCTCAAACAGGCCGAGACGCTCTTTCGCAACAGCCTCGCGCGCACGCGCGACGTCAACGTGTTGATCGAGGTGCTGCTGGCGCGCGCCAAGCTCGAGATCGACCGCGGCAAGAAGCGCGCTGCATCGTGGGCGCTGACGCGCGTGGCGGTGCTCGATCCGAGCCGCACGCTCGATCCGGGCACGTTCAAGCCAGTGACGGTGCGCATCTACAACAACATCCGCAAGAAGGTCGCGCGCGAGACGGGCGAGCTGCGCGTCAAGACGACGCCCTCGGGGCTTCCGATCTGGGTCGACGGCCGGCGCCGCGGCAGCGGACCAGCCGTGCTCACGCTGCCCGCGGGCGAGCACTTCGTGCACGTCGGCGGCGGCAGCGGCTTGGTGGGGCGCGTCGTGACCGTCGGCTGGAAGCGCAGCGCCGAGCTGGCGCTGGCCTCGGCGCCTCCGCCGAGCTCGGACAACGACCTGCGCGCCATCGGCAAGAAGGCCAACGCCGACTTCGTGCTCGCCGTGCGCGTCAGACCGCGCGAGGGCAAGTTCCAGGTGCTGGCTCGGGTCGTCAACATTCGTACGGTGGACACACCGACGACGGCCAAGTCGAAGCCCTTCGCGCCAGACGGCACCACCTGGTCGGTGAGCAAGCTCGCCACCGGCGTGTTGCCGATGCTCGGTGTGGTCGCGCGCAAGAAGCGCGGTGACGACGGCGACGGCGGTGATGGTGGCGACGGCGGCGATCGCACGCGCAAGAACGAGTCGATCTTCAAGACCTGGTGGTTCTGGACGATCGTCGGCGTGGCGGCGGCGGGCGGCGGCGTGGCCATCGGCGTGGCGGCGGCTAGCGCCGACAGCAACGTTCGGCTGCGGCTCTCGCGCTAGCGTCGGGGCGATCCTCCCACGGGTAGCTCGGCGGCGGATCGCACGAAAGCTGCGGCGAGATGACGTCGCGCGGGCAGCCATGGGCGATCAGCCACTGCACGCGTTTGTCGCTCGCCACGCGCCAGTAGGCGGCGTGCGTTCGCGCTCGACAGGCGAGATCAGTCGCGGCGCACGTCTTCCAGGCCAGCGCACGCCAGCAGTGATCGAAGTCGTGGTCGATCTGTGCTTGTGGCGTGCTGAGATACGCGCGCGCGCGCGCGACGTGCGGCGCGCGGCGTCGAGGCCGCGTGTTGGCGCACGCCGCGCACCCGAAAGCGGCGGCGAGGAGCGAGAGTATCGCGGCGAAACGCATGGTGCTTGCTAGCGCAGCGGCACGAAGCGACGCACCAGCCCACCGGCCTCGACGACGATGGTGATCGTCTTCTTGAGGTTGAGGGCAGGGTTGACCAGCGTGATGCGATGCGTGCCGGCCGAGAGCGTGAACGGCCGCGCGGAGGTCGTCATCTTGGTGCGGCGCCCGTCGATGGTGATGTACGCCCACGGATCGGACTTGATCGCGACCTTGCCCTTGCCGGCGGGC
>JAGQIK010000524.1 GCA_020431405.1 Myxococcales bacterium
AGCAGCCGCGCCGCGTAGCGCACCGCCGCCGCGCCATCGTTGGCGTCGTCGAGGTCGACGCCGAAGCCGCCCACGCGGCGAAAGAAGCGCAGCCGCCGCAGGCTCGCGGCGTCCATCAAGGCGTAGCCGTCGCGGCCGAGCACGCGGTGCGCGAGATAGATCGCCAGCACGGGGTCCCACCACGAGACGTGGTTGCTGACGACGACCAGCGGCACCTCGGCGGGCACCGAGCGCAGCTGCTCGAGGCCGTGGACGCGCACCTCGGCGAAGTGCGTGGCGATGCGCCGCTCGCAATGGCGTGAAAACCAGCGGCAGAAGCGCTGCGTCTTGCGCGCCGTGATCATGGCCGCGCGCCGACCGCGGCCGGTGCGCGCGCGACGGCCGCCGAGAGCAGCTGCCCGACCAGCCCCACACCCCAGCGCCCCACCGCGCCAACGCCCAGCGTGCGAAACACGTCGGCGTAGACGCGCGGCCGACGCATGGACGTGCGGTGAAGAAACGAGACGAACTCTGCGGCCGACATCTCGTCGCGCAACAGCGCGCCGTAGGCCGCGTCACCCATCTCGGCGAGCGAGCCGAAGGCCGCGTCGAGCAGCGCGTTGAGCGCGGCGCCGGGCGGCGGCGAGGCCATCATGCGCGCCAGCGCGCCGGTGCCGGCGTGGATCGGCGCGTCGAGCACCGCGGGGGCGATAGGCGCGCCGGAGCGATCATCGCGCGCCAGCGCCTCGACGATGCGCTGCGCCGCGCCGCGAAAGGAGCGCAGCATCGAGCCGAAGCCGCAGAACGTGAGCGGCGAGTGCCGCGCAGCCGCGTCGCCGACGAGCATCACGCGCGGCTCGAGTGGCGCCGGCCCGGTAGTCAGGCGCGACCAGCCGGGGATGTAGCCGAAGGTCGGCCGCAGCAGCTTGGCCGCGCCGCGCTTGTAGCGCGGCAGCTGCTCGAAGAAGCGCGCGTAGAGCGACAGCAGCGCACCCGGCGCCACCGCGGCGCTCGGCGCGTAGTAAAACAGGTACACCGTCGTCTCGCCAGGATGGCCAGGAAACGCCTCCCAGATGTGCTGGCGCTGCATCGCGCGCGCGCCGGGCGCCGCGCTCGGATCGCTCGCCGGCACGCGCACCGCGTGCTCGACGGTGGCCAGGATCTGTCCCACGGTGGGGTCGATCTGATCGGGCGCGCTGCCCTCGTCGAGCCCGCCGAGCACGCCGCCCACCGTCGGGCAGACCAGATCGGCGGCCGCGGCATACGGCGACGACGCCCCACGCGCGTCGACCATCAACCGCGCGCTCAGCTCGCGCACGGCGCCGCCGTCGCGCGGCTCGAGCCACAGGCGCACGCCGCAGGGGCCCGCGCGGTGCGCCACGACGCTGTGCCCGTCGATGAAGCGCACGCCACGCGCCTCGGCGCGCAGGCGCACCTCGCGCGCCAGCCGCGGCGCGTCGACGGCGCAGTCGAGCACGCCGCGCACGTCGTAGCGACCCTCGCCGCCGTGCCAGAAGCAGGAGCCATGGCGGTAGCGATTGATGACCAGATCGTCGACCTCGCGCGCGCTGAACAGACCGCAGTCGCTCAGCGGCGCCAGCTCGGGCCGGCTGGCGTTCCACTCGCGATGCACCGTGCCGGCGCGACCGCGCTCGATCACGGTCACGTCGAGTCCGGCCTCAGCGAGCAGCGGCGCGACGAGCAGCGAAAGCCCGCCGCCGGCGATCGCCACGTCGGTGTCGAAGCGCGTGCCCGCTTGCGGAGCGGCGCCGCGCGCCATCGATCGCGCCGCGCCGCGCGTCTGCGGGCGTCCGCCGCGACACGCGTCGAGATGCTCGAGGCGCTCGACAAGCTCGCGCCCGCCGCTCTCCTCGACGACAGCCCGCGCGCGCGCCACGCCGCCGGCCGCCGCGCTCTCTTGCCGCGTCACGCCAGCGCTCCCGATCGCGTGACCGCGTCGACGATGAACTGCGTCTCGGCGAGCGCCGGCGCTGCGCGCTGCTCGGCCAGCGCCGCTCGCATCGCCGCACCAGCGCTGCTCGTGCGCGTCGCCCTCACCGCGGCGCTGGCCAGCAGCGCGCCCTTTCGCGCCGTCGAGACCACCGCGCGCCGGGAGACCGAGTCGTATCCGCTCTCGCCGACCACGCGGCCGATGTCGGCGTAGATCAGCGCCGCGGCGTGAATCGCCGGGCGGCAGGCCCACGGCAGCTCGGCGATGCCCACCTCGGCGCGCCGATAGAGCGGCGCCGCCGCATCGAGCAAGCGCGCCACCACGCGGCCGAGCGCGGGGCTCGCGCCTGGGCTCGCGAGGAAGTGATCGGCGTCGACGCCCTCTTCGGCGAGCCAGCGCACGGGCAGATAGAGCCGCCCAATGCGGGCGTCCTCGCCCACGTCGCGCGCGATGTTGGTCAGCTGCATGGCCACGCCGAGATCGCAGGCGCGCGCCAGCACCTGCGGGTCGCGACGCTCCATCAGCAGCGTCATCATCGCGCCGACGGTGGAGGCCACGCGCGCCGCGTAGGCGTAGACGTCCTCGAGCGTCTCGTAGCGGCGCCCGGCGGCATCCCAGGCGAAGCCCTCGAGCAGCGCCTCGGGGATCACGCGCGGGATGCCGCGCTCGCGCACCACCTCGGCGAACGCACGGTCGACGGCGCCTGCGGGCCGGCCCTCGTAGATCGCCTCGAGCCGCCCGCGCATCATCTCGAGCCCAGCGCGCGGGTCATCCGCCTCGTCTACCGCGTCGTCGGCCACGCGGCAGAAGGCGTAGATCGCGGCGGCACCGCGGCGCAGTGCTGCCGGCAAAAGCCAGCCAGCCGCGGCGAAGCTCTTCGATCCCGCCGACAGGATCGCCTGCGCCGTGCGCGCGTCGGCCGCGCGCGTGGCCGGGCTAGCGGGCAAACGCGGCTGCATCGGGCACGATCTGATCGAGCACACGCGCGGACGAGAGCACGCCGGGCACGCCCGCGCCCGGGTGCGTGCCGGCGCCGACGAGATAGAGCTGCTCGATGTCCTCGCTCTGGTTATGCGGCCGGAAGTACGCGCTCTGCGTCAGCACCGGCTCGAAGCTGAAGGCCGCGCCGCGCACCGACAGCAAGCGATGCTCGAACTCGCGCGGCGTGAGCATGTACGACGTGACGACGTGCTTGGAGAGCCCTGGCATCACCGTGCGCTCGAGGTAGCGCTCGATGGCGCGCCGGTAGGGCTCGGCCTGCGTCGACCAGTCGACGCCGCTGTCGTTGTGCGGCACCGGCGAGAGCACGTAGAAGCCGTCGCAGCCGCTCGGCGCGAGCGATGGGTCGGTAGCCGTCGGTCGATGCAGATAGAGCGAGAAGTCGGGCGCCAGTCGGTGGCGCCGAAAGATGTCGTCGAGCAGCCCCTTGTAGCGTGGACCCAGCAGGATCGTGTGGTGCGCGACGTCGTCGTACTTGCGATCGGTGCCGAAGTACCAGACGAAGAGGCTCATGGAAAAGCGCGCGCGGTCGACCTTCTGCGGCGTCCAGCGGCGCTTGAATTCGGGTGGCAGCAGGTTGCGGTAGGTGTAGGCCGAGTCGGCGTTGGAGACGACGAGATCGGCGCGCAGCTGTCGCCCGTCGCGAAGCTGGACGCCGCAGGCGCGACGCCCTTCGAGCATGATGCGCTCGACCTCGGCGTTGTAGACGATCTCGCCGCCCTTCTGCTCGATCAGCTTGACCAGCCCGCGCACCAGCGCGCCGGTGCCGCCCATCGGAAAGTGCACGCCCCACTTGCGCTCGAGATAGGCGATCAGCGTGTAGATCGACGTCGTCGAGAACGGGTTTCCACCGACGAGCAGTGGATGGAAGCTGAGCACCTGCCGCACGCGCTCGTCTTTGACGAACTGCGAGACGAGCCCGTAGACGGTGCGATAGCTCTTGAGGCGCATCATCGACGGCACGATGCGCGCCATCGACTGCCAGCTGTTGAAGGGCACGTGCGCCAGCTTCTCGAAGCCGACCTTGAAGATCTCCTCGGAGAAGCGCACGTAGTCTTCGTAGCCGCGCACGTCGGAGGGCGCGAGCTTCGCCACCTCGCGCCGCATGTTGGCGGCGTCGCCGTTGTAGTGAAAGACCTGCCCGTCGTCGAAGCGAATCCGATAGAACGGATCGACAGGGCGCAGATCGATGTCGTCGGCCATCTCGCGGCCGCACAGTCGCCACAGCTCTTCGAAGAGAAACGGCGCGGTGATGACCGTCGGCCCGCCGTCGAAGACGAAGCCGTCCTGGCGGTAGACGTAGGCGCGGCCGCCGGGCGCATCGAGCTTTTCCACCAACCTGACGCGGTATCCACGGCTCAGCAGCCTCACCGCCGCCGCCAACCCGCCGAAGCCGGTGCCGATCACGAGCGCCAGCGGACCGCTGGGTTCTTGTTTAATATCGGGTGCATATGTCTGGATTGCGAGCGCCATGGGGGAAGCATGAAGCATAAACAAAGGGTCGACAAACATTAATCGACGCGCTACGAATGGTGAGGGGTTAGGATGAAACCGATGGCAGACAACAAGGGCGTGCGCGGCACCGGCCGTTACCGCATCCAGGCAGTCGCCAAGGCGACCGGCGTGTCGGCGGCGACCCTGCGCGCTTGGGAGCGGCGCTATGGCGTGCCGACGCCCAATCGCACCGCGAGCGCCTACCGCATCTACAGCGACGCCGACATCGCGCTGATCCAGGCCATGCGCGATCACTGCGATCAGGGCATCGCGCCGGCCGAGGCCGCGCGGCTGGTGCTGCAGAGCGTCGCCGAGCAGAAGCAGAAGCAGAGACAGGCGGCTGCCGTAGAGCCCGCGCCGATCGTCGGCGTGATCAAGCCTGCCGCCGGCATCGAGACGCCCACCGTGCGGCTCGCCGACGCGCATCGCGCCCATCAGGAGCGCATTCTGCAGGCGATCGAAAAGAGCGACCCGGTGGCCATCGAAAAGGCGCTGCGGGCATCGCTCGTCGCCGGCACCGCCTACGACGTCTACGACGGCATCTTCGGGCCGGTGCTGCGCGAGGTGGGAAGGCGCTGGCACGAAGGGACGTTCGACGTGGCGCAGGAGCACATGGCCAGCGAGCTGATGGTCGCTGCCTGCAAAGACCTGCTGCGCTTGGTGCAGCCGGCGCCGGCGGCGCCCTGTGTGCTGCTCGGCTGCGTCGCCGACGAGACACACGGGCTGCCGCTCTATGGCGTGGCCTTCCGGCTGGCGCAGCGCGGCGTCCGCGCCGTGATGCTCGGCACGCGCACGCCGCCCAGCGCTATCGCGCACGCCGTGCAGGCGACGAACCCGCTGTTTGTCGGCCTCTCGGCGACGCTCGGCACTGACCACAACGACGTGCGCGAGGCGTTCGCGGCCTACGCGCGCGCTGCGGGCAGCACGCCGTGGGTCGTGGGCGGCGCCGGCTCGGCATCGCTCGCTGACGCGGTCGAGGACGCGGGCGGCATCGTCGCCGGCAGCGACTGGATCGCGCTCGTCGACGAGCTGCTCGACGAGCGACAAGCCAGCGGAGCGACGACGTGAGCGCGCGCCGAGCGCTGGCGCTGCTCGGCACGGCGGCCTTCGTCCTGATCGCGCCGCGCAGCGCCCGCGACGCCACCGCCGCCAAGCTCGAGCACACGCTGTGGGTCGGCCATCAGTTTGTCGAAGGCCGGCGGGTGGTGCCGATCCTCGGCCCCCTGCGCACGCGCACGGACACCTACGTGATCGCGCGCGTGCGCCGGCGCGGCGGCCGCATCGAGCTCGAGCAGCGCACCTGTCGCGTCGACTTCGCCAAAGTCGCGGGCGGCAAGGTACGGCTCAGCGATCGCGGCGTCGCGGCGCTGCCCAGCGCGCGCATCACCTTCCGACCGCATCAAAGCCGCCTGCTCTACGCCGCACCGTGGCGCGTCGGCTGGGGCAGCGAGGACATCGACCGCGATGGCAAGCCGGGCATGACGATCCGCGTCGACGCGCCGCTGTGCGGCGGGACGCTGCAGGTCGCCAGCCGCACCACCTCGGTGGCGCGCGGCCAGCGACGCGGGGAGCTGTTCGTCGGGCAGGTCGCCGTCACGGTGCGCCAGCGCATCCTCGGCGCCTCCGGCCGCTGCCTCAGGCTCGTCGCGCGCGACTCGAAAGACAGCATGATCGGCCACTTCGCCTACCGCCGAGTGCCCGCCGGCACCACCTGCAGCGACCTCGCGCGCAGGCCCTGGCCGGTGCGCGCGCCGCGCTCGCTGTGAGCGCCGAGCAAAACTCGACATTGCAGCTACAATAAGCGGCGATCACCTACACCGCTTAGGACGCTCCAATGCAACGCTGGACCTTCGCCCTCGCGTTCTGCGCCGCCGTCGCGGCCGCGCCCGCGCCCGCGCACGCGCAGTTCACCCCCTTCAGCCGAGATGGCGCCAGCACCGAGTCGCACACGGGGCTGTGGTTCGGCACCTGGATGACGGGCAATACGCCCAAGCTGCCCATCGAGACCATCACGCGCGCCACCAAAGAAGCCGTCACCGGCGGCGTAGCGCTCAAGGTCATCGCGCGTCCGGGCTCCATCGGCCGTATCACCTACGAGCACGATCTCGGCGGCAGCTTCTCGCCCTCGATCCTGACGTTCTACGCCAAAGCCTCCGCGCCGGTGGGGTTGCGCGTCTTTCGCCAGGGCACCAACGGCTCGACCGTCGTGCAGCTCACCACGCAGTGGAAGAAGTTCGACATCCCGACCACGAGCGTCGACTGGCTGCTGACCTTCGAGCTCGACCAGGCCGCCTCGCAGGAGACGTACTACATCCTCGATCGCATCGGCCGCGAGTCGACCGCCTCGGCGCAGGACCTCAGCCAGGCCACAACCGGCCCCGACCAGGACATCTCCACCTCGCAGCTGATCCTCGGCGCGCAGAACATCGCCGCCATCGCGCAGAAGCTGAAGAACAAGCAGCCGTTCAAGATCGTCGCCATGGGCGACTCGGTGGTGGCCGGCTCGCAGATCGACCTCGGCAACGGCTATGGCTGGAACGCCGCGACCAAGAACGCTTACCTGTTTCCCTCGGTGCTGGGCCAGATGCTCGAAGCCGAGTACGGCTACAGCGGCATCGCCGTGCACAACTTCGGCGCGGTGTTCACCGTCGCCGAGGCGATCTCCAACAACGAGGTGCAAAACAAGGTGCTCTCGCAGGCCGGCGCCGGCGACCTCGTGATCCTCGAGCTCGGCGGCAACGACCTGGTGGACGGCACGTCGGTGGCGCAGTGGAAGACGATGATGAAGACGGTCATCGGCCAGGTCAAAGCGGGCGGCGTGACCAACATCATCTTCGCCGGCCTGACGCTCGAGGGGCCGATCCTCTCCGACGCGGCGGCGATCAGCAAAGCCATCGGCGAGCTCGTCACCGAGGAAGGCATCGCCGCCATCGACCTTTCGACCTACGCCATCTTCCGCGGCGCCAACTACTCGTGGGCCGACTCGGCCAACCCCTCGCATCCGGACGCGTCGGGCCACATGTTCATCGCCAAGATGTTGGCCACGGCGTTCACGGGCAAGCACTTCAACGTGGTCGATCTGAAGCCGGCGGGCTCGCCTCCGGCAGACGCCGGCCCCGACAGCGCGCCCACCGACA